>JBJEWG010000222.1:0-38314 GCA_051884935.1 Kiritimatiellia bacterium | reverse complement strand
ATGCGGGCGACGTCGTTCAGCGTCGCGCCGTCCGCGAGCGTGAACACGCCCCGCCGAGTCCGCTCCAAAGGCGATCATCACCCGATCCCCCACGGTCAACGCGCCACCGTTCTGGGTGAACGTGCCGCCGGACGATGCCAAGCGACCGATTGAGAGGTCTTCCAGTATCGTCACCTTCCCGCCGCTCATCACGACGGAATTGTTCTTGTTCGGCTTGTCAACGCCGAGGAGAAAGCGCGCACACGTCAAATCCGTCTCGGACGTGATGGCGAGCGGATGGTCCGCGCCGTCGTTGATGCAGATCGTGTCGGTCTCATCCGGCAGCCCCCCGCCAGTAGACCACCAGAACCCGGCATTCATCGGGTCCGAGGAGGCCTGCCCAACCCACCAGCACTCCTCCGCCATGCAGATGCCCGCCGTCAATGCCAGCAGTCCCACAAGCAATCTCGCCTTCATCGACACTCCTTCTCCTTTTGGCGCGCCAGGACCCCACGGCGACATCGCCGCAGGCAAAGTCCAACTCGCCTTACCCGCAAATTATACTCCGATTTTTTTTTTTTTTTTTTTTTTTTTTTTTTTTTGTCAATAATGCGAATTGAGAAAGTCTGACTATCGGCAACGAGGCGGTACGGCGGAAAACTCCGAGCGCCCGCGGGAAAGCCGATTGCACAGCCCTTTTCATCGGTCGCCGAGTCTGTCGAAGCGACAAGAGCGCGCAAGGAGGCGTTGGTTCGACAAGCTCACCAACCGATACAGTCATTATGTACCTCTTCCGGCGTCGAATACGTCAATCAGAAATTAAACGCCTATTGAGCCGAAGAACAGCCGTTGTGGAGTCGCGAAACCCCTTTGCCAACGCTCGGAGTTTCTAAGTCATCGGCATAACTCGGGTCGGCTCATCGGCATAACTCGGGGTCGCTCATCGGCACAACTCGGGGTCGCTCATCGGCACAACTCGGGTCAGCTCATCGGGATGAGGCGGCCAGTTGGTGCGCATCATCCCCCCAAAATGGTGCGCACCGCAGACGTAAATGGTGCGCACCATTTGCTCCAGTGGTGCGCACCATTTCCCGCGCCGATGCGCACCGTTTGAGCCGCCACATCCGCCAATATATACGCAAAACGCCGCCCCGCGAACGGGACGGCGCCTTCTGTCGCATACGCGAAGAATCTTATTTCTTCACGAGCTTGCGCACCGCCTTGTGGCTGCAGAACGTACGCTCCGTGTAGAGCTTGCTGCGCCAGGAGGGGTTGCGCTTGACGACGACGATCTTCTCGACCGCGGGAGACGCGAACGGGAAGAGCTTCTCGACGCGCACGCCGTAGCTGTCGCGGGAGACCGTGAAGTTGCCGTTGGCGGTCTTCGTGCCGTTGTCGATCGCGAGGACCTTGCCCTCGAAATCCTGAAGACGCGTCTTGTCGCCTTCCTTGATGCGCACGGAAACGCGCACCGTGTCGCCCGAGTGGAACTCGGGGAAGTTCTTCTCGATAATGGCCTTGGACTGCTCGGCGTTGATCTTGTCCAGAATCGCAATACCCATGGTAATACCACCTTTCTATTCGAAGGATTCAGGGAACCGAAGCCCCCCGCCCTCTTAGGCCTTCTTCTCCTCGGCCTTCTTGGACTTCACCGCGTGGTGCGGCTTGAGCTGCGGGTTGCGGGCGCGGCGGATCAGGGAGGCAACCGTCTCGGAGGGCTTGGCGCCATGCTTCAGCCAGTCTTCGACGCGCTCGAGATCCAACTTGAAGTTGTTCTCCTTCATGGCGGTGTCGTACCAGCCAAGAATCTCCAGGAACTTGCCGTCACGGGGCGAACGCTCGTCCGCCGCGACGATACGATAGGTCGCGTGGTTCTTGCAACCCGTACGACGCATTCTGATTTTAACCATCTTCTTGTAACCTCGTTTCGTTGAAAAACGCCGCGCAGTATATCATAGCCCCCGCCCGCGCGCAAGGGGAAAAAAGGTAAACCGAAATTCCCTAGACGCCGCGCTGAAGGCGTTCAAGGGCCTCGATGCGGGCCTCAAGGGAGGGATGGGTGGCGAAGAGGGAGGTGGTGCCGCCGCCGATGCCGAACGCCTTGATGGAATCCGGCAGCACGCCCGGTTCGAGGTTCCCGAGGCGCCGCAGCGCCGCGATCATCGACGACGGCGAACCCAGCAGGTTGGCGCTTCCGGCATCCGCCGCGAATTCGCGATGCCGCGAATACCACATCGCGACGATGGAGGCGACGATGCCCAGCGCGATCTGCAGCACATAGTAGACGAGATAGTAGACGCCCCGCGAACCGCCGCGGCGGTCATCCCGGTCTTTCCCCGCAAGGGCGTTCGAGACCAGGAAGGCGAGAACGCGCGCCAGGAAGAGGACGCAGGCGTTGAGCACGCCCTGAAGAAGCGTCATCGTCACCATGTCGCCGTTCGCGACGTGGCTCATCTCGTGGCCCAGCACGGCGCGCAGCTCCTCCCGCGTCATCTGGCCCATGATGCTGTCCGAGACGGCGACGAGGGCGTGGTTCCGGAAGGCACCGGTCGCGAAGGCGTTGGCGGGCCCGTGGTAGATCGCCACCTCGGGCATCTTGACGTTCGCGCGCTCGGCGAGGGAGCGAACCGTATCGACGAGCCACCGCTCGGCCTCTCCTTCCGTGCCGTCGATCGTCCGCGCCCCCACGGACCACTTCGCCATCTGCTTCGAGAGCAGCAGCGAGATGAATCCACCCCCCATGCCCCAGACGAGGGAGAAGACCGCCAGCGACTTGAGGTCAAGTCCGCCGGAATGTACAAACGCCGCGTTCGGGTCGATGCCCAGAAACGCGCAGACGACGTGGAAGACCACCATCATGGCCAGCATGACGGCGAAGTTCAGAGCCAGAAACAGGAAGATGCGCTTCATTCAGACCTCCTTTGGAATCTTTGAGCCGGAGCTCGATCAGTTCTCGTTCGAGTGGAGCCCGCCGGACCCGGCCCCGAACACGATGTTGCCGTGGTCCGTGCCCGGCACGAGACACGCGCAGTTCCAGATGCACGCGCCGCAGTGGACGCACTTCTCCCGGTCGAACTTCGGCACGCCGCCCGGCTCCTCGGAGGGCATCAGCGCCTGTGCGGAGCATATCTCGACGCAGGTGCGCTTCGTGCAGGCCGCGCAGAGCGCGGGGTCTACGAACGTCACGTGGTCCGCGAAGCCCGGCGCCGCCTGCACCTTGCCGCCCAGCAGCAGCGCGTCCTGATGCTGCATCAGCAGTTCGCCGTCGTAGGGAATCGCCGGCCAGCCGCAGGCATCCATCACCGCGTCGTGAAGCGGCTTGCGCGCCTTCTCGGCCGCCTCCACGCCGGCGCGCAGCTTCTCGCGGTCACACGCGCGGCCCCGCATGGCCTCTTCAAGCGTGGGAACGCGCGTGGCCGGCGGCACGCTGCGGAACGGCAGCGCAAGACCGAACATTCCGCGCAGCCCCTCGCCGACCATGCCCCAGAAGAAGGACTTGTTGAACCCGTTGCGCGCGCCCGTGGCCTTCTTCAGCCGCGCGTTCAGCGCCGAGGCCCGGCGGTCCGCCACATAGGTGGCTTCGAGGTTGGCCTTCGTGAAATCCTTGCCCTCTCGCAGAAGCTTCAGCACCGCCTGCGCCAACTGAACACCGCTCTCCCACGCCTCGTCAACGCCCGCGTTCGCCAGCACGTCGGTCGTGCCGGAGCCCTCGCCGATCCGCGCGTAGCCGTCGCCGCAAAGGAACGGCTCGCCCTCCTGCCCGCTTTCCTGAAGGGACTTCGCGCCCCAGCTGAGCAGCTTGCCGCCCTTGACGTGGCGCCAGATGTACGGATGCTGCATCCAGTGCTGGAGGTAGCGATAGGTCGTGCGGACGGGCGTATCCTGCCACGGCGCCACGAAGATGCCGAGCGAGGCCGTTCGGTTCGGGTAGACGTAGAGGAACCCGAATATCTCCGGCTCGGGGAAGCCCAGCGTGTGGATCACCGTGCCAGGTTCGAGGTCACACGTCTCGGGCAGCTGCACCACGGCCTTCATGCCCACGCCCCAGTCGTACTGGTGATGGCCCTTCGGGAGGCCGAACTTCGCGTTCAGCGCGCGGCCGACGGCCCCCACGGGGCCATCCGCGACAACCGTCAAGGCGGCCTTGACGTCCATGCCGGGCATGTAGGCCCCCTCCATCGGCGTGCCGTCCTTCTCGACGCCCTGATCCGCCAGCCGCACACCCACAACCCGATCACCCGCGAAGAGCGGCTCCACGACGGGCGTGCCGGGCATCACCATCAGGCCGGATTCCATCACCTTCTGCGACGCCCAGGTCATGAAGGGCCCCATGGACATCACGAGCCCGCCGCGCTTGTCCATAAACGGCGGCGTGAACGGCAGCTCGCGCGCATTCCACTGGCCGCCCTTCATCACGAGGCCGCCGAGCTTGAAGCAGAAATCCATGACCCGCGTGGAGAAGGTCCGCTTCGAGGCGCCGATCGTGTCGAACAGGTAGGCCGTGTGCTCCTTGCCGACGGCGGTGCAGTTCGGGATCTCCTGCGTGAGGTCGAGATCGGGGAACGACCGGCGAATCGCCTCGGCGCGCGTCACGATGCCGGAAACGCCAAAGCCCGGGTCGTCGGCCCGCTCGTAGCACATCACCTGAAGCGGAGCGCCCGGCATCACCTTCGACTCGTAGAGCGGCGTGCCGTCTTCCTTCGTCTGCGCGAGCGCCGGGCCGATCGTCGTGAGAAAACCTGCGGCGGCGGGGCCAAACCCCGTCACGACGATATCCGCCTGCATCTCCAGTCTCTCCATTACGCCATCCTTCCCTTGTTCAAGGTGAGTGTGCGGTCACAACGCGCAGCGGCCCCGGCGGAATGCGTCACCATCACGCACGCGAGGGGCGCGTCATTGACCTCGAAAAGCAGCTTGAGGATTTCGGCGCCCGTCAGCGCGTCCAGATTCCCCGTGGGCTCGTCCGCGAAGACGATCTCGGGACGGCACATCAGCGCGCGCGCCAGGGCGACGCGCTGCTGCTCGCCGCCGGAAAGCTCTGCGGGGAGATGGCCCAGACGATCGGAAAGCCCCACCCGCGCCAACAGCTCGCACGCCCGCGTCCGCGCCCCCGCGCGGCTGACACGCCCCGTCATCGTCGCCAGCATCACGTTCTCGACGATGTCCAGCTCGGGCATGAGGTGAAAACTCTGGAACACGAACCCCATCCGCGTGGCCCGCAGATGCGTGCGGCGCGCCGCCGACCGCCAGCCACGGAAAAGCGACTGGCCGTCGAGAAGCACGTCGCCCGCCGTCGGCGCGTCGAGCCCGCCCAGCACATTGAGGAGCGTCGTCTTGCCCGCCCCCGAGCGGCCGACGACGGCAACGTGCTCACCCGCCTCCACGGCAAACGACACCCCGTCCAGCACCCGAATCGGCTTCTGACCGGGGAGCTTGTACTCCTTCACAAGATTCTGGACTTCAAGCAGTGCCATCCGCGCGTTCCACCTCTTCGTTCAACCTTGACTCTGCGCCCCGCGGTCCATTACTTCCCAAGCGCTTCGACCGGATTCTTCGACGCCGCGAGAAATGCGGGGATCAAGGACGCGAGCAACCCGAAGACGTAGACGATCACGACCACCCACACCACATCCGAGGCGACCAGGCGGGAGGGGATTGAATCAAGGCCATAGACCGATTTGGGGAACACCTGTACGCCCAGGCGCGCCAACTGATCGACGATGTTCTGCAAGTTCCCGAGAATCGCGTAGGCCGCCGCCAACCCGAGCAGAGTCCCCGTCGTGACCTGAACGAGCCCATGGACGACGAACGCGCCCATGATCTTCATCTTCGGGAATCCAAGGGCCTTGAGCAGGCCGATCTCGGGCGTCTTCTGCACCGTCAGCACGAGAAGCGTGTTCATCACGCAGAACAGCGCGACAATCGTGATAAGCATCAGCAGAAGGGCCGTCATGTTCTTCTCGACGGCCAGGGCATTGAAGAGCTCGCGATCCGCCTCCCGCCAGGTGACGACGCGGCAGGAGGGGGCCAGTTCGCGGATCTGTCCGCAGAGCGCGTCGAAGACGGGCACGTTCCCCGGCTCCGCAGTCTTCACGTGAATCGCGAAGACGCCCCGTTCAAGCCCCATCAAATCGCGTGCATTCGCGAGCGAACAGGCGCAGAATCCCGAATCGTAGTCACGCTGCCCAGAGGAGAAGATTCCCGTCACGCGCCACTTCAGCGGCAGATAGATCTCGTCGCGTGCGGTGAGCGTCTTCGGCGAATAAACCGTAACGTCGTCGCCGACCCACACCCCCAGGGATCGGGCCAGATCAACGCCGAGGATAATGGAATCGCCTGCGAGGTCGTATTCCCCGGCGCGGGGGGCCCCCACCTGATAGGCCTGGAGGAACCGATCCGGGTCCACGCCCAGAACGACGGGTGCCGTGATGCGGCCGCGATACTCCAGCATCACGCGCGTGTCGATCTCCGGCGTCACCGAGACGACTCCGGGGAGGGCCTCCAGCTTCTTCACCAGATCGTCCTCGTCCGCGATGACGCGCCCACCGCCGTAGGTCGAGAGCGAGACATGCGGCTTGAAGTCGAGTATCTTCTTCTCCCAGAGATCGCCAAAGCCCGTCATCACGGCCCGGACGATGATCACGACGGCCACGCCCAGAAGAACGCCCAAAACCGAAACGCAGGTGATCACGGAGGTCACGCTGCGCTTCGGCTTCAGATATTTGAGTGCGAGAAAAAGGCTAAACGGCATGCTGCGGGTCTCTTCTTCTCACCCCTGCCCCTTGATGGCCGAATGGGTCAGATGTCGATGGAGACGCTGATCTCGCCACTCTTGTCCTTCGAGAGGGACTCGATATCCACCTCGACTTCGGTCGCCTTGAGGGACGTCGTCGGCAGATAGCGGTAGTACACCATCAACTGCAACGCGGCAAGGCACGTGCCCATCACGTCATAGTTGTAGGTATCCTTGTTCTCCCAGCGCCCCATCGGACAATCCTTGCCGGTCGCGTCCTTGATCATCACCGGCTGCCCAGACTTGTCCGTAATGGTGATGATGGACTTTGGATAGAGCGCCTTCATCTCGGCATTCCACTTCTTCCAGAGCGTGAAGTTCGCCGGCGTCGCGCCCTTGCACATGCCGGCCTGATACTTGCACTGCGCGGCGTAGTAGCAGTAGTACTGCGGGTTGTGGCGCGTGCCGGGCGGCGCATAGGAATACTCCTTGTCGAGAGACGGCTTCCAGTCCTTCATCACGTTCAGCGCGTTGGCGACCTCGGGTTCCTTGGCATAGCCCAGCAGCTGCATCGCGAGGCAGCCAACGCCGCCCAGACCGCCGCCACCGCCCTTGTGGTTGGTGGTCGCGCGATAGACGAAGCCCGCCTTCTCGGAGTAGTTACGCTTCTGAAGGCACTTGACCGCCTTCTTGATGCACTCCTCCTGCCCCTGCAGATGGATGCCGGCCATCTTGCCGGCCTTCAGCGCCTGCATGGCCCAGCCGCCGAAGGAGATGTCGTCCGGGGCGTCCTTCGTGACGCGCGCCATGTTGTAGTTCCAGCCACCCGTCGCCGTCTGGCCGCTGATGATGCGCCCGAGTGTCTTCTCGGCAGCTTCGCGGGCATTCGGATTCTTGGTCATGCCGTAGGCCTCGCAGAGGGCGTAGGTGCCAATCAGGAAGCCATATTCACTACCGCCCGCGCCGCTCATCTTGATGTAGGGCGTGTTGCCGTTCGGGTCCTTGACCTCCTTACCGGCCTTGTCCTTCACGACATAGACGCTGTTGATCAGGTAGTCGAGCGCCTTCTGCACGGTGGGGCCAAACTCCTTGGAGGTCGGCGTCTCACCGTGGGCGAGGAACGTGAGAATCGCGAACCCCGCGCCGGCGGCCTTGTCCATGCCCTTCTTCAAGCCCAGCTCGGGCTTCGTGCCCCAGGATCCATCAGGAGCCTGCGTCGCCTTTAGCCAGCGAAGGGCCTTCAGCACGGCGGCTTCCGTCACGGCATCGCCGTACTGGGCACCACCACCCGTCAGCACGCCACGAACACCAGAGGCGCGATCCGATCCGAGAACGGACGTCATCACGACCGGGCTCTTGATGTTGAGCATGGCGTCCACGGAGGCAACCTTCACGGACTGCGGCTCCGCAGTCTGAGCGGGCGTCTCGGTCGCCACCTCCGTCGGATTCATCGACGGCACGTCAACCTCAACCTCGATGTCGGTCTCGGGTGGCGGCTCCGTCTCCGGCGGCGTCTCAATCTCCTCGAGCGTGTCCTCCTGCTGGTCGGCCTGAACGATCTCGACCTTGAGCTCCTTCTTCCCGTCACCGGAAACGGCCGTCACGACGAAGAGCGTCACGACGAACATCAACGGCAGCAGAATCGCCAGAAGCGGCGCCACCTGGCGCTGCAGCTCCGTGATGGCGTTCTTGTATTCGGGCGTATTGCGTGGTTTGCCAAGCCCCGCGAACATCTTGAGAAGGCGCTTGAAATAGCCGTCGTCCTCGTACTTGGCCATCTCCTCCTTCAGAAGTTCCTTCATCTGTTCCTCGTCGATCGTGTCCATTTCGCGAAGTTCCTCCTTTCCTCTCCCTTAAATCTATACTGAACCAATTACACTCACATGCTGAAGATCGACAGATTGTACATCCCGTACTTGTTGCAGGTGTCCAGCGCATCCACCAGGAACTTGTGGGGCGAATCCATCGTGCAGCGCACAAGCACCGTCGATTTCTTCGACGTCACGGAGAGCTGCTTGATGTTCTGGTCCAATTCCTTGAGCGAGACGCCGCGGCCGTTGAAGACCATGCCGCGGGGGCCAATGTCGATCTTGATCTGGTTGTCGTTTTCTTCGCTCGTCGACGGCGCCGAATTCGGGGCCGGACGGTTCGCGTTGAGCTTGGAGAACAAATCCTCCTGCTTGATCGTGACCACGAAGAAGATGATCAACTCGAACACGACGTCAATCATCGGCGTCATGTCAAGTTGTGGATTTTCCTGTGCTTTACGTGCCATCTGCGGCCCCTCACCTCTGCTCGCTCTTGCGGTCGTAGACCGCGACGAACGAAAGCTTCCAGATGCCATTCATCGTGCAGGCATTCATCACTTCCGACACGGCCTTGTGCTTCGCGCGGTAGTCCGCGCGGATGAGCACGGGGAACTCCCCGTACCGGCGCATACGCTCCTTCACGCGGCGACCCAGCTCGGCGGGGGTGATCGTCACGTCGCACATGGAGATGCGCCCCGTGCGGGCCACATCGACGATGAGATGCGTGGGCGGCAGCTCGTCCGGCGTCAGCTCGATGCCGTGCTTGCCGTCCTCCAGCCTCACCGTCTCGTCCTTGGCGTTCGCCTGCGTGAGCGTCACGACGAAGAAGATGATCAGCTCGAACACGACGTCGATCATCGGCGTCATGTCAAGCTGCGGATTCTCGTTGGTCTTTCGTGCCATATCCTACGGTCCTTTCAGGTCCTTTTGGGGACTCCTTTGAACCGATTCATCAGGACTGCGCGTTCTCGTCAACGACCTCGACGTTGCGGAGACCCTTCAACAGCTCCATCGTCAGCGCCGTCATGCGCATGATCAGGCGGTTCGCCTTGTTGCGGAGCGAGTAGAAGATCGTGATCGTCGGGATGGAGACAATCAGACCGCCCGCCGTCGTCCAAAGGGCCTGGCCGATGGAGTTCGCAAGCATCGAGGCATCGCCGGCGCCGCCCTGCGCGAGGGCCTGGAACGTCAGAATCATACCCTGCACCGTACCGAGAAGACCGAGGGACGGGCCGAGGTTCGAACACACGGAAATCCAGGTCAACCGCTGCATCAGACGCTCGGTCTCAAGGTCGGCCGCACCGTTGACGGCTTCCTGAATGACGTCGTAGCCATCCTCCACGTGCTGGAACGCCGTGCTGAGGATGTTCGACATCGCGCTGGGCTCGCTCTCGCAGGCCTTGAGGGCCTTCATCACGTCGCCCTCCGCCATCGCGCTCTGAACACTGCTGATCAGCGAGGCCGGCATCAGCTTCTGGGGCTTCACGAGCACGAAGCAGTCAACGGCGAAGTAGATGGCCATCACACCGTCGAGGAACAGCGCGAGCCAGAGGAGCGTGCCGACGATGCCCGAGCCGAAGACGATGTCGAAGAAACCGCCCGAGGACTTCTTGGACTGGTTGGGATCGACGGGCTTGCCGTCCTGGCCCACCAGGCCACTCTCCTGAACCTGCTGCTGGGCCGGCGCCTCCTGCGCCATCGCCACGTTCGCCGCGACGGGAGCAACAACCAGACCGAGCATCATCACGGCGGCCATCATCGACTTCTGGATCTTCTTCATGTTCATTTGCTTGTTCCTTTTTTGAAACTACTTGTTTGGAAACTCGTTCACACGTTCAAAACGAAAGATCAACGACTCGCCCAGGGGCTCGACGCATAGCTCTGCTTGAGCTGCGTGCGCATGGAGTCCGCGCGGCCGCTCATGCCCAGCTTCTCGAAGCAGCGGGCCGCCTTGAAGAGTGCCTCCGGCTGAAGCTGCGCCGCGATCTCGGCGTCGTTGTACAGGAAGACCACGCGCAGATAGCCGTCGGTGAGGGCCTTCCGCGCGGCGTCGTTCGACTCCGCACCGTCCTTCATGATGATGTCGCCGCGCAGAATCAGCGCCGCGCCGGCCGAGAAGCGGTCGCCGCTCCCGGCGGCCTTCTCAAGCGTGGACTCGAGCTTCGCCTTGCGCCCGAGCGCGAGAAGCGCGTTCCAGTAGGCCGGCGCGAGCTCGCCCTTGTAGGCCGCCGACGCATCCGTCGAGATGATGGCCTCGCAGGCCTTCAGGCCCTCTTCCGGCTGACCGGCCGAGACATAGGCCTCGGCCAGATAGCGCCCCGCGATCTTGTCCCACTGCAGATGCTGGTATTCCTTCACGATCTTCTGGAGCGCCGGGGCCGCCGCGGCGCCCTGCCCCTTCAGCACCATCTCCACGGCGGCGTCATAACCCTCGGGCTTGTCGATCTCGATCTCCGCCACCTCCGCCGGCTTCACCTGGATCTCGGCGTTGCCCTTCGTGACGGCATACGCCTTGTCGCGGTTGCTCCAGCGGATGACGCCCTTCTGGGTCACCCCGCCATCGGTGGTAATCGACCCCGTGATGGCGCCAAGGACGGTGGCGGACGCCCAGACCGCCAGCGCCGTGACTACGCTCTTACGCATCGCTTTCACTTGAAACACCTTTCTTACTTGTCGGCCTGCGCCTGGTTCACGGCATTCTGGACAGCCGTCTTGTGCTTCCCGTCGGGGAAGAGCTCCAGATAGGCCGCGCCGTACTTGAGAATCATGTCCGCCTGCTCCTTGCCGAGCTTCGCCATCAGCGGCAGCGCGGACGAGTAGCAGCGTTCGAGGTTCGCGAGCTGCGCGGGCGTCATGTCCTTCGCGGGATGTTCGGGCGTCGGTTCATGCGACATGAGGAACGTCTGGAAGGCGTTCGCCGCGAGGCCGCAGGTCTCCAGCGCCTTCTCCTTCAGGTTCATCGCCTCCTCGGCCTCCATCTTGCGCACGAGCACCTCGCCGGACCGCAGGTCGAGCAGATCGATCTCGGCCTGGGTCTTCTGATAGCCGCGCAGCTTCTTGATGGCGCGCACGGCCGCGTTGAAGTACTGTCGGCGGAGCTCGTCGTCCTTCTCACGGCGGCCCTCCTCCGAGGCGACCTCGACGATCATCTCGTAGGCCTCCACCACCAGCTGGCTCTTCGCGTACTTCTCCACGAACTGATCCAGCTTCTGGTGCGCCTCGGCGTAGAGCTGCTGCCCGACCGCGGCCTTCGCCTGCCCCAGCGTGGAGCGGGCGATGATCGCCGTCCGGGCGGCCGCGTTCGTCACGGCCTTCGAGAGGTCGATCGCCTTCGTGTACGCCTCGGCGGCGACGTCCCAGCCCTTCGCCTCAAGCAGGGCGTCGCCCGCCGCGAGGAACTGCCCGGCCGAATACTTGCCGCCCGTCGTCTCAAGCATCTGCTTGTATTCCGCCACGCCCTCCTGGCGCAGCCCCATCTCGATGAGCGTCTTCGCGAGGCGCGGCACCGAGTTCTTGGCCTCGTCGGACTCCGGGAAGTCGCTCTGCAGGCGCGCGAAGGCCTTCTGCGACTCCTCCATGTTCTTCTCGGCCGTGTAGATCGTGCCGATCTTCACGAGCGCGGCCGGGCCCCACGTCCCCTTCGGATAGGCCTCCAGATAGCGCTCATACGCCTTGACGGCCTGCGCGCGGAAGACGGAAATCTTGTCCTCGGGCCAGGTCAGCCGCTGCCAGCAGTCGCCTTCGAGGAACATCGCCTGCTCGCGGTGCAGCAGGAACCTCTCCCTGTCCTCCTTGGAGAGCCCCTTGTTCGACTCAAGCTCCTTCGTGATGGCCGCCGCCGCCGTGCGGTACTCCTTGATCGCGTCCGCGACGGCGCGGTACGCCCCCTTGCGCAACGCCTCGGCGGCCGCGACGTCGTTCGTCTCGGCGGCCGCGGCGAAGTCGGCGAAGCCGATCTTCCGCTGCATCTGCGCGAGCTGGATCTGAGTCGCCGTGCGCTCGGAGACCTTCTTCGTCGCCTCGGAGAACCTGCGGAGCCACGTCATCTGCCCATCGACGTCGCCCGTCTTCGCGGCGCACTGCGCGCGGAACTGCAGGGCGGATGCGACGTGCGGCGAATTCGTGTAGGCCGTGGCGACCAGCTCGTAGTAGTGCGCCGCCGCCTCCCAGTCCTCGGCCACATAGGCCTGCCCCGCGAGACTCCACGCGCGCTGCGAGGCGTTGTAGTGGTTCGGGAACTTCTTGAAATAGAGGTCGTAGACCTGCTGCGACCGCGCCAGCTGCCCCAGCTCGCGCTCCTTCGCCGCGAGGCGCAGCAGCTCGTCGCCGGCCGCGCGTTCGCGGGCGTCGCCCTTGCCGGCGAAGCGGGCCGCGAGATCGTCCTCCTTCGCGTCGGCGTCGGCGCGGAGGGCCTTCTTCTTCTCGGCGTTCTTCTCGTCCTGCCACTGCGAGAGATAGCAATCCGCCAACACCGCGATGGCACCCGGGACCTCCTCGGCGTCCGGGTAGCGCGCCACGAGGTCCGAGTACGTCTTGATCGCCTCCGCGATGTTACCGCTCCGATAGGTTGCGAAGGCGTTTTCGAACTGAATCCGGATGACCTTCTTCATGTGCTCCGGCGAAATCTTGACCGCCTTCTTCAGGTCCTTCTTGTAGCGTTCGAGCACAAACGCCGCGATCTCCTCGTAGATCTGCCCGGCGTCGCCGGCGATGGAGGACTCGGGATACTTGACGTACACGTTGACCGCGTGGTTGAAGGCGCCCAGGCCGTTGCGCTTGCCGCCGACCTTCGCGCCCAGCAGCAGCGCCGTGATCTTCGCGTCGTCCGGCTTCGCGGCCTTGGCCTCCGTCTTCGCCGTCTCCCACAGCAGCTTCGCGAGCAGATAGCGGCACTCGGGCATCGGGCTCATGCGCACATAGCCCTCCCGGCCGTCCGGGTCCTGTTCCACCAGACTTTCGTGGATCTTGGCCAGCTGCGGCATGTAGTCGTTGACGAGATCCTGCGCCTTCTCCATGTCGCCCCGCAGCATCGCGATGTGGGCCTTCATGGCGATCGCCTTGCCGAACACGATGATGAGCTCGTTCTTCCAGAGCAGCTTGTCAACCAGCTTGCTCGCCTGGGCGAGATAGCCGTTCCGCTTGTCCACGAGGGGCTTCGCCTTCTTCGGGTCGGCCGGCAGCTCGATGTCCGCCGCGAGGCGGATCAGCAGCGAAGCCTCCGCCATCGCCACCGTGCACCAGCGCTTCTCGGTCGCGCCCGTCTCGGAGAGTTTCGAGCGCAGCCCCGTGTACATCTTCAAGGCCTCGTCGAAGTTCCTCTCGTTCACGCAGATATGCGCCCACTTGAAGCCCGACTCGACATAGAAGTCCAGCAGGTCCGCGCCCGGCTTCTGGACCGTTTTGAAGAACTCCTCGTAGATCTTCCGGCACTCGGGCATCATCGAGCGGGCATAGTACGCATCCGCCATCGAGAGGCGCAGCGCCCAGTATTCGCCGTTCTTCTCCTTCATGGCGTTGACGACCTTCTGCACGTCGTCGAACTTGCCGAGGCGCAGCGCGCCCTGCAGCTCAAGCACCTTGAGACGCGGCCCCAGCTGCGGCCACTTCTTCTTGGCGGCCGCGATCACGGGCTCCGCGAAGTCCGGCATGTTCGCATCGACGAGCGCGCCGATGTACTCCAGCTCAACCTTGGCCGCGGGATCCTCGGCCGCAGGCTGCGCGGCGGCATCGTCCGCCGCCCGCACGGCCACCACGGGCACGAGCGAACACGCGGCGAGAACCGCGAACGATGACAGTACGTGGGTATGGAAAATGCTCATGATGCGTCAAATTATAATGGAAAAGCCGGCGCGCGTCAAGCGCACCGGCCTCCCTTTTTCGCGCGTTCTCACACGCGCCGCGGCACTGGGAGAAGATTACTTCTCGTCGAGCGCGGCAACGCCCGGAAGGACCTTGCCCTCAAGGTACTCAAGGCTCGCGCCGCCGCCCGTGGAGATGTGGCTCATCTCGGCCGCCTTGCCGCTCTTCTTCACCGCGGAGACGCTGTCGCCGCCGCCGATGATCGAAAGACCGCCGTTGGCCTTCACCGTGGCGACCGCGTCGCACACGCCGAACGTGCCCTTCGCGAGCGGCGCGAACTCGAAGCAGCCCATCGGGCCGTTCCAGACCACCGTCTTCGCCGCCTTGACGGCGTCGGAGAAGAGCGCGATCGTCTTCGGGCCAATGTCGAGCCCCATCCAGCCGTCCTCGATGTCGCCCTCGGTCACCTTGAGGGTGATGTCGCTGGCGTCCTTCTCGGCCGGGAACTTGTTCGCGACCACGTCGTCGATGGGCAGAAGGAACTTGATGCCCTTCGCCGCCGCCGCGTCCAGCATCTCCTTCGCGTACGCGAGCTGGTCGTCCTCGCAGAGGGAGGCGCCCACCTTCATGCCCTGCGCCTTCTTGAAGGTATAGGCCATGCCGCCGCCGACGATGAGCGTATCGACCTTGTTCAGCAGGTTCTTGATGACCTTGAGCTTGTCGGAGACCTTCGCGCCGCCGAGGATGGCGACGAACGGGCGAACCGGGTTCTCGACCGCGTCGCCGAGGAACTTGATCTCCTTCTCAAGCAGGAAGCCGCTCACTGCGGGGCGCAGGTAGTCCGCCACGACGGCCGTCGAGGCGTGGGCGCGGTGCGCCGTGCCGAATGCGTCGTTCGCGTAGACGTCGCCGTAGGAGGCGAGCTTCTTCGCCATCGCGGCGCGCTGCTCCTTGAGCTCGGCCTTCTTCGCCTGGAACTCCTCCTCCGTGAGGTGAATGCCCTTCTTCTCGTCGTCCTTCTTCACCTTGCCGTCCTCGGCCTTGTAGAAGCGGGTGTTTTCGAGCAGGGTGACGTCGCCCGGCTTCATCGCCGCGACGATCTCGTCCGCCGCCATGCAGTCGGGCGCGAACGTGACGGGCCGCCCCAGCTGCCGCGCGAGCTCCTCGGCGACCGGCTTCAGCGTGAACGCCGCGTTGTCGGGGTTCGGCGCCGCGCCGAGCTTCACGCCCTTCGGGCGGCCGAGGTGCGACATGAGGACCAGGGACGCCCCCTGCTCAAGCACGTACTTGATGGAGGGCAGCGCCGCCACGATGCGCGTGTCGTCCGTGATCTTGCCCGAACCGTCCTTCGCCATCGGAACGTTGAAATCGACGCGCATCAGCACGCGCTTGCCCGCCAGCTCGACGTCACGCAGAGTCTTCTTAGCCATTGTCTCTACTCCTTATAATATAGGTTACTGAATCGACACCTTGAAATAACGCAACCGACGGCAGTCGACCTCTGTCGGTTGCCGTCGGATGTTCCGCCATCGACGGCCGTCGACAGCCATCGGAGGGGGACGAGCCCCCTACTTCGCCTCGGCCGGAGCCGGGGCCGCCGCGAGCTTGTTGAGCTTGAGCTGCGCGCGGGACTTCTTGCGGTCGGCCGTGTTCTTCGCGATCACGCCCTTCTTCACGGCCTTGTCGAGACCGCTGACGAATTCCTTGAACTCCTTCTCGGCATCGTCCTTCTTGCCGGCGTCCGCGGCCTTGAAAAGCTTCTTGTGAGCCGTGTGCAGGCGCGTCTTCACCGCAACATTGCGCTTGTTCGCCTTCGCGTTCTGACGGTCGCGTTTACGGGCGGAACGGCCGCCTTTGATGTTCGCCATTGTGAATTACTCCTATTGGTCCGAAAACAACTGAGCGGATATTGTAGCGAAAAGCGCGCCGAATGTGAATAGGTAAAATGAAAAAAGTTCAAATTCCCCCTTGCACGCCGCTCCGGAATGGTGTATACTGTGTCCCGTTTTCAACCAAGCCAGGTTAGCACAGCTGGTAGTGCGGCTCATTCGTAATGAGCAGGTCGGCGGTTCGAATCCGTTACCTGGCTCCATCCACAAGACGGGATTCCCAATCGGGAGTTCCGTTTTTGTTTTGCAGCAGGGTCCCCCACGGCCGTGTGTTGCGTCAAATTGCCCCTCCCCTACACGAGTAAGATGCCTATCCTACTGGTAGGGCCCGTCTAAGAATCGATTGCCTTATCCGCGTGACTTGAGTCGAGTCATCGGCATAACTCGGGTCAGGTCATCGGCACAACTCGGGGTCGGCTCATCGGCACAACTCGGGTCGGCTCATCGGCACAACTCGGGTCGGCTCATCGGCATAACTCGGGTCGGCTCATCGGCACAACTCGGGTCGGGTTATGCCGATGGCAGGGAATTTGGACCCGTTTGAAGCTCAAACCGCCACTTACAGCAACAGGTGGCGTCCGTCACATCGGGGTGGCAGCTGACGCACGTGCAGGTGAACCGATCGTCGATGGTCTGGGCGAAGCCCGTATACTCAATCAACCCGACCGATTTGCACGGGTGAAGCGGCATTTTCTTCCGTTTGCGGGCCGTCTGCACACGGCAGTCCACCGCCGTGTAGGTAACGACGTTCCCCTCAACTTCGATGCGGTCCACATTGATATTGGCGTAGAAGCGCAGCCGCAGCGCCCGCACAAGCCCCTCCACGCCCGCCCGCTCGGGCAGGCCGAGGAACGCCTTGATCCGTTTCGCCTCGATCACCGTGAAGCGGCGCCAGGCCTCGGCATCGTAGTACATCGCCTCGTCCATGCCCAGCTTCCGCTCGATGGACTGGAACCACACGCCGTCCATCGCCAGCCAGTTCTTGGAATAGATCTCGACGAGGCGGACCAGTTCCTCCCGCGACAGCTCGTCAATCGCCCGCCGACCCTGCACAATCGTCATTCTGAACGTCCTTTCTCCGCCAGCCTCACGCTGACGGCGCCAAACTTGAGAGATACGTCAATCCGCACGGGCATCCGATGGCGGTCTCGCGAAATCCAGAAGGTCGCCACCTCCGCCGCCTTCCCCCTCTCGTCCGCCAGCAGCACGAACACCTGGCACGGCACCCGCCCGCCGCCCTCCACATCCATCATCTCGTTCCCGCGATAGAGGATCGTCCGGTCGCGCACCGTGACTCCGGACGCCACGGAAACCGGGAACCGATCCCCCACCCGCGCGCCGGCCATCTCCTTCCCCCGCGCGTGGAAGCAGACGCTCACGAGGTCGTAGACCCGCCCCTCCCGGATGCAATTCCCCGTCTGGACGCGCCCGCCCTGAAACGCCCGGCGCGACTTCACCACGCATCCCCCCTCCGCGCGCGGGACGAACTCCGCCGTTTCGGTGTAGAACCGCGTCCCCTCTTCCGCCTCCTTCAGATAGGCGATCGGCTCCAGGTCGGGCCCCACCAGACTCCTGAACCGCGTCGTGAGGTGATAGACCTTCTCGACAATCGGGGAGGCCTGCAAGACGAGTTCCAGGGCGAAGGCCGCCCGTCCCCGGTAATTGGTCGCCACCGTGGAGAGGCTCGCCGTCCCCGCCGGGATTCCCATAAAACCCTTCTGGTAGCGGAAGTCGTAGACGAAGCGCTCCCCGTCCCGCAGAATGCCTCCGGGAAGATCGTCCGCGCCACGCGCCAGAACCCCTCCCAGCAGCGTCCCGATCAGAACCGCCGCCTTGAAGATGGAAAGCGCCCCACACCGCATCCGTGCGGCCCCTCTTGATCTACTTCAACACGCCTGCGGCGGCACAGGCGCCCAACACCAGAAAGAGCGCGCCCACCGCCGCGAGAACGGCGCCGACCACGCGCACGCGGAGGGGCCTCGCCGCCCGCCAGGCAAGCGCCTGCCGAATGCGCCACGGGTAGAACATTCCGAACATGCCCGTAATCGCGCAGATGTAGGCGAACACGACCAGCGTGAGGCGCCACGGCGTGTCGCAGAGGCGGATCACCGGGAACATCTCACCCGGGAACAGCATGAAGAGCGCGCTCACGCCCCGGATCGACAGCAGGTTCGGCATCCACCAGCACATCAGCACCGTCAGCACGAGGGCGAGAATCCAGACCTCCCCCGGGAACACCTTCAGAAACTTGTCGAACACGTCGATGCCGATCGTGTCGCATTCGTAGGCCGTCCAGAACCAGCCCACCGCGCAGAGAATGCATCCCGCAGCCCTGTTGCGGGGGAACGCCACAAGCTGCTTCGCCGTCCAGTCCGTGAACAGCAGCGAGACAAGACCATACCCGAGCAGCGGAACACCGAGAAGAAAGAACCAGAACGTCATGAACGACCCCCGTCAGATAATCGAATCGGACAATCTTCAGTCCAGCATGATGGAACGAAACTTCGCGATCTCCTCGGCGGTCACGCCGCAGTCGAGCAGATAGAGCTCGATCTTCTTGTTCCAGGGCGTATCCGCGTCGCCGTACTTGCCGAAGCCGTCGGTGAAGTGCCACTCGCCGCACCAGTAGGAGTGGTCCTTGTAGTCGGGCCGCATCTCGGGAAGCGTCGGGTAGAAGGTGCTCTCCCAGTCGGTTTCAAGCAGATGGCGCTCGACGCCGAGGATGCCGTTCAGCGTGTAGGCGAGCGAGCCGGCGCGGTCCGCGCCGCCGATGCAGTGGAAGTAGATCGGGTAGTTCCGCTCGTCGCAGAACACGCGGAAGTTCTTCGCCATCACCTCCTTGCCGCTGGGCGTGAAGATGCCCGCGTAGCAGGCGGACGAATTGTTGATCCACTTCACGGACGGCCCGAGCGGCGACTCGGTCATGTCGGCGATCTCGCCCGGGGAACGCTGGTCGAGGTCCGTCTTGATGCCGAGCGTCTTCGTCATGTACGCGACGTCGTCCACCGTGAGACGGTTTCTGCCGCGCGTCTCGCCCGTCACGCTGTTGTCGTTGAGGCCCTGGCCACGGAAGATCATACCCTGTTTCACGCGACGGCCGTCAACCGTCTTGCGTCCGCCCAGATCGCGCATATTGCCCACGGGGCCCCCAATGGCCATCCACCGCGGCGCCACGTCCTCCGTCCTGAAGGCCGCCACGTCGGAAACGCTCACCTTCCCGCATTCCGCGCAGCCATGCTTGGGTCCGCAGCCCCAGCCGCACCGACCGCGCGACCCCACGGACCAGTAGTAGGTCGCGTTGATCTCGAAGTTCCCCCGTGGCACCTCATACGTCTCGACGACCTGCGAGGCGTCCTTGCCGTCCTCGCGTCCCGTCGCCGCGTCCGACTCCTTCACCTGCTTGTACCAGACCCGCGCGTCCGAGAGATCCGGCTTCTTGCCGATCCTGATCTTCCACGGCCCCTTCTCGCCTGCGGTGGCCTTCCACTTGAGCACCACCGGCTGCGCCTTGCGCCAGAACTTGTCGTGGCGGATCTTCTTGCCGTTCGCGCGGTCCCACTGCAGGAACGCCAGGCGCTCGTCGTAGGTCGCCATCGCCATCACCTTCTTCTGGGCGTCCGGCACAAGCTGAACCACCTGCTCCCCGACCGGGCTCACCGGCACGATCGCCGCCCGAAGACCCAGCACGGAAAGAACTGATGCAAGAACGAGAATCTGCTTTTTCATGGGAAAGCCCCTTTCACTTTGAAGCCGATTGTGGGTTGTCGATTGTGTGTTGTACGGGAAGTCGCCGCTCTGAGTCACCCGAAGCGCTTAGAGCTTCTCGAACTCTTCCCATCCCCTGCGCACGGGCGGTCCGTCCAGAAGGGCGTTCGCGGCGTCGTTTCCAACGAAGCGGCCCGCCTTCGGGTCGAACTCCAGCTTCGGCTCGGCCATGCGCTGCGCGATGGCGCCGAGGGCCATCACCTGCGAGAGCGGGCCAGCCACCGCGAAGTCGCTGTTCGCGGGCTCCTCGCCCCTCACGGCCCGCAGGAAGTTGAGATAGTGCCCACTCCTCCCCTTGGGGAACTCCTTCAGCGCCTTCCGCGTGGAGGGCTCCCGCGGATCGCCGCCCGCCACCAGCTGCAGCGGGCTGCCGTGGCTGCCGCGCGCGAAGACGCGTCCGTCCTTCAGATGAAGCTCCGCCCCGCAGTCGCGACGCTTCCATTTACGGTCCGTCGTCTTTTCGATTGGCTTCGGGAAGTTGCCCGCGCCGTCGTGCCAGTCGAGCGTGCAGGCGGGGAAGCCCTCTCCGCGCGCGGGGAAGGCATACCGAATCGTGGACGCCATCGGGAATACGACCGACGTGCGGCGGTCGTTCTTCACCGTCTCGATCCGCGTAGGCAGACCGAGCTTGAGGAATTCGTGCGCCGCGTCGAAGAGGTGCGCCCCCCAGTCGCCCAGCGCGCCCGTGCCATACTCGTAGAAGCAGCGCCAGTCACCGTTGATGAAGTTGTGGTTGTAGGGGCGGAACGGACGCTGCGAGAGCCAGACGTCCCAGTCCATCTCGGCCGGTTCGGCCTCCTCGCCCGGCATCTCCGTCATCGTGCCGTTCCACTTGAACCAGCGGCGGTTGTTCGCGCACATGTAGGCGTCGATGTGCGTCACGTCCTTCAGCCAGCCGCTCTCCACGAGCGTCTTCATCTGCCAGTAGTTGGCGTCCGAATGGCCCTGGTTCCCCATCTGCGTGACGACCTTGTGCCGCTTCGCCGCCGCCGTCATGAGGCCGATCTCGCGGAACCCGTTGCACATCGGCTTCTCGCAGTAGACCGCCTTGCCCATCGACATCGCGAGCATGGCGGCGGGGAAGTGCGAGAAGTCCGGCGTCGCAATGCACACCGCGTCGATCTCCCGGCCGTGCTCGTCGAGCATCTTGCGAAAGTCCTGGTAGCGGGGCACGTTCGGGCACACCTTCAGGACGTCCAGCGTATGGTCGGCCCCCATCTGCGTGTCGCAGAACGCGACGACGTTCACGAGGTCCTTGTAGTAGGCGAACATGTTGAAGTCGCTTCGGGCCTGATGCCCGATTCCGACGAAGGCCATGTTGACCTTGCCGTTCGGCGAAGCCGCCGCCGCACGCAGGTTCGGGAACGCAAAGGCGGCGGCCGTCGCAGCCGCCGTCTTCAGAAAGTCACGCCGCTGAAGGTTCATAGGCGCTCATTATATCACAATCTCACCCGACCTTGGGCAGTTTGGCGAAGCTCGCGGCGAGCTCCTCGTCCGTGGGGATCGAGTCGCTCATCACGCCGTCGTTGAACTTCTGGTAGGCGGCCATGTCGAAGTATCCCGTGCCCGTGAGGCCGAAGAGGATCGTCTCCTCCCGCCCCTCGGCCTTGCACCGCAGCGCCTCGTCGATCGCCGCGCGGATGGCGTGGCTGGACTCCGGCGCCGGCAGGATTCCCTCCACGCGCGCGAACTGCTGCGCGGCCTCGAAGACGCTCGTCTGCTCGACGGCCCGCGCCTCCATCAGCCCCTGATCGTAGAGTTCGCTGAGGGTCGCGCTCATGCCGTGGTAGCGCAACCCGCCCGCGTGGCTGGCGGAGGGGATGAAGTCGTGGCCGAGCGTGTACATCTTCTGGAGCGGGCACACCCGCCCGGTGTCGCAGAAGTCGTAGGCATAGCGACCGCGCGTAAGCGACGGGCAGCTCGCCGGCTCGACGGCGATGAAGCGGTAGTCCCTCTCGCCGCGCAGCTTCTCGCCCATAAAGGGGGAGATGAGGCCGCCGAGGTTCGAGCCACCGCCCGCGCAGCCGATGATCACGTCGGGCTTCACGCCGAGCTTGTCGAAGGCCGTCTTCGCCTCAAGCCCGATGATCGACTGGTGCAGCAGCACCTGCGAGAGCACGCTGCCGAGTACGTAGCGGTAGCCCTCGTGCGAGACCGCGGCCTCCACCGCCTCGGAGATCGCGCAGCCCAGTGACCCCGTCGTGCCGGGATGGGCGGCGTTGATTGCGCGCCCCACGTTCGTCTCCATCGATGGGGACGGCGTGACGGACGCGCCGTACGTGCGCATCACCTCGCGCCGGAACGGCTTCTGCTCGTATGAGCACTTCACCATGAAGACCCTGCAGTCGAGGCCGAAGAACGAGCAGGCCATCGAAAGCGCCGTGCCCCACTGCCCCGCGCCCGTCTCCGTGGTGACGCCCTTGAGCCCCTGCGCCTTCGCGTAGTAGGCCTGGGCGACGGCGCTGTTGAGCTTGTGTGAGCCGGAGGTGTTGTTGCCCTCGAACTTGTAGTAGATCTTCGCCGGCGTGCCAAGCGCGCGTTCAAGGAAGTAGGCGCGGATCAGGGGGCTCGGGCGGAACATCCGGTAGAAATCCTGAATCGGGCCCGGGATCGGGAACCACGCCGTGGCGTCGTCCAGCTCCTGCCGCGCGAGCTCGTCGCAGAACACGCGCCCCAGCTCCTCGGCCGTGACGGGCCGCCCCGTGGCAGGGTCCAGAAGCGGGGCCGGCTTGGCCTTCATGTCCGCCCGCACGTTGTACCACGCGCGGGGCACCTCGTCCTCGGCGAGATAGGTCTTGTATGGAATGTCGCTCTGCTTGCTCATCTAGTGTTCCTCCGCTGTTCGGATGCGGAGAATGATACTACAAACAGAAACTCGGCGCAAGCCGAAAACGACTCTTTCCGTAGATACGCTTCTCTCGGGAGAAACCGCCCGGCACGCGCGCGGCGGCTAGTCCGCGAGGGCGGCGAGGATCCGTTCGCCCCACGTCATCGCGAGGGCGAACTGGTCCAGCCCGAAGGACTCGTTCGGCGAGTGGATGCGGTCCCCCGGCTGCCCCCAGCCCACGAGGAGGGGCGCCGCGCCGCTGCAGTCCTTCAAAGTCGAGACGATCGGGATCGAGGCACCGTCCCACTGGAACACCGGCCCCCGCGCGTCCATCGTCTCCAGAACGTGCGCCGCCAAACGGAACACCGGCGAGGCGAGCGGCAGACGAAAGCCCGCGGCCTCGCCCGTGAGGTCCTCGATGAAGAGCCGCATGCCGCGCGGCACGTGCCGCCGCAGGTGGCGCTCGACGCACGCCATCGCCGCGTCGGGGTTCTGCCCCGGCACGAGGCGCATCGAGAGCTTGCCGAGCGCGGCGGCGGGGATCACCGTCTTCGAGCCGGGCCCGCCGTAGCCCGAGTGGATGCCGTTCACCTCGATCGTGGGACGGAACGAATTGCGTTCCGTGGGCGTGAGGCCCTCCTCGCCCCCCACCGGCGGGCAGCCCATCTCCTGTTCGTAGCGCGCGTCGCTCATCGCGGCGGACTCGGCGGCCGCTCGCTCCTCGTCCGTCGGCGGCTCGATTCCGTCGCAGAACCCGCGCACGGCGATTGATCCGTCCGCATTGTGAAGGGACGCCACCAGCTCCGCCATGCCCTGCGCGGGATTCGGCGCGATTCCGCCGAACTCGCCGGAGTGGAGGTCGTGGTCCGCCGCCTCAAGACGCACCGTGAAGTGACTCACGCCGCGAAGCCCGGCGACGATGGCCGGGCGCAGATCCGCCGCCGCGCCCGTGTCGCAGACCAGCAGCACGTCCGCGCGCAGACGGTCCTTGATCGTGGGCACCAGTTTCGCGAGCGCCGTGGACCCGCTTTCCTCCTGCCCCTCCAGCACCACCTTGAGCGTGGGCGTGGGGCGGCCATTCCGTTCCACCAGGAACTTGCGGATGCCGCAAAGACAGGCGAACCACTGGCCCTTGTCGTCCTGCGCGCCGCGGCAGTAGACGCGTCCGTCCTCCTTCAGCGTCGGCTCGAACGGCGGCGTCTCCCAGGCGTCCAGCGGGTCCGCCGGCTGCACGTCGTAGTGCCCATAGAGGAGAACGGTCGGCGCGCCTTCGTCGCCCGCCCGCTCCGCGAACACGACCGGCGGCGTACCGAGGAGCCCCGGCGCCTGCATCAGTTCGGCCTTGAACCCCATCGGCGCGAGCCACTTCTGAATCCAGGTGGCGCAGCACAGGCAGTCGCGCAGCTTCACGGGATCGGCGCCCACCGTCTCGAAGCGCAGCAGTTCAAAGTAGTCGTTCAGGATTTCGCGTGGAATCATAGTCGATGTCGCTTGATTGTTGGTTGATGATAAGTGTCGAAATATCGGGACGGCCCGTCACCTCAGCGAATCCGCAGGACCGTCGCCCGCGAGTGTTTCGTTTTCCGGAACGAGAGGCGCACGTCGTCAATCGCCAGCGCCGCCGAATAAGTGATCCGTTGCCGCCGCCACCGCACGAGCAGCACCTCACCGGGACGCAGCACGGCCTTCTCCAAAGTCCCGGCGACCCGCTGTTCCAGGGGCAGTTCCTCGCCGCTCTTCAATTCTTCGCCGAGGCCGACGGCCGGCGTCGTGAAGGCAAGCGCCTCCTCCTGCCGCCAGTCTCCCTCCGCCCACACCGAGACGAGGCGGTTCGTCACGAGCCACTCCACCGCGATCGTCTGCGCCTCTTTGTTCTTGAAGCCGAACTGCCGCCCCACATAGGCGAGCGAGAATTCGTCGAGCACCGCGCTCTGGTCGTTGACGAACGCCGCGCCGATCACGAAACTCTCCGCCGTGCTCCCCACGTTCCAGCCAAGCGAGTAGGATGAAACCAGTTTGTTCGTGGCCCAGTAGGCATAAAGCCCGCCGGACGCGACGGCGCCCTTGTTCCGTTTGATCCGAATCGGCTCGACGCCGTCACACCACGCCTGCCAGGGGCTCAGCGTTTCGACGTTGGCCCAGCGCGTCTCGTTCCCGCTTCCGGGGAAGATATCCGCCAGCCGGTCGAAGTCCTCCCGCCATACAGGGCCCTCCAGCTCCGACAGCCAGACGGGAGGCGGCAACGCGGCTGGCGAACGTTCCAGCAGATCGACCCGCCCCGTGGACGATACCACCCGCGCGTCCCCTCGCACGGCCTCGACGGCGAAGAAATACTCGTCGGGCGTCAGATTCTCCACCGCCCAACTCGTCTCGCGCGTCGCCTCTCCCCGCACGACGTAACCCGGAACCACCTGTCCTCCCTCATGGCCCCTTAGCAGCTCCAGCGTGTCCAGAATCACGCGCGAGGACCGCTTGTTCGTCGTGGAGTAGACCATAATGTAATCCTCCTCCTCCAAGACCGGCACGGGCAGATAGTAGTCGCGATAATCGTCCGTCAGCGTCACGCACCCGAGCTCCGTAACATCGTCCATCGACCCTCGCCACACGGGCATCACCGAGCCGTCCTTCGAACTCTGCCGCCGCGCCCGCAGATGAAGCGTCAACCCCTCGCCGCCCGGCAGTGACGGCGTGATCAGCCATCCGTTCGTCGAGGTGTTGCCGATCCGAATCGAACCGGCGTCCACGGACGGATAGACGTGGTCGAGAACCCAGTACCGTTCTTCGTCCGGCCAGTCAACGTATTCCTCCAGCCAGCCCGAGGGAATGGCCGGGAGCGCCCCCGTCTTCGCGGGCGCGTTCGAGAACGCCTCGCGCCAGACAACCTCGCCAGGCGACGCGCCGACCACCTGATTGGTCCACACGAGCGGGCGGCACCAGTCCGCATCGTCGGGTGGCCGCCAGTAGATGACGAAGGCGTTCGTCTCGACATTCTCCGCGCGGACCTCCCGCGGTGGCTGAAGCGGCCCGCCCCGCCACTTCACCGCCACGGACGTGACGTAGTAGTTCCCCGGGACGCCCCCCGCCGCGTTCAAACGAATCTTCACGCCATGGACGGACTCATCCGCGCCGAAGACGAACTCGTTCGTCACGTACGTGTTGCCAACATACCCGATGTACGGCCCACGGTCGAAGAACGACGCCTCCGTCGCCCCCGCGCTCACAATGAAGGGATTCTCGATGCGCGTGCCGCTGCAATAGGTGACGACCGTGACGGACGTGACCGCCCCCTCGTACAGCGGGCTCGTTAGAAAGGCCCCCGGCTCCGCGAACTTCAACCCCCGGTCGGCGTTCAGCGTCGTCCCCGACATGCTCCAGCCATCTGCGGCAGGCGGACTCGCCCGGAAGTCGAGCTCGTCCCATCCCGCCAAGGTGCTCAGTCCCCATGAGCACAACCCGACGAGCGCTATCCTGCACCAACTCATAATGGCCGAGTATGTCAATTTACGTGCAGGAAACTCTTGTGGTTTTACCGTCTTCTGCACGGCGAAGGCGAATGGTGAAATCAAATCCACAGGCGAAAAGGTATGCGGCAAACGTGTGGAACGTGACGATCTCACTGTGTTCGATACGAGACACGTTCGGTTGCGGCATACCGAGACGGGCGGCAATCTCGGTCTGGTTGAGGCCTGACCGCTTCTTGGCTTCCATCATCGCAAGGTGCAAGGCATTCTCCTTGCGAATCGAAGACTCGTTCTCGATAAAGCCAGGAATAGCGCGCAATTCCTCCAAACCGCCCTTGCGCTCACCGGAAAGGTCCTTGGCAAGAGACTTCGCCTGCCGCTCACCCAAAGCCGTGTAGCGTCGGCGATACGTTACCAACTTCTCATAGCCTGCGAACTTCGCCATAAACGCATCGACCCGCGCCTTGCCTAATGCCTTCTTCTGGACGGCGGCGGATTGCTCCGTCAGGAACTCGGATGCCTGCGGCGTAAAGTGCAACTGTTTGTTCATGGCGGGCATTATATCATATATGATATAGACTAGCCAATAGGCCACGGGAAATCCGCGCAACACGTTCAGGCGACCGATTCGTCCCTGGCTAGATGCGCCGCAGACGATCGGCGAGATCGACGCCGTCGCCCGCCGGCATGGGCGGAAGACGGGCCTGGGCGGATGCGAGGTCGCGCATCCGCCGTTCATCGGGGTGGCGCGCGAGGATCGCCTTCAGCGCACAGAAGGCATACGAAAGCGCCTGGAAGCGGCAAAGCATCGGGCTCGCGAACGCCTGGGCGGACGCGAGATCCCGCGTGAACGCCCCCGCGCCATCCGCCGCGATCGCCAGCAGAGTCGGCACACTCGCCGCGTCCGCGAACCGCCCCAACAGCAGAATCGACTTGATGCGGTTCGGATAGGCCCGTGGAACGACCGGATCCTTCTCACCGCCCGGATGCGCCACGAGTTCGCGCAGCGTGGGCAGACACCGCCGATCCCCCATCAGCCCCAGCGCCACCGCGTAGTTGCCCGCGAAACGCGGGGCCGCCTCCAGCGCCGCCGCCAACGCATCCGCGAGACCCTTCCGCCGCGCCAGCGCGCCCGTCAGACAACACTCCCAGCAGGTCCAGTACGCATAGGCCGCCTGTTCGGCCGGCGAATTGGAGGCGACGCCGAGCGGCCCCTGCCACCATTCATTCGTGCGGGTGACGTCCCGGCGCAGCGCGGCGACGACCTGCTCGTCCGTGTAGGGCCTGAACTCATGTCCCCGGCAGGCCGTCACGAACGTCTTGCGGGGCGGCGCCAGCGTGCCCGCGCGCTCCAGGTGGGGCCGCAGCGCCGCATAGGGCACCTCGCGCGCCGCGCACCCCCGTTCGAGCATGACCGCGGCCGCGCACGCGGCGGCGATTCCCGTCTTGCACATCTCGCCCTGCATCCGCAGTCCCCCGCCCAAGTCGTGCGCCACGCCGAAGTGCTTCGAGGGGACGAACAGGTTCTCCACGCCCTTCGCCACAATCGTCCCGTAGGAGATGGTCGATGGATAGCCGAACATCGGCAGCCCGCAGAGCACCTTCCAGTTCTGGATTTCCTCGGACTCGAATGCGTGGTCCCCGAAGAACACCGGCAGGTCCTCCGGCTCCCAGGCGTGGAAGATCGGGTCTGGGACGGCGCGCCCGCCCAGAGCGTCCCGCAGCGTGAGAATCTCCTCCGTCACCGCCCGCGCCTCTTCGCGCGCATTCACCAGCAGCGACGCCCGCAGCATCCGCTCGCGCCGGGCCTGTCCCTTCCAGTACCCGTGCCGCGCCGCGTCGAGCTTGGTCACGGTCGCCGAGAACTCCCTCGCCGAACCGGCCAGCCCATCCGGATAGTTGCGGTAGATCGGATGCGCCGCCCCGGCGGCGTCGAGCCACGTCTCGGCCCGCGCACAGGGCGCCATCACGCCGTCGAACGGCCGCCCCCTGCGAACGGGCAGCCCACAGAGGCGCGGCACCGTCGCGTTGCCGCTCGCGTCGATCACCACCTTCGCGGCAACGTCCGTCATCTCGCCGTTGCGCAGATACCGCACGCCCACGAGGCGCGCCCCCTCCCGCCAGACCCCGACGACGACGGCCTCGTATGCGACCTGCCCCTTCTCCGCCGCCCGCTCGTAGCGCCCCAGGCGCGGCACCAGCCCCCCGCCGAAACAGACGCACCCGAGCGTGCCCTGCCCGCCCATGCCGGTGCTCCACTCGATGCCATAGACGCGCAGCCCCAGCGCCACCGCCTGCGCGAACGCCTCGGCGCCGGCCGTCCCGAGGCCCACCACCACCACGTCCACATGGGCCTTGTAATAAGGATCGCGCGCGTACGCGCGCGCGCGACCGGCGGAAATCAGGCACAGTTCCATCTCACGCCCTCCTCGAACGCCGCCAGAAACGTGGGGAACTGCGCGGACGGCACCCACGTCGTCCCGAGGGACGTGGTGCGCACGATGATGCGCCGCCCCGGCGGCGTGCGGTAGCGGATGCCCAGCGCGTTCGTCTCGGCGAGCAGGGTGCGCCCGGCATCAGCCGCCGCGGCGTGCAGCGCGAGTCGCGCCGCGTGGGCGTCCGCCGTCGCCGGCAGCGTGACGGTGACGAGCCCATCCCGCGCGATGCCAGCGAAGGTGCGCGCGGCGACTTCGTCCATCCCCGCGTTCCGCCAGCCCGTCGGCGTCGTGTCGAGCACGGCGGCGGCCTCAAACGGCACGAACCCCTCCGTGCCACCGCCGTAGACTTCGCCGGACCAGCCCGTGCCCGTGCGTGCGAGCGTGGCCAACTCCGCATGCATGAACGACCGCCCGCCCCGCGCCGCGAAGAAGGCGGACATGAAATCCGAGAGCGGCGGCAGTTCGAGCCGCCCCTCCTTCAGCAGCCCCGCCTGCGCGAGTTCCGTCAGGAGCGCACGCCCCAGATCCGTCGTCGCCTCGCCCGGCGCCGCGTAATCGCCGACCATCCCGTAGTCGGCCGCCAGATGGATGCCGCGCTCCAGCACAAGCGTCTCAGCCGGATGCGCCAGCGCGTAGCCGAGCGCGAACGCGCCCCCGCCCAGCACGAGCGTCTTCGGCGTGTCGCCACCCGCCAGCGCCGCCGCGAAGAGGTCGGCGCGGAACAGGAGCCCCGCCCCCGCCATGCCCCCGAGAAACGTCCGCCGATCCATGCCCGTCACTTGATGATCAAGAGGAAGCTCGTGGGCGTGTAGCGCTCGAATTCCTCGGGCGTCAGAACCCGGGACGTGAAGCGGATATTGTCCATCCACCCCTCGAACCCGCCTGCGGCCGTGCTGCGGCCAAAGCAGTAGGCGTAGGGGCCGTCGAAGAGCGTGGTCGTCGGCTCTTCGCCCAGCAGCGGCTGTTCCAACACGACCTCGCCGTCCACATAGAGCGTGAACATCTTCGCAGTGGCCGAATAGGAGAGCGCGACGTGGTGCCACGCGAGGTCCTGCAAGTAGGTGCCCTCCGTTCTGACCTCCTTGTAGTAGGGGGACTTGTCCTCGTAATCCGTGAAATCGTCCGTCGGGCGCTCCGTCCACCTCAGCAACAGCGTGCCCGCCGAAGTGCAGGCCAGCGCCCAGGACCATTTGCCACTGCGCGCCCCCGCGTTGTCCGACTTGCCGAAAATGTGGCCGGACTTGTAGGCCGCTTCGGGAGCGCCCACCCGCTCAAGCTTCACCTGAGCCTCCATCGTCCAGGAGGCGGGATTGTGCGCCGCCGCGGTCGAGGCCGGCACGGTCAGGATGGAACCGTACCATTGGCGATTGGCCGCTCCGTCGGGAATGTGGGACGAGGCCGGGAACCAGAGGCAGAGGTTCTCCTTCCACATGGGCGTCTCGCCCCACTTGAGCGTCCGGCCCTTCTTCTCCGTCTCGGCATAGTGCGGGCGGCACGCGGCGTGGAGGTTGTAGGCGACCGAACAGCTCGACGAACCCGGATGAATCCGCACGGAGGTCACGCCGGTGTTCCCTTCCAGCACCGGCTCGCCGGCGACGCCCTCGTCGAAGTTCAGCGCGAAAACCGTCCCCGCCGGCAGCACGTAGTCAGAGAGGATCATGAAGTCGCCCACCTCCAGCGCGCGCGCCGTCACGCGCAGACACGAGAGGGAGGCGTGCGTCGATTCGGTCGCCGTCTTGTCCGCCGTGCCGGCCATGTAGCCCGTTCCCAGACGGAACTTCAGATTCGACCCGGGCACGTTCGCATACGGGAGCTCGCCAATCAGCGCGCCCTCCACGTAGAACGAAAGGACGCCCGCCTGCGTGGTGGCGTTGGTCTCCGCATAGACCACGGCGACATGGCGCCAGGCCCCGTCCCCGTAGTCGCCGGACATGGCGACCGTGCCGTTCTTCACCGTCCCATAGGCATAGGTCTCAAGGCTCATCCCGTTCGGATGCCCTGAGGTCTTGTACTTGTCTCGCGGCGCGATCAGCTTGTACCGACTTCCGCCGGACTGGACATAGAGCGCCGTCTTCGAGGTGAACGTGTACGTATTCGCGGGATCGTAGTAGTCGAAATCCGCATCGAACTTGATGAAGAGCTCGATCGTGTAGGCCGTCAGCTCGGAGAGGCGGTCGGCCAGCCCGGGGATGTCGAAGTAGCCGCCCTGATGCGTGGCCCGCTCCGCATAGTGAAAGTCGATCGCCCACGGATCATCACAGAGAATCTGCCCATCGACCGGATCGACCACCCGCCCGGGGCCACTCGCGGAAAAGGTCGGGATGCGCCCGGTCGCGGCCGACTTCTGCGCCGGGTCCGAGGCGTACACCGCCTCGCCAAGGCTGTTGACGACCGTCCCCACCTCGGCGGCGTCCATGCCGTCCTTGAAATCCCAGAACCCGATCAGATCATCCGCCACCGCCAGCGAACAGACAAGCGACGCAGCGAGAAAAGCCTTCGTGCAACTCTGTTTCATCCTTCAGCCCCGCTCTCCCTGTATATCCCGAATCGCTCGATTCGAGGAGACGAACCCACCCCGGACCCGACACCCGCCGAGCCCTCGTGGTTCCAATTAAATTCTAGCATTTTTTTTTTTTTCTGTAAAGAGTGAAATAAGAAAAAACGAGATGGGACGTCGTACAATCAAGTAGGTCAATTCGAAAAAGCAAGGAGTCGGGATGGAGACTGGAGGAGAAACGAAGGAAGAACAGGGAACGAACGGAAAAGACGGGAGACGCGAAGGAAAAAGGAACGCCCCCCTAGGGGGCGCCGCGTGCAAAAAAGGCAAAGGCTCCGCAATCTCCGGCATGATGAAGGCCACCACGCCGAATACGACCCGTTCAGGGCTCAGGACAGGATCGACGAAGGCAACGCCAACAGGGGGGGGGGCTAGTTGCGCGGGTCGACGTCCGGAGACGCGGGCATCGGCCCGGCTCGCCGTCCGATCTGCCTGTTGGGGCCTCCTCCGTGTTGTCCGCCCCCGGGGACTGCCGAACCGCCGCCGAAACCCCTCGGGAGAATCTTCAGGGAATTGACCCGCCTGGTTGACAATTCACCCAAGCCAAAGCAATCGGGGGAAAGAGAACGCGACGCCCACATGGGGGGCGTCGCGCGCAAAGACGACAACTGTGTCGCCGCGCTACCGCAGGATCACAATCGTACCGTTGCCCAGCGTCACCGCGCCGGAGGCCACCCACCCCGCCGTCTCGGCCGTGAAGACGCCCGTGCCGACGTCCACGTCGTCCACGACAACGCGCCGCAGCGAGAGCGACCACCCCTTCGGCACGGCGACCTTCGCGCCGCCCGTCAGGACGAGCGTGCTGTCCTTCAGCGCCCGCGCCTCGACCTGAGCCAGGGGGACGGCCAGCGTCGCGCCCTTCATCGCCACCGTGCCCAGCGCGCCCACGAGCGTCTCCGGCGCAATCACGGTATCGGCGTCGCCCGCCAGTGCGCTGCCCTCGCCAAGCGTGAGCGCGCCCATTGCGAGCGTCGCGGGCCGGTCGCAGGACTCCGCCGCCAGCGCCTTGCCCGCCGCCAGCGTCACAGTGTCCGCCAGACGGAAAATGCCGCCGGCCTTCGCCGTGTCGAGGCGGATCGTCGCGTCGCCCGTCACATCCACGGACGCAAGATAGCTCTCGCCGGCGAGCACGTCGCGGTCGTCCAGCCGCTCGAACCTGAGGTTCGTGATGCGCGGCGTGGCCGCGTAGCCACCGCAGCCCACGCCGAAGCCGAGCCACGCATATGCGTCCTTCACCGAGCCGGCCACGTCGAAGTCGGCGAACGTGTTCTCCACGCTTGTCTCGCCCTGCGTCATCACGCTCGTGAGCGTCTTTGTCTCGGCGTTGTACGTAAGCACGACGTCCGTCGTCTTGCCCGGCAGTGTGAGGGGTTCGTGCTTCTGGGCCTGTGTCCAGTCCAGATTCTCCCCGTTGCGCGCAACCGTCACCGTGCTGAAGAGAGTGTTATCGCCGCCCGAGTAGAAGTTCCAGGCGACGGCTACGCTGTTCCCGATGCCGTCGAAGCCCGCCTGCGCCGTGTTGCCGCCCTCGCACTGGTTGCCGCGCGGGTCGTTGTGGAGGAAGAACGAGACGGCGTCGGCCGGGGTCCCGTCGTTGACCCACAGCGAAAACGAGCAGCGCCAGTCGCCATCCACGCGCAGCCGATGGCGCGTCTGGGCGGTGGACATGTGGAAATCCACAAGCTCGCCGATCTGGATGCCGTTCGGATAGACGTAGCGTCCGCCCGCACGCGAGAAGCACCAGCCTGCGGGAACGTCGAGCGCGAGATCCTCCAGCGGCTCGCGGCGGAGTCGCAGCCCGCCTTCCGCGAGACGCAGCGCGGCGTGCCCGTTCCGCGTATCGACGAGCCCAAGGTCGCCCGCGCCCGTCTTGACGAGCGTGCCGCTGCCCTCCAGGCGCTCGAAGCCAAAGAAGCCACGCACGGGTTTCCGCGCGAGGCGCGCGTCGTGCAGGTCGGAGCGGAACGTGAAGTCGCGCACGACGTTCTCGGAGTAGTTCCCGCCGACATTGCCCCAAAGCCAGATCTGCGCGGTGGTGTTCGCCTGCGTCACCGCCGCCATGTCGACGTCCGCGAAGACCACGCAGGTGGAGCGCGCGCCGTTCTCCTGCGTCATGGAAACGGTGAGCGTATGCACCGCGTCGTCGTAGGCAAGATGAACCCGCGCGGGGCCATGCTTCAAGACATCGACCTGACCTAAGTCCATACCAGACGACGGATGAAGCGCGCCGCACATGAGGAGACAGATCTTCGTCCTGTTCTCCTCGTAATAGCGGATCTGCACGTTCAAGCTGCCGCTCGGGCCGAGCAGCTGCCACACGAACTGATCCCCTGGCACTTCGCCGTGCGCGCCCAACTCGAAGGTGAAGTCGCTTTCCCAGTTGCCACCGAAGGGGTAGTACGCGGTAGTGACAGCATGGCCCATCGTTATACTGCCGTCCAGCAGCCGCGAGAGCGCGAGCGATCCGTCCGGGCGCCAGTAGGCTCCGTCGCCGAGCTGCCAGAGGGACTGGTCCGCCGTCGTCAGCGGCGGCGGCACGGCGAGGCCCGTGGCGGCGAGGTCGTCCTCCACGTTCAGCGTCGCGCCGTCCGCGTAGTCGAGGCGCCCCATCAGAAAGCCGTTCTGCGCTTCGCTCGGATGCGTCCGAGCGGTGAACGTCTCGCCCGCGTCCAGCGTCTTCACGCCGCCTACGCGCACGTGCGCCGCCTGTGTGCCCGTCTCCACGAAGCGAATGTTGGAGAAGCTGAAGGCCGCGTTGAGCCCATACGTACCTCCGGCGAAGCCCAGATACGCCTCGTTCGCGCCGACCAGCTTCGCGATGTCCACGTCGTGCGACCAGCTCGCCTCCCGCCCATCCGGCTGGCGAATCGTCAGCGTCGCGCGGTGGGCCTCCGCGTCGTAGGCGAGGCTGCAGTGGCGGCGCTCTGCCCAGGTGCCGTAGAGCCCCAGAGTCCCCGCCGTGCCGCACTCCCGAAGGTAGGTCCCGTTCTCTCCCCAGAGTATGCGCGAATTGTAGACGTCAACCGCCACGCCGAAGGAGTCGCCAACGCCTCCGTAGCCATAGTTGTCGTTGCCGACCGTCGTGTTGCCCGCCTTCTGGAAATAAATCGTCCAGCCGTCTGCGGGCCGATCGCTCGTCGAATAGAGGAATGCGTCGAAGGCCAGCTCGAAGGACCTGTCCACCGGCACATTGGCGTCGAGGACGACCGCGGAGCCTTGGCCGTTGTTGATGGCCGCGGTGGCCTGGACGACGCCGTCCGGGCGCCAGCTCGCATATCGGCTGCACACCCAGTTCCGGTCGCGCTCGATCCCCGAGGCGTCGAACGTCGCCTCCGCCGCCTCGACCCGCATCGCGCCGAGCGCCATGTCGCCCGAGACCTCCAGCGCCGCGCCTTCCGCCATCGCGATCGCACCGGTGAGGCCGTTCGTCCACGCCTTCGGCGACACGCTCATGCGCAGCGTGCCCTCCCGCGCCGTCACGGGAATCTCCGATGGATACATCGTGAGCACGCCCCTGCCGGTCTTCGTGATCGCCGCGCCCTCCGCTGCACGCACAGGCTGCATCCCGAGGTGCGTGAACGCAGGCGTGTCGAGCGTCGCGCCACCCGCGCCGACGCCGAAGCCGCCGGTCGAGCCATTGAACCAGTCGGACATGGTGCCCGAGTGGCCAATCGTCGTCCATGGCGCGAACGTGCCACCATCCACGAGCACGTCGCCATTGCCGTAGTTTTCCCTGACGGCGGTCGGCAGCGTGCGGTCCATGTGGACGACACCGCCGTTCTTCACCGTCAACTTGCTGCCGGCCCGCACGTAGCCAACGTGGTAGTAGAGTTCGCCGCCGTCCACGGTGACGTCGGCCTTGGCCGAGCTCGACCGCCCAATCTGGAAGCCGATCCCGTCCTCAAATCCTTCTTCCTGAAACGCTATTAGTCTGGAGTCCGGCCCCACGTGGACGCGAGCCTCGCCGTCGCCTTCGCCAATAAAGACGTTGTGGAGGACCGACACGGTTGCTCTGTCCTTGATGTCCAGCAGCGAGCGACCATAGTACTTCGGCTGACCGTTGGGAAAGTTGATGCAGAGCCCCGAGAGGGAAACATCCGCGCCGCCCGAGACGGACATACGCGCCGTCACGTCGTTGTCCGTCGTGCCCGCACCGCGCGAGATGCTGAACCAGTCGTTTTGATGCACGTGCTGCCCGCCGACGATGTCGAGGCTGGTCGACCTCTGCGTCCGCGAACCAACCCAAAATGCGCCGGTCGTGGTGTTCATCGCACCTGGACCACCCATGACCACGCCGCCGTCGTTGATGGTGAACGTCGCATAGCCCTGCGCACCATGCACCAGACGTCCCGTCTCCTCGTCCCATTCAATGAGGGTGGTATCATAGCGTCCATCACCCCGGTTCTGTCCAACCACGTTGGCTAGGCCGCCGAACACCAGCGTGCCCGGGCCGTCCTTGATGAACGCGCCGTCGGTCTGCGTGACGTTGCCGGCAAGCGTCAGCCTCGTCCCGGGTTCCACCACGCGGATCGTCGCCGGCAGACCCTCTGCGGGTGACAGGGCGACGTCCTTCGCCAGCGTCGCCGTCGAGCCCGTGTAGCGCAGAAGGCCCGTCCCCAGCGTGAACGGCAGGTCAACCTCGCCGAAGGCCTCGATCTTCGACATGGTCCATGCACCGTCGCCCGGCCAGATTTCGCCTTCCGCCCGGACGGCCAGCCCAAACAGCATCGTCCCGACGGACAACCCGATTTGCGTGATTCGTTTCATTCTGTCTCCTTGCGATATGACTCGACAACATTTCTGCAAACTCTGCAACAATTGTAGCTTTTTTTTTTTCCTGTAAAGTGGGAAATTACGGGAAGTTCTACAATCAAGTAAGTCAATTCGGAAAGGCCGGTCGTCGAGATGGCGTGCGGAGGCGAAACGGAAGAAGGACAGGAACCGAAAGAGACGGGAGAAACGGAGGCTGACGCCCGCAGTGGAACAAATTCCACTGCCCAGTAGAGTAAATTCCACTGCCCAGTAAAACGAATTCCACTGCCCAGTAGAATTCAATCCACTGGGCAGTGGAATTCAGAATCGTCTAGGTGACCCCGCGCGCCCGCCTAATTGATTGTCATCGTCCCCCGGCGTCGAAGACGCCCAGCGTGGCGATGAACGGGAAGAGGACCTTGTGGACGAGCTCGGCGTTCATGCGGTGCCCCCCCTCGAAGACCTGCGCGCAGCCGGGATAGTACCGCTCGAAGACGGGCCGGGCCTCCACGGCGAACTCGTCCGCATCGCCGAAGAGCGCGTGGCAGAAGAGCTGATCGACCTCGTCGAGCCCGTCGAACTGGTGCGCCTCCATCTCGGCGAAGTGGGCGATGATCTCCTTCGTGATCTGGAAGGTCGTCGCGCCGTCCTGGCGCGGGCTCAGCCACTTGTGGCGCCCCACGTTCAGGCGGGAGTAGAGCTTCGACATGGAGAAGTAGGGGTTCACGCAGATGCGCTCGTAGCCCCGCAGCTGCTGGGCGTACATCCCGCCCATCGAGGTGCCGACGATCAGCGTGGGCTGCTCGCGCGCGACGAGCGCCTGGAGCATGGGGAGCGCCTCGGCGGGATCGACGGGAATATCGGGGGCGAGCACCACGACCTTGTCGGTTTTCCGCCGCCCCCAGTATTCATGCCGCAGCAGGTCCACGGTGCCGCTGGCCCCCGAGGACGCGAATCCATGCAGATAGAGGAGTTTCTTCTGTTGTCCCTGGCTCATCATGGCCGGGGATTATACCACAAAACCCCGTGCGGCTCACCGCGCGCGCGGCGGCGCGTAGACGAGGAAGCCGCCGATGCCCAGCTTCCCGCCGGTCGGACGGATCTCAAGCGCGTGCGGCCCGTTGGCGCAGTTCTGCACCAGGGTTGTCCGCGTCTCGGCGGGCGCGGGCCGGTACGGCGCCGCGAAGAGGGGCCGCGTCTCCCACTTCACCGTGAAGCCGACCTTCGCCTCCTTCTTCGCGTAGCGATACTGCCACACGCAGTTGATGTCCTTCGGGTCGAGCACCGCGCGGCCCGACTTCGAGCGGAAGCGCTCCTTCGTGTTCCCCGTCCCGTCCGGACCCGTCACGCTGCCCTCGACGGAATAGATGATCGGGTCCGCGTCCGGCTTCGTCCCTTCGAGGAAGGTCAGCGTCCACGCCTCGGCCACCGGCGGCGCGTCGATGTCCACGTGATCGACGAACGGCATCCACATCGGTCCGCAGCCCGGGCGCGAGGTGTACCACAGTTCGCGGAACGTCGCCGGGTCGCGCCCGTCCAGGCGCAGCGTCCCCGTCGCGTCGGCGGCGCCCGTGCCGTCCGAGACCGCCACCACGCGGTTGCCCGAGAAGGAGAGCGTGAGCGCGCCGTCCGCCGCCGTCTTCACGCGCGGGTCGGTGAGCGGCACATACTCGATGGACCCGTTCACCGCCGGCTCGGCCGCCGCGCCCGGTAGGCGCGCCATGTCCTCGTAGATGAACTGCGCGTAGAGGTCGAGCGCGGGCGACTTGTGGCTCATGTGGATGCCGTCCGCCAGCAGATCGTATTCGGCCCAGCCGTTGCGGATGAGCATCTCGCACCACTTGCGGTTGAGGTCCACGTACATCGTGCCGTAGCGCGCGGCGATGTCGGCGATCGTCTTCGTGCGCGTGTCGCGCGCGGCGAGCATCTCCATCGGCCTCTGCCCGCGCGAGAGGTGGCTCGACCAGAGGATGATCTCGGCCGTCGTCGTCTCGCGCACCTTCTTCACGATCTCCTCGTACTTCGCGAGGCTGCCGTAGTCGTGGAAGAAGAGCAGGTCCGGGTAGAACGGATAGAGGTCGCTCTCCGCCGTGCGGCTCAGGCGCTCGGCCCCGTAGCCGCCGATGGCCCGGTTCTGCACCTCGAACTTCGCGGTCGGGTACCGCCGCGTGAGCTCCGCCATCATCTGCCGCGACCAGTGCTGCCCCACGATGGACTGCCCGTAGAAGAGGATCTTCACGTGCGCCGGCTTCTCCACCGTCGATTCGGCCAGCGCCTTCATCGTGCGCTGGATGTGGCGCACGGTG
>JBJEWG010000221.1:0-8837 GCA_051884935.1 Kiritimatiellia bacterium | reverse complement strand
GAGGACATGAACTGGTTCACGGTGCCGATGGAGCAGCCCTTCTTCAAGGAGCGTTCGATCAACACGCACGTGACCCTCTACAATGGTTCGACGATTGTGATGGGTGGCCTCATCACCGAAGAGCGCAAGTCGATGGAGGACAAGATTCCGTTCCTCGGCGACATTCCGTTTGTCGGACGTATCTTCCGTAGCCGTAGCGAGTGGTCCAACAAGCGCAATCTGCTGATCTTCGTCTCCGCGCGTTTGGTTGATCCGAATGGCCGCCAGATTGTCCAGAATCAGGATTCCGATGCGGCGGCGACCGACAAGGACGCCAAGGTGACGCCGGCGCCTGCGGCCGAGAAGTAAGATGGTCAAAATAGCCCTAACAGGCGGAATCGCCTGCGGGAAGTCAACGCTTGCCAAGTTCCTCCGGGAGCTTGGCATTCGTCTTCTCGATGCGGACGATGTCGTTCATGAACTGGAGGGGGTTGGGGGCGACGCGGTTTCTGAGATCAAATCGGCCTTCGGGGCCGAGGTGATTGCAGAGGATGGCTCCGTGGATCGTGCGCGACTGGCCGATATGGTCTTTTTCAATCCCCGGGCTCGAAAGGTTTTGGAGGGCATCCTTTTTCCGCGTGTGCGGGCACGTCTTCTTTCCTTTGTGGAGGAGGCAACGTCTAATCTCGCGATTGTGGTGATTCCTCTCCTTTTCGAGTCGCATTGGGAAGGGGATTATGATATAATTCTCTGCGTCGCTTCTCCTGCCGAGGTCCAGATTGACCGGATGATGCGCACGCGCGGTTATTCGCGCGAGCAGGCGGAGGCGCGTTTGTCAGCTCAGATGTCGGTGGCTGAAAAGGCTGCACGCGCTGATTTCGTCGTCGTCAACGACTCGACCACCGAACATCTGCATGATGAGGCTTGCCGCCTCTTCGCTTGGTTGAAGGAAAGAACTGGAAATGAGCATAGAAGAACCCGTAGCACATCAGGTGTCGTGGTCCCCCGATGATTTGCCCGAAAAGACCGCAAAAGACCTTCAGGACAAGGAGGAGGCCCGTGCGAAGCGTGCGGCGCGTAAAGCGTCGGCGGCTTTGACGACCCCGGTCGCGGGCACAGTTGCGCCTGAGGGTGAGGCGCCCGCCAAGAAGCGCCGTGCGCGCGTCTCGAAGAAGACTCCCGCTCGTGACAAGACGGTTGCTTCTGAAGCGGTGCAGGTGAAAGATGTTTCTGCCGTTCAGGATGCTGCGCCTGTTCAGCCTACTTCCGTCACCTCGGCGCCAACCGTTGAGTCTGCAGACCAGCCGTCGTCAGCCGTCTCGGTTCCCCCGCACTCTCAGAAGTCAACGTCGGCATCGGTTGACTCGGCTTTGGATCGTTCTCAGGAGTCCGCGCCGTCTGCCCCGGCTTCGGCGCATTCTCAGGATTCGACCCCGACACCGACCGCTTCGGCACCCGTGAATCCCAAGTCTCCGGCTGCAGATGCCCCTGCTGCGGGTACCCAGACCCCGGCGCAGCCTCAGAACCGCGCGAAGGTCGCCCCTGCGCAGTTGGCGTTGGCCGCGCCGCTTCAACAGGAAGGCCCTCAGCAGCCCCTTTCCAAGCGTCAGCTGCGTCGGCAGCAGTGGCTCGCCAATCGTGCAGCCCGGAACGGGAACCGTTCGGGGAATTTCAACGGGAACGGATCGTTCAATCAGGGCGGGGGGCACCAGCAGGGTAATCGCCGTCCGCAGGATCAACGCTTCCAGCAGACCCGCTACGAACCGCCGCCGCCGAGCGTCTCCCGGAATCCCGATCTGCCTGAATATCAGCTGCAGGACATTCATTCCTGGGACAACGGCACCATCGTCGAGCGGATGATGCCGGACGCGAATGCCGAGGACCTCGGCGCCATGCGGCGCCATGAGATCATCTTCGCGGCCATTCGCAATTACCTCTCGCGCGGCGGGGCCGTCACGGCCATTGGCTGCCTGAAGGTCGAAAAGGAGGGATATGGATTCCTCCGCAGCGCGAAGACGAACTTCCTGGCCTGCCCCGAGGACGTATTCATTCCGCAGCAGCAGATCCGTCGTCACGCCCTGCGCACGGGCGACATCGTCGAGGGCCCGATTCGCGACCCGCGCGACAAGGACCGCTATTTCGTGCTCGGCAATGTCGTTTCCGTCAATGGGAAGACGCCGAGCGAGGCGGCCCGCATCGTCCACTTCGAAAACCTCACGCCAACCTTCCCGAAGCGCCGCATCGTTCTTGAAACGACCCCCACCGAGATGTCCACGCGCATTGTTGACATCTTCACGCCGATTGGCTTTGGTCAGCGTGGCCTGATCGTGGCTCCGCCGCGCGTGGGCAAGACGGTGTTGCTTCAGAAGATGGCGAACGCCATCACGAAGAACCACCCGGAGGCGATCCTCATTGTGCTCCTGATCGACGAGCGCCCCGAGGAAGTCACGGACATGCAGCGCAACACGAAGGCCATGGTGCTTTCCTCGACGTTCGACGAGGAGCCGCAGCACCACGTCGATGTGGCGGAGATGGTAATCGAAATGAGCCGTCGCCAGGCCGAGAACGGCAAGGACGTGGTGATTCTCCTGGACTCGATCACGCGCCTTGCACGCGCCTACAACACGGTTCAGCCGCACTCCGGCAAGATTCTGACGGGCGGCGTGGACGCGCTCGCGCTCCACCGCCCGAAGCGCTTCTTCGGCGCGGCGCGCAACATCGAGGGCGGTGGCTCGCTCACGATTCTCGCGACGGCGCTCATCGACACGGGGTCCCGCATGGACGAGGTGATCTTCGAGGAGTTCAAGGGCACGGGCAACATGGAGCTGATCCTTGACCGCGGCCTTGCCGACAAACGCATCTTCCCGGCCATCGACGTCGAGAAGAGCGGCACGCGCAAGGAGGATCTGCTGTTGGCGCCGTTGGAACTGGAGAAGACCTGGGCGCTGCGCCGCGTGCTGTCGGACGCGGGGCCCGAGCGGGCGATGCAGAGCGTGATCGCCGGGCTGAAGAAGTTCAAGTCGAACCCCGAGTTCCTTCTGTCGCTCGACCTCAAGAACATCTAGCCCGCGCCATGCGGGATTCGCCCCGGGGCGGGGCCCGCCGCGCGTATGCTAGAAGAGCAGAATCGTCTTTGGGTTCTTCTTGATCATCCCGAGGAACTGGCGGGCCCGCCCCGCGATGTCGGTGCGGCGGGACTGCGTGAGAGGCTCGAAGATGCGGATTGCGTCTTCGGGCCTCTTCGCATTACAGTAGCAGGCGCCGAGCCGCAGCAGGGCATCCTCCGCCGAATAGAAGCGCAGAGGCGCCTTGACGGAATCCGCCAGACAGGAAATCGCCTCCTGCCACTTGCGCTGGCGCATGGCCGTGGTGCCGAGCGCCTCAAGCGCCATGCCCTTGTGGTCGAGCGAGTGGTCACAGGCGAACTTGGCGCAGAGTCGGCGGATTTCCGCGTAGTCCGAGGAGAGGCCGCGCAGAGCCAGGGTGTAGGCCAGCTGTGCGGCGGTGTCGTCCCGCGGGCGCAGGGACTGACTCTGGCGGTAGAGCGTGATGCCCTTGTCGATGTGGCCGAAGCGCGCACATTCCTCGCTCGCGACGTGGGCCAGCGCGCGGCCGTTCTCGGGGTCGAACAACAGCGTGCGTGAGAACGCCGTGAAGTCGTTCTGGTAGGCGGCGACGACGGGAACGGCGGCGCAGATGAAGACAAGCAGGAACAGCGCGCCGGCCAGACGAATGGAGCCTGTTCGGAGCATTGGCGAGAGGCGGGTCATGCGCGCCTCCCACCAGTCCGCGACATCGGTCGCCACAAGAGCCAGAAGAATCGAGAGCGCGCAGGCGGGAAGATAGAGAAAGCGGTCGGCGCGAGCGTGTTCGCCGAAGCTCCCGAAGACGCCAAGCGTGGGCGCGAGCGCGGCCAGGAAAAAGAGCAGCAGCGTGGCGAGAGTTGGGGCGTTGATTCGCCGCTTCTGGTCGGCGCGGGTGCGGAACATGGCCGCGCCGACGGCGAGGAGGCCCAACACGAGTACGGTGAGGCCCAACACGCCGTGGAGCGGGAACTCCCCGGGCACCGCACGGTAGTCCAAATGGATGCCGACGGGCACCAGCGCCTGGAAGAGATAGAGTCCAACCGCGACGGCCGCGTTGAGCAGTCGCCAGGGAAACGACGCCGAGAAGAGCGCCAGTTCGGGGTGTCCCTCGGGGTGGGTCTGCGAGTAGACGGCCAGCGCGCCCGTGGCGACAGCGAGGATGAGAAGGGGAATGTAGGGCCGCGCGCGGGCGAGGAGGGGCCGCAGGCCGCGCTCGCGCGTGAGCAGATCGACGGCGAGGGCGAGGAAGGGGAAGCACATCGCCGTGGGTTTGCTCATGCAGGCGAGCGCGCAGCAGCACGTGGCGCCGAGCGTTCGCCAAAGCCCCTGCCGGGTCCAGCAGAGCAGGCCGAGCAGCGTGAACAGCGCGCAGAGTAGTTCCTTGCGCCCGGCAATCCAGGCGACGGCCTCCGCGCGCTGGGGGTGAATGGCCCAGAAGGCGGCGGCGAGAAGGGCGGCGGGCACGCGGATGGCCGCCCGCCCGTCGAACCTCCCTGAAGACCCGATCACGAGAATCAGCAGATAGAGCAGCCCGGCGTTGAGGGAGTGGATCAACACGTTCACGAGGTGGTGGGGCCCCATGCCGGGGCCGAACAGCGTGATGTCGGCCATATAGGAGATGTAGGTGACGGGCATCCAGATGGCGGCGTGGCGGGGATTGGCGAAGGCCTCGGCGACGTTCGCCCAGGAGAGGCCGTCCCTGACGAAGGCGCAGCGGAAGGTGTAGTCGTGGTCGTCGAGGCGCAGGAACTCGAAACCGCCCGTCTGGAAGTAGAGAAACCAGACGGCGGCGGTCAGCGCGAGGATCGGGAGAAGGAACTTTCGCATGGGCCGTATTATAACACAATGTGCTAAAATACCCGCCCTTATGACAGACATCATCATCGAGGGGGCGAAGGTCCACAACCTGCGGAACGTGGACGTGCGGATCCCCCGTAATTCACTGACCGTCGTGACGGGGCTTTCCGGCAGCGGGAAGTCCTCGTTGGCATTTGACACGCTCTACGCCGAGGGGCAGCGCCGCTACGTCGAGTCCCTTTCGGCCTATGCCCGCCAGTTCCTCGACCAGATGCAGAAGCCGGACGTCGAGCGCATCGAGGGGCTGTCGCCGGCGATTGCGATCGAACAGCGCACGACCGGCGGCAATCCCCGCTCCATCGTCGCCACGGTCACGGAGATCCACGACTACCTGCGCCTGCTCTACGGCTCCATCGGCGTGGCGCACTGCCCCAAGTGCGGCAAGCCCGTCCGCCGCCAGAGCGCCGAGCAGATCGTCGAGTCGCTCCAGAAGCTGCCGCCCGGCACGAAGTTCATCCTCTCCGCGCCCGTCGTCCAGGGACGGAAGGGCCGCCACGAGGAGACGCTGGCGGACATCAAGCGCGCGGGCTTCGCGCGCGTGCAGGTGGACGGCGCGACCTATCCCATCGAGGAGGTCCCCGCGCTCGACAAGAAGAAGGCCCACTCCATCGACGTGATCGTGGACCGTCTCGTCGTACGCGCCGACGACCCGGCGTTCACGACCCGCCTCACCGATTCCGTGGAGCTCGGCCTCAAGACGGGGCGGGGCCTCGTCCACGCGGAAGTCGTCGTGTCCGCCCAGTCCGCCGCTGCGCCGACGCGGCTCGTCTTCTCCGAGAAGAACGCCTGCCCGGACTGCGGGCTCTCCTTCGACGAGCTCAAGCCGCGCTCCTTCTCGTTCAATTCGCCGTTCGGCGCGTGCCCCACCTGCGGCGGCCTCGGCTCCATCTACTTCTTCGACGAAGACCTCGTGGTGCCCGACAAGACGCTGCCGCTCAGGGAGTGCATCCACCCCTGGCGCCGCGCCGGGCACATGGCGATCATGTACTACAACGAGATCCTCGCGCGGATCGCCAAGCAGTACAAGGTGCGCCTCGACACGCCCTACGAACAGCTCCCCGCCGACTTCCGCCACAAGCTGATGCACGGCTTCGACGACGACCTCGTGCTGCCGTGGCGCAAGGAGGACAAGCCGTTCGCCGGTGTGCTGGACTCCGTGAAGCGCATGATGGAGAACGCGGAGAGCGACGAGCGCCGCGAGAAGTTCGAGGCCTACCAGAGCGACCGCCCCTGTCCCGACTGCCACGGGGCGCGTCTGCGGCCGGAGTCCCGCGCCGTGACGGTGGCGGGCCGCACCATCGTCGAGGTGATGGCCATGCCCGTGAAGGAGTCGTTCGCGTTCTTCAACGGCCTGCTGGAACGCTGGCGGCGGGGCGCGGCGGAGGAGCCTTCGGCCAAGGACCTCGAACCGGTCAAGGACGTGCTCAAGGAGATCGTCAAGCGCCTCGGCTTCCTGAACGACGTGGGGCTCGACTACCTCACGCTGGACCGGCCGAGCGCCTCCCTCTCCGGCGGCGAGATGCAGCGCATCCGCCTCGCCTCGCAGATCGGCAGCGGCCTCGTGGGCGTGCTGTACGTGCTCGACGAGCCGACCATCGGCCTCCACCCCCGCGACAACGAAAAGCTCATCGCGATGCTGAAGCAGCTGCGCGACCGCGGCAACACGGTGGTCATCGTCGAGCACGACGGCGAAATGATGCGCATGGCGGACCACATCATCGACCTCGGGCCCGGCGCGGGGCGCGAGGGCGGCCGGGTGATGTACCAGGGCGACTACGCGGGCCTCCTCACGGGTGGCACCCTCACGGCGGACTACCTGACGGGACGGAAGTCGATTGTGCCGCCCCCCGCGCCGCGTGCGGCCCGCCCCGCCGCTCGCCCCAAGTTCCTCACCCTCGCCGGCTGCACGGCGCACAACCTCAAGAACATCACGGTGCGGATTCCGCTGGGGTCGTTCACGGTGGTGACGGGCGTGAGCGGCAGCGGAAAGTCCACGCTCATCGACGAGACGCTCAAGCGGGAGCTCATGCGCCGGTTCTACCACGCGAAGGAGACGCCCGGCAAGTTCAGGCGGCTCTCCGGCGTGGAGCACATCGACAAGGTCATCGAGATCGACCAGAGCCCCATCGGGCGGACGCCGCGCTCGAATCCCGCGACCTATGTGGGGTTCTTCTCGGAGATCCGCGAACTCTTCGCCCAGACCGAAGGCGCCAAGGCGCGCGGCTACGGGCCCGGCCGCTTCAGCTTCAACGTCAAGGGGGGCCGTTGCGAGACCTGCGGCGGCGACGGCGTGCGGAAACTCGAAATGAGCTTCCTGCCGGACGTCTACGTCACCTGCGAACAGTGCGGCGGACGGCGCTTCAACAAGGAGACGCTTGAGGTCAAGTACGGCGGCAAGACGATCTCCGACGTGCTCGACATGACGGTGGCGGAGGCCACCGAGTTCTTCGGCAAGGTCCCCCGTCTGGCGGCGAAGCTGAAGACGCTTGTGGACGTGGGGCTCGGGTACATCGGCCTCGGCCAGCCGGCGACGACGCTTTCCGGCGGCGAGGCCCAGCGCATCAAGCTCGCGACCGAACTTTCCCGCCGGTCCACGGGGCGGACGCTCTATCTGCTCGACGAACCGACGACGGGGCTCCACTTCGACGACATCGCCAAGCTCATGCGCCTTCTGCTCAAGCTGCGCGAGAACGGCAACACGGTCGTCGTGATCGAGCACAACGTGGACGTGATGCGGTGTGCGGACTGGATCATCGACCTCGGCCCCGGCGGTGGCGACGCAGGCGGAAACCTCGTCTGCGAGGGGCCGCCTGAGGCGATTCGCGCCTGCCCGGAGAGCTTCACCGGCCGCTTCCTCTAGACCAATCCCCCAGCCCGCGCCGATATCTGACGCCCGCCGCGGACGACTTGGCCGATCAACCGTTTGAAAACTCCGAGCGTTTGCAAAAGGCTCCGCTAACGCTTCGCCTGGGGCTTTGCGACGCCTCAACGACTTCTTTTTATCAATCAACGACTTTCATCTACAGAAAGCACACAACAAAAAGTCGGCGGTCGGTCCGGTGGCAGGGGCGTCCGCCCCTGCCAGCCTCTATTCCTTATATACAGGTAAGTGGCATCTGCTTCTGTTAACTACATATCCATTATATATGTGAGAAAATTGTGTAGGTTCACACAGTTAGGTCAATGATCGTCGTTGAAGACGCGCGAAGCCTCAGGCGGTTCGTTAGAACCGCCCTTTTGTAAACGCTCGGAGTCTCTTAAAACCGGGCGGTGGGTTGGTGGATATGGCGGGGCGGGCGGCGGGGGGCGTCTAGACGGGCGCGCAGGGTCGCCTAGACGATTACGAATTCTACTGGGCAGTGGATTGGGTTCTGCTGGGCAGTGGAATCTTTTTTACTGGGCAGTGGAATTTGTTCTACTGCCCAGTGGAATTCAGGATCACCTAGGCGGGAGGCGTGCCCCGTCGCCTCTGGTATGACGGGATGTCGGCGGGAAGTGTGCAACTCTCGGTGGCGTCCGGCCCCGCCAATGGGAGCGTCACGGCTATCGGTCGGTGGTGGCTACGCCGGCTCGTGGGAGCGTCACGGCTATCGGTCGGCAGCATCCGCCCGAGGTGATACGGCGCGGCGGCACAGGCAGGGCGCGCGGCTAAGGTGGCGAAGTCGGGAAGGGAACTTGGATAAATGGTATAATGCGCGCGCACGTTTCCACATGAAAGCGCAACTTGCCATATTGGTTTCACTTTTAACGCTAGGAGTCAGCGCCATGCCGATGCTTGAGTGGGCGGGAAAGAAGAAGGTCGTCAACCACCATCATCAGGTTCCATTCCATACCCTGAAACGCCGTTATTCGTTTGATGTCAACGGGAAGAGTGACGCGGACAACGGTTCGCAGAACATGATCATCCACGGCGAC
>JBJEWG010000220.1:0-8985 GCA_051884935.1 Kiritimatiellia bacterium | reverse complement strand
CCCTCGGCCTTTTGGTCCCGAACCAAACGCGCTACCAGACTGCGCTACGCTCCGTAGTGGAAACGAGAGATAGTATACTCTTTCCCATTGGGACCGTCAATGGTCTAACGGCCGAATTTTCGGGAAAGTTCCGGGTTGGAGGTGAAGACCATGATGACCTTCCCGCGCGGGGTGACATAGGGCATCCGCGTGACGGCGAGTTCCTCGACGAGCTGGACGGCCGCTTCGGGGGTGAGCTGTGTCGGGGAGCCGGCGAACGACCGCGCCACGCTCCGGGCGACGAGTTCGTCGCGCCACCGCGCCGAACCGCGCTTTGCGCCTGATTCAGAGATGTCTGCGGCGATGGAGGCCAGTAGGCTGGACGTATCGATGCCCCCGACGAGATCGGGCACGGCATCGACCTTCCAGACATCGCGCCCGAACTCCTCGATGGCGAAGCCGGTTGATTCGAGATCCGTCTTGAAGCTGCGGATGCGGGCCGAGTCGCCGGGGGGAAGGTGGACCGTCTCGGGGATGAGGAGCGGCTGGGAGACCGCGACCTGTCGGTTCAACAGGCGTTCGTAGGCGATGCGCTCCCGGGCGGCGCGGGGGTCCAGCGTGATGAGGCCCGCATCGGTTTCGAGAAGAACGTAGCCCGTGGTGGTCTGGGCAAGGAAATGGAACCAGTGCCAGAGCGTATGCTGCGGGGGCTCGGCGTCGCAGGCGGATTTGGCGGGAGACTGGGAGGCTGTGGGCGGCGGAACAGCCGAAGGGGCGATGGGCCGGGGCGGCGCTGCGGGGGGTGCGGGAGGGTCCGGGAGTGAAAACTGGGTCTGGATTGGCGTGGTGAAGGGCACCGCAAATTCGTCCGGACTTGAGGACGGGGGCGGGCTCTGGGGAGGTGGCGACGCGGGGGCGAGGGCGGCGGAGACCGTTGAAATGATTGCTTCGCGGACGTCTGCGGGACGGCGGAAGCGGACTTCGCGCTTGGCCGGATGGACGTTGACATCGACCTGCCCGGGCGGAAGGTCGATGAAGAGGACGACGGCGGGACGCACCTCGTCGCGCGTGCGGGGGTAGGCTTCGCGCAGCGCGTAGTTGATGGCCGCCGCCGTGGCGGGGCGCCCGTTGATGAAGATGAACTGATCGCGCCGCGTGGCCGATCGAACGGACGGGCGTTCGATGTAGCCGTGCACGCTGACGGCGGAATGCTCCCTCTTCTCGGAATCTGCGGCGTCGATGGAGATCAGCGATTCCGCGAATGCGATGCCGAAGAGATCGCGGATGCGCTCTTCGAGGGTGGCGTCGGGGGGAAGGCGGTAGACCTCGCGGCCATCGAGGATCAGCGTGAAGCCGACCTTGGGATGGGCGAGGGCGTTGACCGTGAAGGTGGCGCGGATGTGGGCCTCTTCGGTCGCAAAGGCACGCAGAAACTTGCGCCGCGCGGGGACATTGCAGAAGAGGTCGCGCACCTCAATGCAGGTACCGGGCGGCGCGCCGCAGTCCTTCACCTCCGCGAGGAGGCCGGCGTTCACGGTAAGGCGCGTGCCGCCTTCGTCCTGATGACGCCGCGTGGTGAGCGTGAAGCGCGAGACGGAGGCGATCGAGGGAATGGCCTCGCCACGGAAGCCGAGGGTGTCGATGTGCTCGATGTCGTCCACGTCCCGGATCTTCGAGGTGGCCTGCCGCTCCAGCGAGAGAAGGGCGTCCTCCCGCGTCATGCCGCAGCCGTCGTCGCGGACGCAGACGAGCTTGCGCCCGCCGGAGACGATGGTCGCCTCAATGCGAGTGGAGCCGGCGTCAATGGAGTTTTCAAGCAGTTCTTTGAGGACGGAGGCGGGACGTTCGACGACTTCGCCGGCGGCAATCTTATTCGCCACATGAAGGGGCAGCAGGCGGATGTGTCCGTCGCGTTCCATCAGCGATCCAAAGTGAGCGCGTGGCGAATGAAAGTCGGGACGTCGAGGTTCTCGTCATTCCAGGCTGTCTTTTCGGCATTGCGGAAGCGCGAATTCGCGGCGAGGATGTGTTCGCCGCCGCGCAGGGCGTCCAGGCTCTGGGAACGATTGGCGGCCGTGCCCGGCGCGGAGCTGGCCGCGTTCTCCTCGAAGAGAATCGTTACGACGGAGAGTCGCCCCGAGAAGGTCGCCTCGTCGTTCACGGTGCCAAGCTCGATGCTGGCCGACGGGCCGAATGCCGCCGCGAGGCCGCTTGAAATGGAGCCGACTTCGGCAAGGCGCAGGTCGTCGCCGGCCAGCACGCCGACGAGGATGGTCCGCACGGGTGGCCGTGCGTCGTCGCGGGCGAGCAGGGGGTGTTCGGCGAGGGCGGCCAGCACGGCCTGTGCGCGGTTCTCGCCGCTGGCCGTGGCCGTCGCGAAGTGTCCACGGCCGCAGCCTGAGAGGATTCTGCGCAGCCGCTCGGGGCCGAGCTCGATGTAGCCGGGGCGTTCGAGAATCCGCCAGAGCAGGGTGACGCCGGAGGCAAGGGTGTCCACGGCGTGCTTGAGCGCCTCGCCCATGTTGTCGGATGAGGCGTCCTTAACCAGGTCGTCAAGGGGAAGGAAGACCGAGACGTCGGCATACTGTTCGATGGGGCCGGCCGCCGTCTTGGCGGAGCGCACGCGCTCATCGCCCTCGAAGGCGAAGGGTGTGGTGGCGAAGAGAATCGTGACGATGCCGAGGGTGTGGAGGTGCTTGAGCAGTTCGCCCGTGGCGCCGCCACCCGTGCCGCCGCCGAGGGCCGTCACGACGACGGCGGTGCGCACGCCCTCCAGTTCGGGGTCGATGAGAGAGGGATTGTCCTGAAAGGCCGCGCGCGCGGAGGCCGGCTGGCCGCCCGTTCCGCGCCCGGCCAGACGGTTGCCGCCGAGCAGCCTGAAGTGGACGTCCGCGCCAGACGTGGCGTCCGTATCGAGGACGAGCGCGCGGATGTCAGCCGAACCATAGGCGCTGAGGACGCCGCGGGTCATCTTCGCGCCCGCGCCACCGACGCCGATGAGTATGAGGGAAGAGGGAAGAGCGTTCATTTCCGGAAGAAGCCTCCCAGCGTTTTCTTGACGGTGTCGAAGATGGAGGGCGGCTGGGCGTTCTCTCGCCGTGCCAGAAGGAGCAGGCCGGCGATGGTGGCACAGGCGGCCGGGTGCGGATGCTTCTCCAGCCCTTCGATCTCCGAGACGAGCGTGCCCACGCGCACGGTGCCGCCGAAGACCGTGGCCGCGAGCTCGACGACCCCGCGGAGCGCCGAGCCGCCGCCGGTGAGGATGACGCCGGCGTTGAGCCGATGGAGGACGTTCTCCTCGTTGAGCTTGTCTCGGATGATCGTGAAGAGCTCCTGGAGACGGGCGTTGACGACGGTGTTGAGCGCCCGTCGGGAGATCGTGGCAGTCTGGAAGCCCGGCATCGGGTTGGGGACGGAGATCCGCTGCATGGCGTCCTCGGCGGAGATGATGGCGGAGGCCTCCGCCGTCTTGACGCTCTCCGCCTGCGCCTGGGAGATTGAAAAGGCGATGCGGATGTCGTTCGTGACATGGTCGCCGCCGACGCCGATGACGCCCGCAGTGAGGAGGTGCTCGTCGGCCCACGCCGTATAGACGGTCGAGCCCCCGCCGAGGTCGATGACGAGCGCGCCTTCACGCTTGTTCTGGGGGGTGAGGACGGCCGCCGCGGCGCAGGTGCCGGCGAAATAGGTCTCGGGGAGAAGTTCCAGTTTGGCGGCGCGGGCCGCCGTGCGTGCGTCCGCAATGCGCTGGGAGGAGCCGTGGATGCAGATCGTGCGGAGGGTGAGCAGGCGGCCGCTCATGCCCTTGGGGGAGGTGATGCCGTCGATGTCGTCGAGCCGGTAGCAGATGCGGACAAGCTCGATGGCCTCCCGGTCAGGAGGCAGCCCCGTCTCGTAGGCGCGCGATTCGACCTCGTCGAGATTCTCGTCCTGCACGACGCCGCCATCGACCTGGCACTGTCCGTTGACGGCCTTCGCGCGGATCTGCGGGCCCGACACCGCGAGGTAGGCCTGGCCGATGGAGTAGCTGGACTGGTCGGAGAGCCGCTTGAGCACGGACTCGATGGAGTAGCGGGCCTGCGCGACGTCGATGATCTGGCTTTTGCGGACGCCCGAGGAGGGGATCGACTCGTGGGCCGAGATGCGGATGCGCCCGCCTTCGAGCGGTTCGCCGACGGCGATCACGGTGTGTGTGGTGCCGACTTCAAGCGCGGCGATGGGGTCGGAGAGGTTCACGGTGCGGATCCTTTACTGATTGCCGTTTCGGGCCGGATCACTGGCGTAGACGCGGCCCGGGGAGCCCCAGTCCGTCGCAATCCACAGCGTCGTCTGCGGGGTGATGTGCACGTTGATCGCCTGCAGGACGTGGCGGAGCTGCCTCGTCAGCGACTCGCGCGCCTGCCGCGTATCCTCCAGCATGTGGTCCCAGGCGATCTTCACGCGGTCGTAGTTCCCGAGCGTGGCGAGCAGGTAGTCCGTGTGGGACGTATCGACCTCTAGAACGCGCAGATCGGCGAGCTCGGGCTGCGCAGTGGCCTCGACGAGGCGAAGGGCCGCGGCGGCGTGACCGGTCAGCTTCTTCCCGGGCGGGGTCGCCAGTTCACCGGCCTCGCGGATGACCGGCAGGAGTGCGGTGTTGTTGGAGAAGGGGAAGACCACGCCCTCGCGGTCCGCCACGCGCCCCGTTTCGACGCGACCGCGCGGCGGCGCGACGCGGACAATCGGCTCGCGCTCGACGACGTCGATGGTGACGCGGTTGGGCAGACGGCGCTCGATTCTGATGTCCTTGATGTTCGGCACGCGCGCCAGGAGCTTGAGGCGCAGATCGGCGTAGGGAATCTGCGCCAGATTCGCGCCGTTGGTGAGCCCGAAGTGAAGCGTCACGACGTCGGGATGGACCATCTTCCCGCTCGTGATGACGACGTCCAGCTCGCGGTCCTCCACGCGGCACTGCTCCTGCCACACGCCTATCAAAGCGCTGAACGCGAAGACGATTCCCGCGCCAATTAGGGCGAGAACGACCAGCGCGGCGAGGATCATCGCCGAGATGGTGGTGCGGATCGAGCCGCCGCCCGCGCGCGCGTTCTTCCTCTGGCGGCTAGTCATGACGGGCGAACCCGAGCACGCGGTCGCAGAGTTCGGGGAAGGCGATGCCGAGCTTCGCCGCCGCCTTGGGAACGAGCGAATGGCCCGTCATGCCGGGCGACGTGTTGAGTTCGAGCACGTACATGCGACCCTCGGGCGTCACGCGGAAATCGACGCGGGTCACGCCGCGGCAGTGCGTGGCGTCGAAGGCCGCGAGCGCGAGGCGCTGCATCTCGGGCAGAAAGTCGTCAGTCGGGAACGGGTAGCGCGTCGCCTCGGAGTGGTATTTCGCCTCGTATCCGTACCAGCCGCCCGGCGCGCAGATCTCGACGACGGGAAGGGCCTCGTGGCCGAGAACGCCAACCGTCATTTCGCGCCCGTCGATGAACGCCTCGACGAGCGCCTCGCCGTCGCCGCCGAACTTCTCGCGGTCGATGCGTACCGCGTTGCGGACCGCGTCCGCCCACTGGTCGAAGGTCTTGACGACGTAGACGCCGACGGAGGAACCGTCGCGCGGCGCCTTGACGACGACGGGAAGGGGAAGTGGCAGGTCGGTTTCCGCGCATGCGGCATCGGCCTCGCGGACGACGCACCAGGGGGCGGTGGGCACGCCCGCCGCGTCGAGCACCTTCTTCGTCTCGATCTTGTCCATTGTCACCCGGCTCGCCGCCGCGCCCGGCCCTGTGTAGGGGATGCCACGTGCGTCGAGGGCGGCCTGCACTCCGCCGTTTTCGCCCCAGCCGCCGTGGAGCGTGACGTAGCAGGCGTCCACATCCGCAGGGAGCGCGCCCAGGTCGTCCGCATCGAGCACGACGGGTACGACGTCGAACTTGCCCAGCGTCGAAAGGGCCTCGGCCACGTTCCGGCCGGAGACGAGCGAGACCTCGCGTTCATTGGACGTACCGCCCATCAAGACGGCAACTTTCTTGAAAATCAACATGGCGCAGATTATACCACAAGGCCGCTGATTTCGGGCCGCAGATCAATGTGGAATTTTTCCCGAACGGCGGCGGCCATGAGTCGCGTGAGGGCGAGAATGTCCGAGGACGTGCAACCCTCGCCGGCGACGATGACGTTGGCGTGTTCGCGCCACACCGAGGCGCCGCCCACGCGAAGTTCCTTTGCGCCGGCGGCTTCGAGCAGCCTGCCCGCGGGCATATCCGGGGACGGATTTCTGAACACGCTGCCGCAGGTGCGCGGCGGGAAGGCCCTTCGGCGGGCGAGGTAGGCCTCGCGGGTGTCGAGCGCGGCGGCGGGGGCCTTGAACTCGACGGCCTCGATGACGCCGGAAATGGACGACGTCCGATAGCCGAACTCGCAGGCGGCCGCGTCCTTCCAGACGCCATCGACCTTGACGCGCCGAATGGCCTCGGAGATGGAATGCCCGAAGGCGCCCGCGTTCATCTTCACCCAGCCGCCGACGGTGCCGGGGATGCCGGCCATGAAGGCGAGTTCGGGATGCGCGGGGAGGAGGGCGGCGCCGACGGGAAGGGGGGGCTTCACAATCTCGCAGTCGTCGGCGCAGTCGCTGAACCAGGTGTTGGAGCCCATGCCGACGACGACGGGGCGGCCGCCGCCGCAAGTGGCGCCACCGGTCCGAAAGAACGACAACGGCGCGAGGGGCGTCCAGGTTTTCTCCGATGCGGGCGTGCGGGGAGCCGTCATGTCGCGTTTGACGCGGGGAAGGAGATTGATGATGTCGCCCGCGCCGGCCAGAAGAACGAGGTCACCCGGTTCCGCCGTGAGATGGACGTGGCGCCAGGCTTCGTCCGCAGACCGCGCGAGCAGAAGCCTCTGCTGCTGCGGCGCGGGACGGTCCCTGAAGGCCTTGTAGAGGTCCGCGATGTCGCCGCCGGGAATCGGCTGCTCGAAGGCGGCGTAGACGGGAATCAGCACCACCTCGTCCGCCGCGTCGAAGGCCGGGGGAAACTCCGCGAGGAGGGCCTTGGTGCGGGAGTGACGGTGAGGTTGGAAAAGGACACGCAGCCGCTTCGGCTTGAGCTGGCGCGCCATATCGACGGCGCAGGCGAGTTCGGCGGGATGGTGCGCGTAGTCCGTGAGAACCGTGACGCCGCTCGCGGTGGCGACGGTTTGGAACCGGCGGTCGGGAAGTTCCGCGACCGCCGATGGAAGAGCGGCGGCGATTACGGCATCCGAATGGCCGCGCGACCGGGCGACGGCGATCGCCGCGAGGGCGTTCAGCACGTTGTGGCGCCCCAGAACGAGGGACGCGAGCTGCGGCCACTGGGCGGCGGAAACGTCGGCCGCCGCCGACAAGCCGAACGTGACGAGCCGCACGCCCGGGCCGACGGCCTCGCGGGTCAGGGCAAGCGCCTTGGAATGTTCGGCGCAGACGATGACCGTCTCCGTCGTGTTGCGGATGGCCGTGCGGTAGCAGTCGAAGTAGGCCTCGGGAGAGGCGAAATGCTCAAGATGGTCGAAATCGACCGCGTTCAGAACGAGGATGTGCGGGCGGTAGAGGGCCAATGTGCCGTCCGACTCGTCGGCCTCGACGACGAACACTGCCGCGTGGGGCGAACCGCCCGCGACGGGCATCGCGCCCGTCTCGCCGCCGATGCACCAGGCCGGGGCGTCGCCCAGCGCCCGCAGCAGCTTCGTCGCGAAGGTCGATGTGGTGGTCTTGCCATGTGTGCCGCAGACGGCTACGCCGTACGCGGCGTTGACGAGGTCGGCGAGCACGGCGCCGCGGAAGCGCACGCAGATGCCGCGCGAACGCGCGGCGGCGAGTTCGGGGGCGGACTGGGGGATGGCGGGCGTGACGATCAGTTCATCGACGCCGTCCAGATGCGCGGACGAATGGCCGAGGGCGACGGGAATCCCGTTCTTCTCCAGCCAGTGCGTCCGGGGCGAGAGGCTTCGGTCACAGCCGGTCACCGTGTGGCCGTTCCGTCCTAAAAGATAAGCGAGGCCGGCCATGCCAACCCCGCCTATGCCCATAAAATGGACGCGCTTCATCCGCGCAGGATGGGCGTGCCACGCTTGACGAACTGGATGGCGAGACCGAACGGATCGCGCACCATCGTCATGTCGAAACCGGGCTTGTGGACCGTTTCGAGCAGGGTCGCACCCGCGGCGACGAGATGCGCGGCATCGACGTCCACATCGTCCGAAAGGAACGCGATGTGCATCGTGAGCGGACTCATCTGCGCGTAGTCGGGAATCGGCGCCGCGTCGTTTCGGTAGAATTCAATGGACATCTGCCCCGTCGAATCGACGATGAAGGCGGGGTGAACCTGCGTGAAACCGAGGTTCGCGCACCACCAGTCCATGACCTTCTGGGGCTCCGCGACGTTGAAGCCAATGTGTTCGAGCTTCATGATTGAACTCCGTCCAAGACGTTCGGCTCAGCCCTCGGCCTCAAGGGCGGCATCGACTTCGTCGGAGGTCTCCATGTTTGTGTAGACGTCCTGCGTATCCTCAAGGTCTTCGAGCATATCGACGACCTTGTTGATCGCCTTGGCCACGGCGACGTCGTTCACCGGCGCGGTCATGTTCGGCACGAGACCAATGTTGGAGTTTTCCTCGTCGATCGCGATGCCTGCGGCCTTCACGGCATCGGTGACGGCCACGAAGTCGGCCGGCTGGCACTTGACGGTGAAGCCGCCGTCCTCGGCGACGACGTCCTCGGCGCCCGCTTCAAGGGCGACTTCCATCACCTTGTCCTCGTCGAGGCCGTCGGCGGCCGGCACCATGATCTGGCCGAGCTTGTCGAAGAGGCGCGAGGCGGAACCCGGCTTGGCGAGCTCGATGCCGTTCTTCTTGAAGACGTTGCTCACCTCGGCGGCCGCGCGGTTCTTGTTGTCCGTGAGCACGGTGACGACGATGGCGACGGAGCCCTTGATGGCCTCGTACTGCGCGTCCACGAGCGCGGCGGACTCAAGCTCGCCCGTTCCCTTCTTG
>JBJEWG010000219.1:0-8994 GCA_051884935.1 Kiritimatiellia bacterium | reverse complement strand
AGTGAAGCATGAAGTGCCCCAAATGTGGCAATGATGACGACAAGGTGCTCGATTCCCGCTCCTCGAAGGAGGGCGCGGTGATTCGGCGGCGGCGTGAGTGCTTGAAGTGCAGTTATCGCTTCACGACACATGAGGAGATTGATCGCGATGACTTGTTCGTCGTCAAGCGTGATGGGCGACGCGAAGCCTTTCAGCGCGAGAAGCTCGAGAAGTCCGTTCGCATTGCGTGCCAGAAGCGGCCGATTCCAGAGTCCAAGGTGCGGGAGCTGATTAGTGGAGTCGTTGCAGTGCTGGAGGGGGAGGAGGTGCCGTCTGAGCGGATCGGGCAGCTCGTGATGCAACGCCTTCATGAGCTGGACGAGGTTGCCTATATTCGATTCGCCTCCGTCTATCGCCGATTCACGGACGTCAACCAGTTCCTCAGCGCCATCACGGAGATGGTGAAGAAGTGAGTGCCCCATGTTGAACCTACGCAGTATCCTCTTGGTGATTTCGCTTCTATCGGTGCTGGTGTGCGGTGCTTGGGAAACGCCAGCCTACCTTGGCGTTTCGAGTGGTATGCTCCTACCGGGAAATGGCTCATCCCTATCGCGCGCTGCGGAGGCATCTGTACGTGCGGGTTTCTATACTGCGGATTTTCTAGCGTGGGAAGTCGAAGGTGCCTGCGCGCCCAATGCCTCCAGCAGCAGTGGACGGGAGGCGCTTTCGCGCGTGGCCCTGCGGGGGCTTTGCCATCTCTCGGCGTTGGAGTCGTTCGACAGGTTGTTCGGCTGCGAACGGTTTGATCCGTTCGTGACGTTCGGTGCCGCGACGTTCTTTGGTGCGCGTTCGGTCTTTGCGGATGGTTCCCATCGAACGGCCATGGGCCCGAGCGCGGGGCTTGGCGCGTTCTACCATCTTACGGAGAACCTCGACATTCGGTTGGACGCGCAGGCGATGCTGGGATGTGATTCGCCCTGTGGGCTGCTCTACTCCGTCGTGGTCGGTCTCCAGTGGAATTTCGGCGGGAGCGCGGAATGAGGACGATTGAGCGATATGTATTCGGCGCGTTTCTGTCGTCGTTCTTTCTCGCGTTTCTCGTTCTGTCGTTTGTGCTCACGGTCGGCCTGATGGTGCAGATCGTTGGCTATATCCTTCAGGGACTTCCCGCCGGGCTGGTTGGTCGATTCGCCCTCGTGAGCTTCCCGGAAACGATGCAGTGGACAATCCCACTCGGACTGCTGGTTGCTGCGATCCTCGTCTTCTCGCGCCTCTCGGCCGATAGCGAGATCGCAGCTATGCGCGCCTGCGGCATCAACCTGCTCACCGTCATGCGGTGGCCGCTTCTCTTCGCCGCGCTCTGCACGGTGCTGGGGATATTCATCAACAACGAGATCGTGCCGCGGGGGCATCAGGTCCGCCGCGACCTCGCGCGCCGCATTTCCGTTGGTGCGGGCCTCGAAATGCTGGAGCCGGGGCGGGTGATCGACGATTTCCCGAAGGTCAAGATATACTTCGAGGAGAAGGAGGGCAACTGGATCAAGGACCTTATCGTGCTCGACTACTCCAACCCGAAGGTCGATCGCATGATCACGGCCTCCAAGGCGCTTATCGAAAGCGAGGGGCGCGACATTGTGCTGGACCTCCACGGTATGACTGTCGATCCGCTCGACGAGAACAATTCGGGGATGGCACGCGCCACGCGTTTCCAGTACCGCGTGAAGGACGCTCTGAAGGACCGCTCCTACAAGAGGCGGGAGAAGGACTTCCGCTTCGGCGAAATGCTGACCGTTCTGCGGGAGATTTCCGCCGCCGTGAAGAATCCCGAGGCCGAGGCGGAGAGACTGGCGAAGAAGACGGGGCGTGTGGCGGGATCGACCGAGAAGGAGCTCAAGCTGCTTCGGAAGTCGCTCAAGCGCCGATTCAGCGACGTGATGACCGAGTTCCAGAAGCGTTGGGTGTTCGCCTTCGCGTCCATTTGCTTCGTTCTCGTCGGCGTGCCGCTTGGCATCCGCGCGCAACGGCGGGAATCCACCATCGGCATGGGAATCGCCCTGGTGACGGCGCTGTGCTACTACCTCGTCGTCATTCTCATGACGAGTATGTCGAAGAACTACGCCGTGCATCCATACCTTCTCATCTGGCTGCCCGTGGTGCTGTGCGGCGCGCTCGCCAGCTATCTCATTTCAAAGAATCTCTAAGGACAAGTTGATATGTCAGTGACCATTCATCCCACGGCGATTGTCGATCGGAACGCCCAGCTCGGCGAAGACGTCGAGATCGGGCCTTATGCGAACATCGGCCCCCACGTGAAAATCGGTGCCCGCACGGTCGTGCAGCAGGGCGCGATCATCCGCGGGCACTCGACGTTGGGCGAGGACTGCCAGATATTTCCCTATGCGTGCATCGGCATGAAGACGCAGGACCTCAAGTACAAGGAGGGCAGCGTCTCCTACGTCGAGATCGGCGACCGCACCGTCATCCGCGAGTTCGCGACGGTTCACCTCGGCACGGCGGACGGCGAGAAGACGATCCTCGGCAACGACGTGCTCTTCATGGCCTACTGCCATGCCGCCCACGGCGTCATTCTTGGCGACCACGTGATCTGCTCCAACTCCGTGCAGCTGGCGGGCGACGTGCACATTCAGGACTGGGCGATCATCGGCGGGTGTGCCGCCTCGCATCAGTTTTGTAGCGTGGGGCGCCACGCGATGGTCGGCGGCATGTCGAAGATCCGTCAGGACTTCCCGCCGTTCATGCTGGGCGACATGGTCGAAGGCTCCCTCAAGGTGATTGGCCCGAATGTTGTGGGCCTTAACCGCCGTGGCTTTTCGAAGGACGTCATTGGTGCCCTGAAGGAGGCGTTCCGCTTCATCTACCACAGCGGGCTCAATCGGTCCCAGGCGCTTGAGCGCGTCGAGAACGACGTGGAGCCGTTCGACGAGGTGAAGGAGCTCGTTCAGTTCTACCGCCATTCGACGCGCGGCGTCTGTTGAGCGTGCGGAGGGCGGATTGATGAAAACGTTCGCGGGGGCGACGCTGGATTCGCGGCTGGTTCGCCCGGGGATGCTCTTCGTCGCCGTGAAGGGCGAACGGGTTGATGGGCACGACTACATTCCACAGGCTCTTGAACGAGGCGCTGCCGGAATCATCGACGGACGCGAGGAGCTGGCGCGTGTCGCGCGTGACTACCGATGTACACTGAAGGCGACGGTCATCGGCGTCACGGGGTCGGCCGGCAAGACGACGACGAAGGAACTGGTGGCGGCGTTTCTCCGCGCGGGGGGGCTCAAGGTCCATGCCACCGAGGGCAACTACAACAACGATCTTGGGCTGCCGCTTACGATTCTCAATTGTCCGGTCGACGCGGATGTTCTCGTCGTCGAGATGGGCACGAATCATCCCGGCGAGATTAGGCATCTCGTTGATGTCGCGGCGCCCGACATTGGGCTTATCTCCTCGATCGGTACGGCGCACATTGAGTTCTTCAAGACGCAGGACGGCATCGCCGACGAGAAGGGGGCGTTGTTTGCGGGGCTTTCCGGTTCGGCCGTGCATCCGTCCTTTGCCGTGTTGGCCCGCGAGAACGCGCGCTACGACCGCCTTACCGCGCGATGCCGGGTGCCGTTGGTCACGGTGTCGTTGACCGACCCTGCGGCGGCGCGTCTTGCGGAGGCGTTGCGTCTGCGCCTGCCCGGGCGGCACAATGTCTCCAATGCGCTTATCGCGCTCGCGTGCGCCACGAGGCTCGGTGTCGCCGAGGACACATGCTTCGGCGCGCTTGCGGATTTCACGCTCCCCGGTGGACGCTGGCGCGTCGTGGAGCGAGAAGGCGTCGTCTACGTGGACGATACCTACAATGCGAATCCAACGTCGATGATTGCCGCGCTTGAGACCTTTGCTGCGCTTGATGTGAAGGGGCGGCGGATCGCTGTGATCGGCGACATGTTCGAGCTCGGTGAACAGAGCGCGGCGTTCCACGATCAGGTGAAGGCGCGTGCGACGGTGCTCCCGCTCGACCGCGTCATCCTCGTGGGTGCGAACATGGGTGGAATGGATCGTGCCGCCGCGAAGGCCGAACTGGCGCGGTTTGTGCGTCCGGGCGATGCGGTCCTCCTCAAGGCATCCCACGGCATGCACCTCGACGAACTGCTGAAATGAACGCAATCGTTCTTGGCAATGGGCGCAGCGGGGCGGTTGCGGCGAACCTGCTTCGGCTTGAAGGCTGGGTCGTGCGAATCCTCGATGGCGATGAGCCTTGGCCCTGTGTCGACTCGCGTCCCGACCTCTGCGTGACCAGCCCCGGCATCGCCTTGGATCATCCTTGGCAGGTCGCCGCGCGCGCAGCGGGCGTGCGGGTCGTCTCGGAACTCCAGCTTGGCGCGGTGCGGTGGCGTGCGCGTGGTGGGCGTATGCTCGCCGTGACTGGCTCGAAGGGGAAGAGTTCCGTCGTTAAGCTCGTCGCGGAGGCGCTTTGTCGGGCAGGAACGCCCGCCGTTCCCTGCGGCAACTATGGAACGCCCCTCTGCGAAGTCGTTACCGGCGACAGAAACCCGAATGGTGCGTGGGCTGTCGTCGAGGTCAGTTCCTTTCAGATGGAGACGACGGACCTGCCGCCGGATACCTTCGAGGCGGCGGCGCTTCTGAACCTTCAGGAGGACCATCTCGACCGGCATGGCAGCCTCGCGGTCTATCACGGGCTCAAGCGGCGCCTGTTGGAGATGGCGAAGACCCGCATCGACGGCTCCCGGATCGACGACCTGGAAGGTCGAGGGGGCGTCGCGTTGCTGGCAGGGTCCTACTTCGACAATCCCGTATTGAAGGTGAATGGTCTCTGCGCGGTTGAGCTTCTGCGTGCCGCAGGGGTGAGCGACGGCGAGATAGCCGCGGGCTTCGCCGCGTTTGAAGCCCTCCCCCATCGTATGCAGCTTGTTCTTGAACGCGGGGGCGTGAGGTGGATCGACGACTCGAAGGCGACTTCGCTCGCGGCGCTTGCGGCGGGCGTGGAGATGTGCGCGGGGCCCGTCAGACTCATCGCGGGGGGCCTCTCGAAAGGAGACGACCCAAAAATTGTCATTCCGTGCTTGCGTTCCCAGGCCAAAAAAGTGTATCTTATCGGCCGTTGCGCAGACCAGTTCTTGGAGGCATGGCATTCGGCCGTTCCCTGCGAGATCTGCGGGACCCTCGACCATGCGGTCGAATCGGCCCGGCGCGATGCCTGTATGGGTGAGACGGTGCTGCTGTCGCCCGGTACGGCGAGTTTCGATCAATTTAAAAGTTACGGGGCACGCGGCGACGCATTTGCATCTCTCGCACGGGAGGGAGCGGATAGCGTTGGCGGGTGTTCCAGTCAAAAGAGGATGACAAGATGAAGGTGCAGAAGCTCGGATTGGCTCTAGGTATGAATATGGCGGTTGCCTGTCTGCTGATGCAGGGGTGCGGGACGCTGCCGTTTACGAAGGACAAGGCTCCGCAGCCGGTGACGGCTGTCGACCCGCTTCCGCCTGTGGTCGAGGAGCCCACGCCGTCGCCGACCACGACGACGATTGTGACGACGGTACCGGAAGTGAAGTCCGAGCCCATCGTTGTCGAACCCATGCCCACGAAGGTCGCGACGGTGAAGCCGCTCCCGCCCGTGGCCTCGAAGCCGCCGGCCAAGGTGGCGCCCGCCGCCAATTCCCTCGTCTACACGGTGAAGCCCGGCGATCAGCTCTTCGCCGTGAGCCGCCGCTACAACGTCAAGATGTCCGCAATCGAGAAGGCCAATCCCGGCCTCAATCCGAATCGGATTCGCGTGGGCCAGAAGATCACGATCCCGGGTGTCGTCGCGCCGACGGCTGTGGCCGCCGCTCCCGCCCCCGCCAAGGACGCGAAGGTCGTTCCGGCCTCCGCCCCCGTCCCGGCCAACAGGGTCGCCCCGGTGAAGACGAAGTCGTCGTTCAAGCCCTACACCGGCCCGACGAAGGAATACAAGGTGCGCAGTGGTGATTCTCTCGGGAAGATCGCGTACGAGAACGGCATCACGATCCGCGCGCTCAAGGAGATGAACAAGTTGACGAAGGATAGTCTGCGCATTGGTCAGACTATTCTGATTCCTGCGGAGAAGGTCGCCGCTGCGCCGGCCCCCAAGGCCGAGCCAGCCAAAAACGTGAAGCCCGCCGCGAAGGCCGAGCCCGCCGCTGAGGTGAAGCCTGTCGCCGAGACGAAGACGGAGGCCGCCGCGCCGGCTCCGGCCGAGCCCGTTGTCAAGCCCGTAGCTGCCGAGACCCCTGCCGCCGAGCAGTCCGCCGCAGCCGCCGAAGAGCCGAAGGCCGCGTCACCTGCCGAGCCTGCCGCCGCTCCCGCGCCGACCGGCGCCACCTACACGGTGAAGGAGAACGACGACATCGTCTCCGTCGCGATCGCCTGGGGCATCAGCCCGAGCCAGTTGATGGATCTCAACGACCTCAAGGCGGGAGATGCCATCAAGCCCGGTCAGGTTCTCAAGCTCCCCGCGAACGCCAAGCAGTCCGCTCAGTGACGGCCTGCGCCCAGTAGGTCCGTTCCGTGCGGCTCGTTCTGACTTGTCTGGGGATATCCGTTCTCATTTTGCTGGCGTGGGGGCTTGTCGTCCTCGCTTCCGCCGGCGGTGAGAACGGATTGCGTCTTCATTCGGACGCAAACTACTTCATCATCCGTCAGCTCGTCTGGCTTGTGGTTTCGGTGCCCTGCCTCTATGTTGCGCTGAAGTTCGACTACCACAAGTGGAAGGATCTACCTTGGTTGACGATTGTGCTCTACGTCGCCGTCGTTGTGCTGTTGTCGCTCGTGTTCCTCTGCCCCAAGGTGAACGGCTCGCGGCGGTGGGTTATCTTGGGGCCGCTCCGGCTCCAGCCCAGCGAGTTCGCCAAGCTGCTCACTGTTATCGCCACGGCCGTGTTCATCGACCGCTCGGGATGGGTGATCGGCACGTTCTGGCGGGGCGCGGTTCGCGGCGTGCTGATCGTGGGCGTTCTGATGGGGCTGGCCCTCGCCGAGCCCGACTTCGGCGCGGCGATGGTGATTGGTCTTTCGGGGGGTGTCCTCTTCCTTGTTTCGGGGATGAAGATCTCCCATATGTTCACGCTGGGGGGCCTCGGGCTCTGCGGCGTGGGGACGCTGCTTGCGTTCAATGCGAATCGAATGAACCGCATCCTCTCCTGGTTCAAGGGCATGTTCGGGGAGGCCGCTGCGGCGGCTGGCGGCTCGGCGGCCCTGAGCGCCAAGGAGGAGGCTGTGGCCCATCAGGCGGATATGGCGCTGGTGGCGATCCGCAACGGCGGACTGACGGGGGTCGGCTTCAACGAATCGCTTCAGAAGCTGCGGTATCTGCCCGAGGCGCATACGGATTTCATCTTCGCGATTGGCGCGGAGGAATGGGGGCTCTTCTTCTCCCTTTCGCTGCTCATCGCCTTCACGGTGTTCTTCGTCTGCGGGATGATCATTTCGGCCCGCGCGCCGGACCGGCTTGGACGGCTGATGGCCTACGGGCTGACCTTTCTCATCTTCTTTCAGGCGGTGTTCAACATCGGCGTCGTGACGAAGTGCCTGCCCACGAAGGGGCTTGCGTTGCCGTTCATCAGCTATGGGGGCACGAATCTGCTCGCCGCCCTGATCGCCGTGGGGATGCTGTTCAACATCGGCCTTCAAATCGAGTTGCCAAAATCGCGCCCGAGGAGTACAATATAGCCTCGTTTTTTCAAGCAAGGAGTCCAAAGAATCATGTCTCGTATCTATAACTTCTCCGCCGGCCCCGCCGCGCTCCCGCTGGAAGTCCTCCAGGAGGCCCAGCAGAACCTCGTTGACTACAAGGGCTGCGGAATGTCCGTGATGGAAATGTCTCATCGCGGCAAGGACTATGACGCCATTCACCAAGAGGCCATCGCCACGTTCAAGGAGCTCTGTGGCCTCGGCGACGACTGGTCCGTCTGCTTCATCCAGGGCGGCGCCTCACTCCAGTTTGCGATGATTCCGATGAACTTCCTCGGCGCGAACCAGGTGGCGGACTACGCGAACCAGGGCACCTGGTCGAACAAGGCCCTCAAGCAGGCCCAGATGGTCGGCAACGTGAACGTCGTCGCCAACTGCCAGAAGGACATCCCCACGCGCATGCCGACGGCCGACGAGTGGAAGTGGACGCCCGGCGCCGTGTACAGCCACATCTGCTCGAACGAGACGATCTCCGGCGCCGAGCTCAAGCAGTTCCCGCAGTCCGGCTCGCCGCTCATCTGCGACATGTCCTCCGACATTCTCTCCTGCGAGCGCGACTACAACCAGTTCACGATGTTCTACGCGGGCGCGCAGAAGAACCTCGGCCCCTCCGGCATGGCCGTCGTCGCTATCCGCAAGGAGCTCGCCGAGAAGGGTTCCCAGACGATCCCCACGATGTTGCAGTACCGCACGTTCACGGAGGAGAACTCCCTCTACAACACGCCGCCGACCTGGGGCATCTACATCTTCGGCGAGACCATGAAGTGGGTCAAGAAGATGGGCAAGGAGAACCTCTTCAAGCTCAACGCCGAGAAGGCCCGCAAGATCTACGACGTGATCGACGCCTCCGGCTTCTACCGCGGCACGGCTGTGAAGGAGTTCCGCTCGAACATGAACATCACGTGGCGTCTCCCCACGGAGGAGCTTGAGGCCAAGTTCGTCGCCGAGGCGAAGGCCGCCGGTATGAGCTCGCTCAAGGGGCACCGTTCGGTTGGCGGCATCCGCGCGTCGATCTACAACGCCTTCCCGATGGCGGGCATCGACTGCCTGGTCGATTTCATGAAGGAGTTCGAGAAGAAGAACGGCTAACCACCGCGTCTCTTCGCAGCATAAGAGGGGCCACCGCATGTCGCGGCGGCCCCGCTTCGTTTGCTTGGACGGCCAACCAGTGCGAATGGACCGTTCAGTTGGGCAGTTCACCTCAGTTAGACAGTTCACCTCAGTTAGACAGTTCCCCCGGAATACGCGGCGAATTGATTATTCAACACGGAGAGACGCTTCGCGTTC
>JBJEWG010000218.1:0-1767 GCA_051884935.1 Kiritimatiellia bacterium | reverse complement strand
ACCGTGATGGCCGTCTCGGTGAAGGAGAGGTTGAAGCCCCTGGGCAGGCCCGTCACCTCGGGCTTGCCCGTGATCGCCCCGCTCGCCTCCACGATGCGGGCCGCCTTCAGGTTCGCGAGCGCGTCGGCGGAGTCCGTGAAGTCGAACGTCAGCTTCGAGGCGTCGAGCGGCCCGTTCACGATGAGCTTGTCGCACGCGCCGTCGGCCCCCACGTCGATCGCCACGCGCCCCGCGAGGGCGACGTCGGTTAACGTCAACGTGCCGACAATTCCCACGCCGCCGGGGTAGACGCCGTCCGTCGCCGTGAGCGCGCCCGCCTTCGCCTCCGTGCCGCAGGCGTAGGCGTTCGCACCCACCAGCGTGAGCGTGCCGCTGCCGCTCTTCGCGAACGCGGGCGCCGTGTTGAGCGCCGCGCCCGTCACGACGACCGGCGTCTGGTTCGTGAGCGCCGTGAACGCGCCGGCCATCGTCAGGTTCCGATCCTGCACATCCACCTCGCCGCCGTTCACGCCGATCTGGCGGACGGACATGCCGCCGAAGACCGTCGTGGAGGACGGGTTCGTGAACGTCACCCTGCCACCGTCGAAGACCACCTGGCAGTCGCGCCCGTCCGCGCCGGTCACCTGTTGCGCGCGTGCCTCGCCGCCAACGAAGCGGATCACGCCGCGCTCCTCCCACCCCGGCTTCACGTTCGTCCATCCACTCGTGTCCCTCCAGTGCGGCAGCAGCATGATGCCATACGCCCTAGAAGCATCCAGGAGCCCACCGGCAACCTCGATCAGGCCGTTGCCGCAGTTGCCCGCGGTGACGGACTTCCCATCCGCCATCTCGATGACACCGCCGAAAAGATCGAGTCGGCTTTCCGATCCCTTGGCCTCGCCAACGCTGAAGTCACCCGCCAGCTGGACGATGCCTCCCGTCACGAGGATGCGGCTCGCGGCGTTGTTCGTGCAGGCAAGCTCGTTTCCGCCACCACCCATGATGTCCCCCCGGCAGACGACGCGCGTCCCCTCGCCCGAGATCTCAAGGTCGCCGTTCATGGCGTAGAGTTTCGGCACCGTCAGCTGGGCGCCCCCCGTGATCCGCAGAAGACTCTTGCCGCAGAAGTTCGTCCCGGATCCGTCGAACCCGGCGATGAGCGCGGAATCGAACGTCGCCGCCACGCCGTCCAGCATGAGATACCCCGTATTATAGGTGTAGCTCCAGCCCGAGGACGTGTTTTCAAACGTACCGCCCGCGACGGTCATCGAGGAAGCGTCCACGACGAAGTCCCCGGCCGCCATCGTGCAGACCGAGTTGGAGAGCGTCAGGCCGCCGCCGCCCGAGACGTGGATTCTTCCATTGAGCGTCAGCCGACTCCCCTCCTCGAAGATCGTCACGGCGTCCGCCGACGTGCTGTAGATCCAATCCAGCGTCGTCTCGCTGTTCGGAGGGTAGACGACCGTGCCGCCCTGACTGTAGAGCGTCTGGAACGTCGATCTCGCCGGCATATGAAGCGTGCCCCTGCCCTTCTTCGCGAGCGAGCCCGCACCCGTGGACGGCACGCCATCCACGGTGTAGTTGATTCCTCCGTCCAGATAGGCGTCGCCGGCCTCGACGCGGACGTCAAACGCGGAAGTCGATCCGTTGAGCTCGATGGGGTTCTGGAAATGGAGGTCGTTCGCCAGCGTCGGCGCGTTCAGGCAGAGCAGACGCGGCAGATCGACATCAACCCTCAGCGCGCGCGTGGCGTCGTCGTAGAGGCGCACGGTCGTGGGCTGCACGGCC
>JBJEWG010000217.1:0-1769 GCA_051884935.1 Kiritimatiellia bacterium | reverse complement strand
GAGAACACCCTGGGCGGGCGGCCCCACATGAACGCGACCTACACGCTCAACGGCGGGCGCGTGAACGTCTTCAGCCTGATCGTGGGCTACGACAATCTGGACGGCGCTCCGCAGCACGCGAAGTTCGAGATGTTTGGCGGCGCGTTCCGCCAGACGGTGGCGGGCGATCGGCTCTTCCGCATCGGCGGCTCCGGCCGCCATCCGGGCGTGAGCGAGGCCGCGTTCGTGATGCACGGCGGCACGGCGGAGATCGCGACGCGGTTCTACTTCCCGGACAGCAACTCCAACATGCGCACGCTCCTCTCCCTCTCGGACGGCGCGGAGATGACGTTCCTCGACAGCGTCGAGTGCGTGTACAAGCAGCAGCCCGCCGTGATCGCGATCACCAACTCCACGCTCCGCTTCACGACGCGGCTGCGGGGCACCTCGAACCACACGCTCATCGTAGACGGGGCCACGCTCGTGCCGGGGCCGAACGACGGCGGCGACGACGAGCTGTCCGGCTTCGGCACCTTCGTCTACGGCGCGGGCGGGCTCACGGTCGATACCTCGCGCATGAACCACGGCTGGTTCAGCATCATCCACTCGCTGGTCGGGAGCGGCACGCTGACGGTGCGCGGCGCGGACGTCGATCGGTGCGTGTGCCTGCGCGACGTGGCGGGCGGGCACGCCTGCCCGGTCGTCGTCGAGGCGGGCGGCGCGCTGGCCGTCACCGGCGAAAGAGCCGCCGCGTGCACGGTGACGGTGCATTCGGGCGGGCTGCTCGGCAACACGGGCACGGGCGGGCGGCCGAGCACGCTTGCGGCCCTCGTGCTGGGCGACGACGCGGATTCGGTCACCTATCTGCGGGGGACGCACTTCGGCGCGGCCAACATGTGGGGCTTCAGCGTGGGGGCGCTGACGGTGAACGGCACCGTGCGCGTCTCGCTGCGGCAGAGCGGCACGGACGAGCTCTCCACGACGTTCGCGGGGCGGGTGCAGGTGCTCACGGCGCCGCGCGGCGCGCTTGACCCGGCGCGGTTCGAGCTGGACCCCCGCGTGAGGGCCGCCGGGATCGCGGGAACCTTCTCCCTCGTGCAGAACGAGGACGGCACGGACACGCTGTGGCTCGACGCCGTTGGCGCGGCGGGCCACACGCACGTCTGGTCCGCAGCCGGTGGCGGCACATGGGCCGAGGCTGCGAACTGGTCGGGCGGCGCGCCGGAGGATCTGCCGGGCGACCCGGTGACGTTCCCCGCGTCCCTGAAGCAGGCCGCGCAGGTCGATCTGGGCGGGGCCACGCGCGTGGTCGGTGGCGTCTCGTCGGCCTCCCCGGCGGACGTCACGCTGGCGAACGGCGCGCTGCGGCTCGACAACGGCACGAGCGTGCAGACGCGCCTGGCCTCGACGGGCGGCGGCACGCTCACGGTGCCGGGCGTGGAGACGGTGGCGGACCCGAACCAGATGGGGCTTGTGGTGCAGGGGCGCGTGGCGCTGGAGGGTCCGATCACCGGGCCGCGGAAGCTGACGGCGGCGGATGGCGCGATCCTCTCGGTCAACCCGCGGTATGCGACGGGTCTGCCGATCGAGCTGGGGAAAGCCTGGCTGCGGCCGAGCGCGGACGGCGTATTGGACGGCGCGGTCACGGCGAAGGGGAACGGCCTCTTCGTGATGGTGCCGGAGGGCGTCGTCGCGGGGCTCGCGCGGATCGACAACCAGAAGCCGTTCGTCAAGATCGGCGCGGGCACGCTGGTGCTCACGGGCACGGGCTCGTTCCATCTCGGCAGAGG
>JBJEWG010000216.1:0-1777 GCA_051884935.1 Kiritimatiellia bacterium | reverse complement strand
GCCCCGGATTCTTTCTTCATGGCCGTTGCCGTAGTCCGCCGCCGTCCGCAGCCATTTCCCGAACGGCGCGAGCGTAGGCTTGATTCCGTTCGCAACGGCGGCGTATGCGGCAAATTCCGGCGCTCCCCAGAGTCGCACGGGGTGTTTGCGAGGGCTTCGCGCCTTATGTGCCGTCCAATTCTGCGCACGGCCGGGCGCTGTCGATTGTTTCCGCCCATCCGCCTGCCGGCAGCGCCATCGCGACCGCGACCCATAGATACCTGCAAAGCAACCGTTTTTCCATACTCGCACTCCTTGCTGGATTTTACATACTATAGAAGCGGCGACGAAATATAGTGGCTTTCTGGCCGATTTTTGGTATACTACGTGGCATGGAAAACGACTTAAAGATGGATACTCGGGAAAACCCGGAGAATCTCTATTCCGTGCGCATGTTGATCGTTCGTTTACACAAGCAGGGCATGGGACCAATGGCCATCAAGGAGAAGACCGGCGTGAGCTGGGGTGCTGTGCGCAAGGCCATCGATCTGTATGCCGAGGGTGGTGCTGCCGCCCTCAAGCCGAAGAAGCGCGGCCGCAAGAAAGGATCGGCCAAAAGGCTGACCGACGAACAGGAGAAGGACGTTCGCGACGCAATCCGCGACAAGCGCCCGGAGCAGCTGAAGATGGGGTTCGCTCTCTGGACGCGGGAGGCCGTCATGAAGTACATCGAGGAGCACCACGGCATCCGACTACCCGTCCGTACGGTGGGCGACTACCTCAAGCGCTGGGGCTATACGCCGCAGAAGCCGATCAAGGTTGCCTACGAGCAAAAGCCGGAGGCTGTTAAGGAATGGCTTGTCACGACGTATCCGTCGATTGCCGCGCGTGCAAAGGCCGAAAAGGCCGAGATCCACTGGGCGGACGAGACCGCCGTCATGAATACGGACGTTCGCGGCAGGTCGTACGCGCCGCGCGGGAAGACGCCGACAACCTGCGCCGTCTGGGGCTCGCGCCAGCGCTTCTCGATGATTTCGTCGGTCAACAATCAGGGCAAGTGCTATTGGATGATCATCGACGGGGTCTTCAACGCCGATCGTCTGATCGAATTCATGGAAAGCCTAATCAAGGATGTGCCGAGAAAGGTCTTTCTTGTCATGGACGACCTGAAGGTTCATCACTGCAAGCCCGCAATGGCCTGGCTGGAAGGGCACAAGGAGCAGACCGAGGTGTTCTATCTCCCGAGTTACAGTCCGGAATTGAATCCGGACGAGCGCCTGAACGCGGACCTGAAACACGCGATTACGACGAGCGTCCCACGACGGACTCGGCAGGGGCTGCTGAAGAAAACGCAAGAACACATGTCGATGGTTCAGTCTTCGCCAGAGCGCGTGAAATCGTACTTCAAGGACAAGCACGTTTCCTATGCGGCCGACTCACAATAATTCGTCGCCGGAGCAATAGGTCTCGACCAAACGCACTTTCAGGAGACGCGCTGTATCGACCCGTCAATACTGACAAAACATACCACTTCTGGACAATTCGTTTGGCTTCGTTATGATTGCAGTCTGAATTGAGAAGTCGTAGGAAAAGCATATAAGCAAAATCAAGTGCCATGTTGGAGTTGACCAATTTTGGCGATACAAATCCAGCACCTCGAATTATGAGCATGAACTGTTTAAAATTGTTTTCGTTGACTACTTCTAGCACGCCTTTTTCGAGGTTGTTGAATGATTGCTGAACAATTTCCTCTTTGTATTCTCTATTCTTGAAATCTCTGCCGGAAAGTAGCAGAACG
>JBJEWG010000215.1:0-9102 GCA_051884935.1 Kiritimatiellia bacterium | reverse complement strand
ACTACCATCATCAGCTCGTTCAGGAGTAAATTTGAAGTCGTCATAAATCATGTTATATGCGATTTCCTTGTTGTCCTTTCCACAAGCAGTGTCGAACTTTTCAAGATTGGCCCAAACGGCGGCGTTGATGCTGCTTATAAACTCATCGTCAGTTTTTGGGGCATTTTCGAACCTTTCGAGTCTACTCTCCTGAACGCGGCCTATAATCTTACCCTCAGTTTTTAGGTTTGAAACAGGCATGGTCTGACCAGGCGAATTCATATTGCTGTCTATCTGCTGGACAGAAGACGAATATGCGGGGGCGGCGGCCTCCATGGCCGTGCCGACAGTCAAGAAAGTGCACAGTATGGCAATTGTCGAACCCATGCGTTTCATGTCTCATTCTTCCCTTCTGTTTTTGCCGTGAACGTGATTTCGCAATAATCTTGATCGTTTATGCCGATGGACCCGATTTCCAGCAAGGCGTCGCTCGGCACCTCCGCAGTCCCTCCCGCAGGGGACTGCGTGCGCACGAGTTCGTCGAAGTTCTTCCGAATGTATCGACTCGCCTTCGTAAACGAGCCGCTGACAATCTCGACCGTTAGCAGCCCTTTTCGTGTTTCTGAATCGTATGCCAGCGAAATTGCTCGCACCTTCACTTGCTCTGCAACGGTACGGACAATCTCGTTGGTGACGACGTCATGTATTTCAATCGGCGGTACGGGCGGAACAGGCGGAACTTCCGTTATCGTCGTGCGCGCCTCGCTCTTGACGCGACGCGTCCGCTCCGTCTCGCGCGTCTGACGCGCATGCCCTTCACCGGTCCTCGCCGTACGTCGCCGGTAGGCGCGACCGCGCAGACGTTGCGTGACCTCTCCCTCCGTTTCAACAATCGACGCATCACGTTCGATCTCCACGCCCTCGCGCAGCGCACCGGCCACGAACATGAATTCGTCGGGTGTCCCCATCGTCACGCGCTGGCGCATGCCGCCCTTCGCGTTTCCGTTCCCTACCTGCGCGGCAAAATCCGCCGCACGGAATTCCTTGCGACGTTCAGACGCGTTCAAGAGCCGCGCCGTAAACGACAGGCCACCGTTGCAAGCGATATCCGAATACAGCTCGTCTTCGATTTCTCCGTAACGGAAATCGGCTTCCGTCCTGACTTTCGACTTCTCGCCCATCTCGGTCAGCGCGCCGATATGCGCTTCGATCCGCCGCATTCCGTTCGTTCCGGAAAGTTCAGCGGCGTCATACGAAAGCGCGCCGACCGAGATGCGATTCCCGCCGGAGACGATGCCGCGCTTCTTGTTGCGGCGCGCATTCCGCCTTTTCTCCTTTTCGTGGTATTTCATGAACGCGCCGCGTCGTCCCGCGCACTCGTCAAGCACTTCCAGCTGGGATTCGGAAAGACTGTTCGCCAGGGGATCTTCCGTTCCCGCCGTTCGAATCGCCCACACGAGATGCTGGGGATTGTTCGCCATCACCTTCGGGTCGTGCTGCGACTGGCGCAGGATCAGATTGTCGTACATCCCACGCAGCCGGACGGGAACGAGTTTCCCGACATCGACAAACTGCATTGGCTCCCCAACAAACGGCGCCGGCAGATGCGGATCCATACATCTGCCAGCCATCTTGAACGACACCATGGCGCCCGGCGGTATCGAGATGGAGCCGTCATCGGTGAAATAGGCGCCGTTCTCGCCATCCGTCGAAGCCTCGTTTCTGGCGACTCTTGTCGGCTGAAGGTCTTTTCGAACAGCCGAAAAGAAAGCCTTTGCCGTCCCCGACGAAGCTACGTCCCTAACGTAGTCATCGGCATTTGCCGTTCCCGCAACGGCACCCGACAGACAAGCCAGCAGACCTGCCGCAACCGACCGGCGAACAATGCTTCCGAATGGTTTCATGCGTCAATATTCCGCCTACCTTCCAACTCTCTTCATCAGCAGTTTCTGAAGCCCCTCGCCAATCTCCTTCGGGTTAGGCGGCACGGCAAGATCGCCCGCATCCGTCGAAGGCGTCGCGAACTCGATGTTGCCCGCTTCTCCGTCCGTAATGGCAATGCGGCCAAAACTGTTTTTCCAGTAGACGGCGGTACCGTCGGCAATTACCTTGCGGACATAGTCGTCGGCTTCGCCCGAAAGCGAATAGCGTTCCAGCATGGCGTCCGCAAGCTCAAGCTGCTTCTTGAAGAGTTCGCAGCGTTCGCCCTGTTCCGCTACGATGGACCGCCGCTCTTTTTCAAGCGCCAGTTTCTTCTTCTCGTAATCGACGGCGTTATCCGCTTTCGTCTTCTCCAGATCGATTTGCGCCATCTTGAGCTCGACAAGCTTTGTTTCATACTCAAGCCCACGATTGCGCTGCGCTTCGCCATCCGGCGTCAATTGCAAGACAACCTTGTATGTCTGTCCATTCTGATTGAACATGGCCCTACGCCTAAACTCGTAATAGTACGGCGGATACGAGACAATCAGCGAGTGCGAACCGGGCGTGAGCGAGAGCTGCGCGGGACACGTACCATAGGATTGTCCGTCAATCTGGATGTCGGCACCGAGGACGTTGCAGCCGAAGAACACGTCCAGCAACTTCACGGCACCCGGTTCCCATCCAACCGAGACGACCTTCGTGAGAAGTTTTTCCGCGGCTTTTGCCGCCGCGCCATGCATGACCCCTTCGTACAAGGTCGCCGTATCGGACTTCATCTTCTCCGCCGTGTAGTTCTTGCTGAATTCCACGCCGTCGACACCGCAGACCGTATCGCCCGTCGCGGCATCTGCGAGGTTGAGGGCAAGGCGCACCTTGAGCGTGTGCGCGATGGCGGGAACGCCGATGTCTTCGCCGGTGAATTCCAGAATGGACGCAGTGAGGACGCCATCCGCGTTCAGCAGGCGCCCGATCTCCTGCGCAGAGGCTTCGGGCATCGTCTCGCCTCGCGCCGTGCGGTTCTGATTCACGCCAAACGCGTTGTGCGGATTGACGATCCGGATTGTCTTGCCGGAAAGCCGCGATGTTAACGTATCGGCAAACGCCGCCAGCGGCAGCTCCGCAATGTTGGAAGTGTGGTTCTGCACGACGAGCGCCACGCGGCGCGGTTGCGAAGACGGAACGGACGGCTCGTTCTCCACTGTCACGGAAACATTCGGGGACTGTGCGAACGCGGTCAACAGCGCATGACCGAAGAGAATCGACGCTAGTATCGTTTTCATTTCATTTCTCCTTACCTATCATTCCGTCTTAAATTCGATTTCGAGGATGTTGCCAGGAAGCGTATTCTCCTTCAAGAGGTAATATTTCCCCGGCGGAGGCGGCTCGCCGGTAGTCAATGTGATATTCTTGTCGCGAACGATCGTCTCAATATAATCGCGAATCATTCGACGTGCAGGAACAATATCATCATTCACACCTTCATTGGTACTTTCGTTTTTTAGGACGAGAACACCTTACTTAACAATCGTTGCAAAACGCTCCCAGACGATTTTGCCCGAGGCAAGGCCGTACAAGGACAACGAAAAACGGTAGTTCTTGCCGAACTTGCGAAGACGCGCGACTGCCAGCACGTCTGGTGACCCGTGTTTTTTCAAGGCCGACATGATTTCGCTGTCCTCCAGCGGACTGTTGCCACTCGCCAGAATGCGCTTCGTCATCTGTTCAATCATCTCGTCGTTCTTCACGTCGAACAAAGCCGAATCATAGAGTTTCATCCGCAGGGTTTCGCCAACGGCGGCGCAGAGCGCGGCCATTCCCGGCTCGCCCGTCTCGTCCGTGAGACCGCCCAAAATGGCGATCGGGAGCTTGTTCGCCGTCGTGTCGGCGATCTCCCGGTAGTTCGCCTTGAAAAGTTCGTTCTCCAGCATCATTTTGACGAGGGAATGGACGGCATTGTCGAGTTCCTCGACCGAAAGAGGTGACGGGGTCGGAGGACGAGGCATGCACGTGGGCGGTTCGGTAGGTGGGGGGGCCGGACGGGTGACGACGGGCGCAACCTGCGGGTTAGGCACCTCCCGACAGACGACAGGTGCAGCAGGTGCGGCAGGATGCCAATTCGACTTCTTCAACTCCTCGGCGAGATCGGCGGAACATTCGTCGGCGGCGGCAAAAACGAGGTCGTAGAGATGGTCATGACGGTTGGCGGCATCTTGCCGGACAGTATACTGGGGACTCACCTTGGCCTGATTCATATAGGCCCCGCAAATCGTCGCACCCGTTTTTGCATCCGCGAGATTCAACCCAAGGCGGATCCGATACTGGTGAGATATGACGGGCGTGCCGCGCGTCTGGTCGGTGAACTGTAGGACCGAGGCTGTCAGCGCGCCATCGGCCTTCGCCAGCCGCGCCATCTCAATCGCGGAGACCTTGGGCATTTCCTCTCCCGCAGACGTGCGGTTGAGATTCTCGCCAATCAGATTATAGGGGTTCACCACGCTAAAGCCGTGCTTGGTCAACTGCGCCGTCAGCGCATCCGTAAGCGACTGGATCGGCACACCCGTTCCAGGACTTCCATGGTTCTGCACCACGAGTACGACCTTGCATGGTGCTCCTACCAGTGTGACCAAACACGCCACTGCCGCAATTATGCATACGATTTGCCGTTTCATCGTTGTCTCCTTTACTCCGTCTGGAAGTCGATTTCCAGCAGACCTTCCTCTGTCATGCGTTCGCTACCGATCCTGAATGTCGCACCGGGCGGCGGCGACTTGCCTGCGACAAGCACGACATTTTTTCCGCCTGCGAGTTCCGCAATGTTTTCGACAGCCCATTGCCGAGCGGCGGCCACATCCCTGCCGTCGAGCCGCACAGCAATTTTTCCGCGTCTGGTCAGCGCATCGTATTCCATTTTCACCGCGCTCACCTTCACGGCGGCGGCGGAACCTTCTATCGCCGATTCGTGCTGTTTCCACGTGAGGAACGAAATCCTGACATCCTCCGCCCCGTCCTGTGGATTCGCGCCGCGAAACTCCTTTAAAAGCTGACGACGTATCGCGGAGCGCACTTTTTCTGTCGCTTCGAACGTGCCGTTCCCATCCAGCCTCACATCGAAATCGTACCGGCATTCGGCATCCGGCGCCTTGACGAACTTTACGACTGAATAGCTTGTCGGTGGCCTAGGTAGTTCAATCCCCCCTCCAGGATTGGCGACAGTATTGCCTTTCCCCTGGAAGATATCGCCAAGTTCAGTCCACTGGAATTTTTTCCCGTATTCTTGGCTCGGACGGCTGGATTCCACGGCGGAAACGACGTCTTTGTAGATCTCGGTTGTTTCCTTGCTCTTCTTCATCTCTGCAGCCCACGCCGTGACTTGCGGCGTGACTACGCCGAACATTGTGGCGCGTAGCCAATCGGCGACATCCTGCCTGTCATGTTCGGAAACGGCGATATCGGCAAGTTTGTCCATGGCCGCGACGGAAAACGCCGAATCCATTGCGGAGTCTGGAAACAGATTGGATGCGCAACTCGAACGCTTTGCACAGGACACAAGGAGCTTTGCCGCCTCCTTGCTGCCGGGCTCCTTGCGGAGCATGAGCATCGCAAGACCATACTCGCCGTAGCGGCTGCCGCGCTCGACGAGCCATCCGTACGTATCTCCGGCGATCCGGACGTCGCCCTTAGATTCAGAGCGACGCCCGGCCTCGAAGCATTGTCTGTATTGCAGAACCTCTACGCCATCCTTCGGACGCTGCGAATCGCGAATGGTGTTCATTGTAGATTGAACAGTCTCACAGCCGGACAGCATGACGGCCGCCGCAAGGAGGAATGGCGCAGAGTATTTCATTTGTCACTTCGCCTTGTTTGCGACCTTTTCGATTCCCGTAATGCGGGCTGGCCAACCCTTCACCTTGCAGGTGGAGGTTGAGAAGAACGGGCCGTAGCTCTCGGTCTCGACATCATAGTTCGCGCCAATCAAAGCATCGCACTTCGTCTGCTGGCAAGCCTTATAGAGCGCTGCGTTGCGGGCCTTGTCTTCAAGACTGTAGATTCGGTGGCCAAAGAAATTTCTGGATTCCTGATCGCGAAGCATCCAAGGAGCCTTGTCGCTGTAGTTACAGAAACCGAATATACCTCCGCAGACGGTTGCCGTCGCTTCTATCGTGTTGTCCGCGTTCTCCCAGTGAATCAGGTATTCATCAGGCTTGGGATCCGGCAGATTCGCGTACGAACCACCCTTTGTCACGGCGCTTGACATACAGCCCGTCACAATCGAACATACGGCTATGCCAGCCACAGCCATCAGTAGTTTATTCATGTTGTTATCCTTCTTGTTTGTTGTCTTGTCTTCAATCTCAGCACCCGCTGGAATTGAAATTGTGTTGCATCCATTTGATCAGCGATTGTGTCCGCCGACATGGCGAATGCGCAAGACATACTGCGTTGCATCGGCAGACGGGGCACACCCCTGTAGGTTCTTCCCCTCGCCCCCGAGAATCGTTTCATGACGCCAAACGCCCTCTTCGGCCAGAACGGCCATGCCTGACGCATCGAACCATGAAAAACGGTATTGGAATGTAAAATCGTCCTCACGGTCGAAGTCAAGATCGTCTCGGCTGACATTCCACAGTCGCACATCCGCAACGGGAATCCCGAGAGTCGAGCGTTTCACGACCGCCGACTCCACCGCCAGCCATTTGCTAAAGCAGGGGTCGTCTACAGAAGTACGCGCTGCGGCATTCTCGGACTGCGCGACCTCCATGCCGCCGGTGGAATTGCATGTACGATGCTCTACGCGCGGACCGACAACACAACCGCACATTAGCGCAGTGCCTACGGCGACTAATGGAAATAATTTACGATTCATCGCTTACAGTCCTTTCTTACTTCTAGGATTCGGGGTGCAGTTCAAAAAGTTCCTTAGAACTTCACCCGCGTCTCGATGCCTTCCCAGACGACCTTGCCCGTCGCGAGATCCTGGGCCGAGAGATGGAAGCGATAGGTATGAATGCCGCCTTCGTCACGGAACTGACGAACATCGCCCATCAACAGATAATCGGGCGATTCGTGCGTGCCAATGGTCTGCACCAGTGCCCCGTTCTCAAGCCCCCCATCAGCCCCACGGAGGATACGATCTTTGACTGTACCCGAGGCGGCTTCGTTCTTGACCTCAAAGAGTCCGGTATCGAAGAGCGCAGAACGAACCGTATCCTCTACGGAAGGGAGCAACGAGCGCACCCGGGCGTCCGTCGTCAGATTGTCAAAACGCGCAACCTCGATGATTGGAAGCGCGTCCTTCTTCTTCGCTTTCAGTGTTTTGTAATTCGCCGCGAACACGGGATGCGCGACAAACTTTGAGACCAGCGCCTTCGCGGCGGAATTCAGGTCATAGAACGTCGCGTGGTCGGCAGTTCCGCCAACCACCTGATTGGGGGATCCGTACTGTGTACCCTCGATACGCGGGGGATCGGTTTCGATGCGTACCGGAGTCATACACCCGGAAGTTATCACCATCGCCGGAACTGCGAGAATCAAGATGAATAGTTTTTTCATAATCAGTAGTGCCATTTTGCATTGGGCGACGAAAATTCCATTCGCGCCAAATTTTTAAACAGGAATTTTTTGGAAGGCAATCCTATGGCAGACCATCTCGCCTCCCCTGATACAGACAAAAAACACACAGCGCGCACACCTTTCCGTCTTCCCCCGAAGACGCGGCGCACGCGCTATAACTTAAATTGTTTCTAGATTCGACTTTATAGTGAGAGTTTACCCCCCCCCCCCCTCGGGGAGAAGTACAAAAACTCATCTGGTTCATACAAGTCATTGACCTTATCATATCACAATCCCCCCACCCCCGTCAAATGCCGCCGTGGGGAGATTCATCGGGGAGTTGGGCTCATACTGGTGTGGACGATGGTGCGCATCAGCGTAGAAAATGGTGCGCACCATTTACGCCTGTGGTGCGCACCATTTACGTCTGCGGTGCGCACCATTTTGGGCGGAGATGCGCACCAATTCGGGGGACGTTATTCAAGGGCGGACTTTCCATCGCCCGACGGCCCGAAATCCGTCGCCGACGGAAGGCCCTTGGGTCGGGCGACCCTGACCCCCTCTGTCGCCCGACGGAAAACATTCTCTTGGGCAACAAAAAGGCGACGGACTCCCGTCCGTCGCCCTTCATGTGCCAATCAACCACCCGTGCTTATCGTACGGGACGAAGGGGTGATACCTTACTTCTTGGCATCGGCCTTCTTGTCAGCAGACTTCTCCGCGTCGTCCTTCTTCGGCTCCTCCTTCGCCTTGACGAGGTCCGCGCGGGTCTTCGCCATGTTGCCGGCGCTGTAGGAGGAGACCGAGTAGGTCCATTTGCCGACCTTCGCGTTGAAGTCCTTGACGGCCTGTTCGAGCTTGGCGTTCTCGACGGTGTTCGTGCCGACGGCCTTGAAGGAGGCGCTCACCTTCACCCAGCGGTCGGCTCCGGTCGCGTTGCCGGTCTTCGCCGTGTAAGTGGTGCCGTTCTTCAGTGTGGCCGTGTAGACGGCGCCCGTCGCGAAGCCGAGCTCGGCCTCGGTCAGTTTGGGGTCGGCTACGCCCGTGAGGTCGAGGTAGCTGAGCGCGGAGTCGAGCGAGTAGGTCTTGGAGGCGTCGAGCTCCTCCTTCGGCCCCAGCCCCTCAAGCGTCCACTTGCCGTCCGTGCGGGCGAGCTTCACCGTCTTGCCGTCCTTCTGGTAGGTGACGGACGCGACGTCCGAGGCCGTCACCGCGCAGATGCGCGTATCGACCCACTTCTTGGGATCGCCGTCGAACGCTTCGAGCGCGTCCTTCACGAGCACCGGCCGCTCCTGATACACCACATAGCGCCCATCGGGATAGCCCCCGCCGCCGAACTGGGCCATCTGCCCCTTCGGCTTCGCGCTGTGCGTGTCGCCGAGCTTGAGGGACGCCACGACCTTGCCGGAGGCGTTCTTCAGCTCGACCACGGACGGATTCTCGATCTTCTTGCCGACCGCGAGCTGACCGACCTTGAGGTCCTGCAGCTTGAGCAGGTTCTCGCGGATCTTCGTCACGTCGGCGGGATAGCCGAAGAGGGACTCCACGGTCCAGCCCGCGTCGGTCGCGGCGAGCGCGACCTTCCTGGCGCCGCCGATCTCGACGCGCGCCACGTCCGCCACCTCGAACGCGGGCAGGATCTTCTTGCCC
>JBJEWG010000214.1:0-9136 GCA_051884935.1 Kiritimatiellia bacterium | reverse complement strand
GGTCGAACTTGTCGGAAGACGGCGGCGGCTCCTTCGCCGCCTCCATCCAGTCCGTGAACCTATGGTAGAAGTTGGAGAGCATCCCGTCCCCGTGGACGACCCCCTCCTCGACCTTGTCGAGCTCCCCTTCCATCTCCGCCGTGTAGCCCACGTTGAAGAGCGGTTCGAGCTTCTTGACGAGCCAGTCGCTCACGTCCATGCCACGCTGCGTCGGCACCAGCTGGCGCGCCTCGCGCTTGGCATACTGGCGATCGACCAGAACCTCGATGGTCTGCGCGTACGTCGACGGGCGCCCCACGCCGTTCTCCTCCAGCGCCTTGACCAGCGAGGCCTCGCTGAAGCGCGCCGGGGGCTTCGTCTCCTTGCGGTCCGAAAGCCAGCGCAGCGGCACAAGGGCCTCCCCCTCGGCGAGCGGCGGAAGCGACTTGACCTCGTCGCTCTCCTCCTCGCTCTCCTTCGCCTTCTTCGACGCGGCAACCTTCATCACCGCGAGGAAGCCTTCGAATTCGACGGACGTCGTCGAGGCGGTGAACAGATAGGTGTGACGCAGGGATGCCTTCTCGGCCTCCAGCCCGATCGTCTTCTGGGAGAGCTTGGCGTCCGTCATCTGGCACGCGACGAACCGGCGCCAGATGAGATCGTAGAGCTTCGCCGACGACGAATCCAGCTCGACTTCACCCGGGCGGCGCGAGACGTCGGTCGGGCGAATCGCCTCGTGCGCCTCCTGCGCCCCCGCCTTGGAGCGATAGTAGTTGGGCTTCTCGGGAACGAACGCCGCGCCGAAGTCGTCCGCGATCTGCTTCCGCACGGCGTCCATCGCCACGGCGGCGATGTTCACGCTGTCCGTTCGCATATACGTGATCAGACCCGCCTCGTAGAGCTTCTGCGCAATCGACATCGTGCGGTGCGGCGAGAAGCCGCAGACGCTCGACGCGGCCTGCTGCAGGGTTGACGTCGTGAACGGCGGGTAGGGGTGGCGCGTCTTCGGCTGCGTCTTCACCGAGACGACGCGCAGCGACGACCCGTCCAGATCGTCAACATACGTCGCGGCCTGCTCCTGATTCACCACCTCCGGCTTCTCCCCGTCGAGACGGGCGAGCTTGGCGACGAACGAAGGCTCCTTCGGCCCCTTCGCCGCCTCGACGCCGAGCACCCAGTACGCGACCGGGTTGAAGGCCTTGATCTCGCGCTCGCGTTCGACGAGAAGCCGCAGAGCCACGCTCTGGACGCGACCGGCGCTCAGGGAATAGCCGTACTGGAGGTTCTGCCAGAGAAGCGGGGAGACCTTGAAGCCGACCAGGCGATCCAGAATGCGGCGCGCCTGCTGCGCGTCAACGCGGGCCATGTTGATGTCGCCGGGGTGCGAGACGGCCTGAACGACCGCGTTCTTCGTGATTTCGTTGTACGTGACGCGGCGCACGGGCTTGCCCTTCGTGACATCGGCCAGCACCTCGCCCAGATGCCAGGCAATCGCCTCCCCCTCGCGGTCGGGATCGGGCGCGAGATAGATTTCGTCCGCCGCCCGGGCCGCCTTGCGGAGGTCGTCCACAACCTTCTTCTTGTCGGGCGAGACCTCGTAGCTCGGCGTGAACGTCCATTCATCCTTCTGTTCGGCGACGGGGGATATCTTAATCGAGAGCCCCCTCTTCGGCAAATCCCGCACATGACCGACAGACGACTTGACCGTGAACTCGCCGCCCAGATACTTCGCAATCGTCTTCGCCTTCGCAGGCGACTCCACTATCAAAAGCTTCTTGCTCATCTCAACTTGACTCTTCGCTATAAATTTCGGGCACATAGTTTACGATAAGACGGGTGAGAAATCCACAGCGAAATCACAAAACTTTGGGCGCTACGCGGTTGCCGGGCAGGAAGCGGAGGCGGCCCTTCAGCCGCAGTTCGACCAGAAGCGTCGTGACAATCCGGGCGGGCAGTCCGGACGCTCGCGTCATCTGGTCGATCGTCGCCCCCTCGTTCGGAAGCGCGCGAAGAACAGCCGCCTCCTCGATCGACAATTTGACCTCCGGCAACGCCCGAAACGGCTTCGCGCCCGACTTCGCCCGGGGCGGCTCCACGCGCGGACGCGCCACATCCTTCTTCGGGGCGGACCCGCCCGACGGCGACACCCGCCGTCCCCCGCTCTTCGCAAGAGGCGTCACCTCTTCAACGATGTCGTCCACGCTCGTCACCATTCGCGCGCCTTCCCGGATCAGATGATGGCACCCCTCCGAGGTCTTCCAGTCAATCCGCCCCGGCACCGCCATGACCGCGCGCCCCTGCTCCAGCGCCCGCATGCAGGTGATCAGCGTGCCGCTCCGCAGCGGACACTCCACGGCGATGACACCGCACGACAACCCAGAGACGACGCGGTTCCGCTGGGGGAACGTCTGCGGATCAGGGCTCCGTCCGAACGGGAACTCGCTTACGACGCACCCACCATTCGCGACCATTTCGCGCGCCAAATCGCGATTTTCGAGCGGATAGAACTTGTCGAGCGCCCCTCCCAGAACCCCCACCGTCACCCCTTCCCCCGCCAATGCGCCACGATGGGCCGCCGCATCAATTCCACTGGCCAACCCCGAGATGACGCTCCACCCCCGCTGGGCCAGCCCTAGGGCAAAGCGTTCCGCGGTTTCCCGCCCGTACGCCGTCGCCGCCCGCGTGCCGACCATCGCAATTCCCGCCCGCGAAAGCGCCGCCACGTCCCCAACCACGTAGAGCGCGAGGGGCGGCGAGGCGATTTCCCGCAGCTGCGGCGGGTAGTCGGCGTCGTCCAGCGTAACAATGCGCACGCGCATCTTCTCCGCCCGCGCGATCTCGCGTTCCCAGTCCGGCTGGAGCCCCTCCCAGTCCAGCTTCTGGGGATGGCGTTCATAGGCCTCCGCCACGCTCCCGCCGGCCTCCTCGGCCAGCCGGGCCACCGTCACGGCGCCAACCGTGGGTATCATGTTGAAGGCGATATGCGCCTCGCGTTCCGTCATACGTTACACCCCTTTCTGCGACGGCGACTAGGATAGCAGAAAAAGGGAAATCCTGTGTCAGGAACAGGTAAAACAGACGTCAAAAAGACGTCAAGAAAATCTGTAGGTCCGCCCGGCGCTCACGCGCGCTCGGAGAGTTCGAGCCAGCGCGTTTCGGCCGTGTCGAGTTCCGCGCGGGCGAGCGGCAGACGCGCCGTCAGGGCCGTCGCCCGCGCCACGTCCTTCGCATAGATGGAAGGATCGGCGAGGGCGGATTCGATTTCGGCGATCTCCTTCTCCAACGCCTCCATCGTCCCCGGCAGAGCCTCCAGCTCGCGCGTCTCCCGGTAGCTGAGCTTATGGGGCGCGGACGCGGCCGGAGGCGGCTGGGGCGTCTGCGCGGGGCGAGGCGCACGAGCGGCCTTCGCGGCCTCGTCCACCTGCTTCAGGAGTCGCGCCGCCTCGGCATAGCCGCCCGCGCACACGCGCACCTCGCCATCGCCGGCGAGCACGTAGGAGGACGTGACGACGTTGTCGAGGAACTCCCGGTCATGCGAGACAACGAGCAGCGTGCCCTTGTAGTTCAGCAGCTGCTCTTCCAGAAGCTCAAGCGTCTCAACGTCAAGGTCGTTCGTGGGCTCGTCCATCACAAGCAGATTGGACGGCTTCAGAAAGAGGCGCGCCAACAGCAGACGCGCCTTCTCGCCGCCGGAGAGGGCCTTCACCGGCGAGCGCGAGCGCGCGGGCGTGAAGAGGAAGTCGGAAAGATAGGAGTAGACGTGCTTCTGCACGCCACCCACCGTGACGACATCGCGGTCCCGCGCCACAATCTCCTTCACGGTCAACTCGGGGTCGAGTTGCGCGTGCAGCTGGTCGAAGAACGCCATCTCCACGCGCGTCCCGCGCGTGAGCGCGCCGAAAGTCGGCGCCAGGGCGCCCGTCAACAGCTTGAGAAGCGTCGTCTTGCCGGTTCCGTTCCGGCCGATCACGCCAATGCGCTCGCCACGGAGGATATTGGCGGTGAAGTGGCTGATGATCGGACGCTCCCCGTACGAAAACGACACATCCTCGATCTTGACGACCCGATCGCCTGAGGCGGCCGCAGTGTCGATCGTCAGCGTCGTCGTCCCCTGGGCCTGCCGACGGTTCGCGAACTCAAGGCGCAGCTGGCGGAGCGCCTCCACACGCCCCTGGTTGCGGGTGCGGCGGGCCTTCACGCCCTGGCGAATCCAGGCCTCCTCCTGCGCGAGCTTCTTGGCCTTCTTCTCCCACAGGGCGGCCTCGTCGGCCTGAAGGTCGGCCTTGCGCTGCAGGAAGGTGCGGTAGTCGCAGTTCCAGCCCGCGAGCTGCCCGCGGTCGAGGTCGTAGACGAACGTGGCGACGGCGCGCAGAAACGCGCGGTCGTGCGTCACGAAGAGGAAGGTCGTCTCGGCCTGACGGCGAATGAAGCTCTCCAGCCACTCGATGGACTCAATGTCCAAATGGTTCGTCGGCTCGTCCAGCAGGACCAGATCCGGCGCGTCGGCCAGCGCGCGCGCCAGCAGCACGCGCCGGCGCAGACCGCCCGAGAGCGTGTTGAACACTGCGTCGGGCTCCAGATTCATCTGGGAGATCAACTTCTCGGAGCGCGCGATCTCCCGCACCGTGCCGGGCCGGTCGCTCGGCACCTCCTGCTCAAGAAAGGCCACCTTCAGCCCCGGTGCGCGGATGATCTCGCCCGCGTCGGGCTCCAGCCTTCCGGCGATGACCTTGAGCAGCGTGGACTTCCCCTCGCCGTTGCGCCCCGTCACGCACGCGCGCATTCCGCTCTCGATGTTGAGGGTCACCCCCTCCAAAACAGAATCACCCCCGAAAGCGAGGGTGACGTCGTGCAGCGATAGAAGATGCCGTGCCACGGGGAATCAGGTCTTGTGGCGGTAGGTGATGCGGCCCTTCGTGAGGTCATACGGCGAAATCTCGACCGTGACCTTGTCGCCAATCGCGATCTTGATGAAGAACTTGCGCATCTTGCCGGAAATGTGGGCGAGCACCTCGTGCCCGTTGTCCAGCTGGACCTTGTACATCGTCGCGGGCAGCACCTTAATCACGGTGCCGGTCACCTCGATTGCGCTATCGTCTTCTTTTGCCATGCAGTTTGGTTTTCGTGTCCAACAAAGGGTTCCGGCACGCCCGGGTTCGAACCCTGCGCGCCGAGAGTTCCCTCCTCTCGGCCTAAACCAGATTGGTAGCGGGGGCTGGATTTGAACCAACGACCTTCAGGTTATGAGCCTGACGAGCTACCAGGCTGCTCCACCCCGCAATCTGGTATTTTCCTCCAAGTGGCGGGGCTGGCGGGAGTCGAACCCACAACCCTCAGATTCGTAGTCTGATGCTCTATCCAGTTGAGCTACAGCCCCACACGTGGTGGAAAACGAGGCATAGTATACCACGTGGCCCGACGGCGCGCAAGGGGGTTTCTTGAAAAATTTTCGCGGCGCCTCACGGACCCAATGGGGGTCACCAGGTCATGCGCGTGGGCACGCCCGCGGCGTGCATCACGGCCTTGATCTGGCCTATCGTGTAGTCGCCGAAATGGATCATGCCCGCGACGATGGCCGCGTCCGCCTTCGCCTGCTCGAAGACCGTCACGAGGTGCTCCGGTTTGCCGGCACCGCCCGACGCCACGACCGGCACCCCCACCGCCTCCGCGATGAGCCGCGTGATCTCCAGCTCGAACCCGTCGCGCGTGCCGTCCGCGTCCACGGAATTGACGACGATCTCGCCCGCGCCGAGGTCCGCCGCGCGCTTCGCCCACTCCACGGCGTCCATCCCCGTGAACTCGCGGAAGCCGCGCGTGGTGATCTCGTATCCGCTCGGGCACTTCGCGCTCCGCACGGGGTCCATCCCCAGCACCACGCACTGGCTGCCGAACGCCGCCGCGCCCTCCGCGATGATCTGCGGGTTGCGCACCGCGAGCGAGTTGACGGATATCTTCTCCGCCCCCGCGAGGATCACGCGCTCCATGTCCGCCAGGCCTGCGATGCCCCCGCCCACCGCGAACGGGATGCGCACCGCCCGCGCCACCGCCTCCACCATTCCGATGTCGATCGGCCGCCGCTCCGCCGACGCCGTGATGTCGTAGAACACCAGTTCGTCCGCCCCGCCCTCCGAGTAGGCCACCGCCATCTCCACGGGGTCGCCGAGATCGACGTTGTTCTTGAACTTCACGCCCTTCGTGACGCGCCCGTTCCGCACGTCGAGGCAGGGGATCACGCGCTTCGTCAGCATGACACGAACTCCTTCAGCAATTCAAGCCCCACGCGCCCGGATTTCTCGGGGTGGAACTGGTACGCGACGAGGTTGCCCCGCCGCACCGCGCTCGTGAACGTCACGCCCGCATACTCCGTCCGCCCCACCGTGCACGCCCCCAGCTCCGCATAGTAGGAGTGGACGAAGTAGTACTCGATCCCGTTCGGCCGCCCCGCCGCATCGCCCATCTGGACCTGGTTCCAGCCGATCTCCGGCACCTTGAAGCCCGGCACGTCCGGGAAGCGGCGCACCCGCCCCGGCAGAATCCCCAGCATGTCCACGCCGCCGTCCTCCTCGGAATGCTCGAAGAGTATCTGCATTCCCAGGCAGATACCCAGGAACGGCCGCCCCGAGGCCGCCGCCGCGCGCACCGCCTCCTCCAGCCCCAGCGCCCGCAGGTTCTCCATCGCGCTGCGCGCCGCGCCCACGCCGGGGAACACCACCCGGTCCGCCGCGCGGATCACCGCGGAGTCGCGCGTCACCTCCGCCTCCACGCCGAGCGCCGCGAACGCATTCCGCACGCTCGTCAGGTTCCCGGCCTTGTAGTCAACGATCGCCAACATGATTCTTTCCTCTCGTGCGCGCTAGTATACCAAAACCCTCCGCCCGCTCAACGCCGAACGGACGGAAAACGAAAAGGCCGACACCGCGGAACCCGCGGCGCCGGCCTTCCTTCGCCGAACCGGACGCCTACGCCTGCGCGGCGGCGTCGGCCTCCTTCATCGCCTCGCGGCGGGAGAGCTTGATGCGGCCGCGGTCATCGACGCCGATGCACTTCACGCGCATGATGTCGCCCACCTTGCACACCGCCTCCACGTTCGGCACGCGCTTGTCGCTGAGCTCCGAGATGTGGCAGAGGCCGTCCTTGCCGGGCAGGATTTCGATGAACGCGCCGAACTCCTTGATGCCGGTGACCTTGCCCTCGTAGATGCGGCCGGGCTCGGCCTCGGCGGTCACGCCGTTGACCTCGTCCTTGGCGCTCTTCATCATCTCGGCCGAGGTGGCCATGATGGTGACGATGCCGAGGCTGCCCTTCTCCTCGATGTCGATCTGGGCGCCCGTGCGCTCGCAGATGCCCTTGATCGTCTCGCCGCCCTTGCCGATGAGCGCGCCGATCTTGTCGGCGGGGATCTCGACGACCTCCATGCGGGGCGCGTAGGGGTTCAGCTGGGCGCGCGGCGCGGGGATGACCGTCTCCATGAAGTCGATGATCTTCAGCCGCGCGTCATGGGCCGCCTTGATGGCGCCCTCCACGAGGTCCCACGTGAGGCCGCGCAGCTTCAGGTCCACCTGGAAGCCCGTGATGCCCTTCCGCGTGCCGCCGACCTTGAAGTCCATGTCGCCGCAGTGGTCCTCCGCGCCGAGAATGTCGGTCACGAGCACCTTCTGCGACTGGTCGTCGTTCGTGAAGAGGCCGATCGAGATGCCGGCGACCGTCCGCTTCAGCGGCACGCCCGCGTCCATGAGCGCGAGGCACCCGTTGCAGATGGAGGCCATCGACGACGAGCCGTTCGAGCCCATGATCTCGCTCACCACGCGGATCGAGTACGGGAAGTCGTCCGGCAGCACCTCCGCGAGCGAACGCTCCGCGAGGGCGCCGTGGCCGATCTCGCGGCGGCCCGTGGACCCGAGGCGGCCGACTTCGCCCGTGCAGTAGGGAGGGAAGTTGTAGTGCAGGATGAACCGCTGGCTCGTGGGGCCGCCGGTCACCGAATCGAGGTCCTGCGCGTCCTTCTTCGATCCAAGCGTGACCGTCGCGAACGACTGCGTCTCGCCGCGCGAGAAGACCGCCGAGCCGTGCAGGCGCGGCAGCACGCCCACCTGGGCCGAGAGCGGACGAATCTCGTGCTGCGCGCGGCCATCGATGCGAAGCCCCTTCTCCAGCACGTTCCTGCGCACGGTCTCGATCTCAAGCGCGTCGAAGAGGTGCACGAAGCCCACCGCGTCGATCTCGGGCCACTTCTCGGAGACCTTCGCGAGCAGGTCCGCCTTGATGGCGCTCACCTTGCCCTGGCGCTCCAGCTTGCCCTTGATGAGCAGCGCGGCCGCAAGGGCCTCGCCGCCCTCGGCGCGGATGAAGTCCATCTTGTCCGCAGGCTGCGGCACGTCCTTGATGTCCTTGTCCGGCTTGCCGAGCGCGCGGCGCATCTCGATCTGGAGGTCGATGATCTTCTCCACTTCCTCGTGGGCGCGCTTGAGCGCGGCCAGGAAGTCCTCGTCCGAGATTTCGGAGGCAGAGCCCTCCATCATCAGGAACTTGCCGCGGATGCCCGCGTAGAGCAGGTCGATGTCGCTCTTCGCCTTCTGCTCGTGCGTGGGGTTGATCACCCACTGCCCGTCCACGCGGCCGATGCGCACGCAGCCGATCGGGCCCATGAACGGGATGTCGCTGATGTGAAGCGCCGCCGACGAGGCGTTCACCGCCAGGAAGTCCGCCTCGCGCGTGCCGTCCGACTGGATCAGCGTCGAGTTCACCTGCACGTCGTTGTAGTACCCGTCCGGGAAGAGCGGGCGGATCGGCCGGTCGCACATGCGGGCCGTGAGGATCTCCTTGCTCGACGGACGCGCCTCGCGCTTGAAGAAGCCGCCCGGGAACTTGCCCGCCGCGTAGAACTTCTCGCGGTATTCGCACTGCAGCGGGAAGAAGTCGATGCCCTCGCGGGGCGTCTCCGTGTTCGTCACCGCCGTGAACACCGTCGTGTCGCCATACGAGCACGTCACCGAGCCCGCGGCCTGCATCGCGAGCAGACCCGTCTCGAAGACGAGGTCCTGGCCCGCGATGTTTACCTTAAACTGCTTTGCACCTTGCATGGGATGGTTCCAGTTCTGTTAGCGGCGGAGACCGAGCTTCGCGATGAGGTCCTTGTACTTCGCCTCGTCCTCGCGCT
>JBJEWG010000213.1:0-1795 GCA_051884935.1 Kiritimatiellia bacterium | reverse complement strand
ACCTCAACGAGCCGGAGGACGGCATCCAGGTGGTGAAGGGGTCCAGCCGAAGCGGCCTGACGGGCCTCACGCACGCGCGTTCGCTCGCGGTCGCCAACGGCATGGTCGGCGGCGCGCGGCGCGTGGGCCGGCGCTCGGGCTCCTCCGCCTCGTGGGGCAACATCGTCATCGACGACCCCAAGAACCTGCTGCACAAGGATCTCACGACCGATGAGCTGTCGCAGCAGTTCACCGTCTCCTTCTGGATGAAGTGGTGCACGAACGCGGCGGACTACGCCTACCTCGTCTCGCACAAGCTCACCGATGAACAGGCGAGCTGGGGCGTTCAGTACGATAACATCTACAACCCGTTGAGTAGTCGCCCGGCGCTGCGCGTCTGGACCGCCCAGAGCGGCTGGGAGGGTAACCAACAGTCGACCTACCCCACCATCACTCCCTCGACGTTCCCGACCGACGACCAGGAATGGCATCACGTCGCGTTTGTCTATGGTGCGGTTACGGGAAGCCGGCAGGCGTTCACGATGTACTGCGACGGCGAGTCGGTTGGCTCGATGACGCTCCCGTCTGTGGCGAAAGTCGATTCCACCTACAAGAGTCTCGTTCTGGGCGGTCTCGGGCAGGGACACGGCACGTTCAACGGCGAGATGGACGAGGCGCGCGTCACCCCCTTCGTGCGTCCGGCGGACTGGGTGCGCGCCGAGCGGAATTCGATGTCCGACCCCGAGTTCCTGAACGCAGGCGCGGTCTACGTGGGGGCGGAGTCCGCCATTCCCGTGGTGCGCTGGTCGCCGGAGGACGACTCGATGCCCGTCGGCGTGATCGACTACAGCTATTCCTACGTGCAGTTCGCCGGCGAGGTTGACTACTGCGGGTTCGAGTCGTCCATCTGCAACATTGAATATAAGGTCTGGCCCGAAGGCTCCGAAGAGCCGGCGACGTGGACCTCGCTGACGAACGGCCTGATTGCAGGCGACTCGTTCGCCGTCCCGGTGAAGGGTCTCAAGCTCGACACCGACTATCTCTATGAACTGCGCGCCGTCAACGACCACACCGGTGGTTCGCTCTCCGACAAGTACGTCGGCGGCGCGTTCCGCACGTCGGGCAACGGCGACGTCGGCACGGGCGGCAAGGTGCTGCGCATCCACGACCGCATCGCCCACGTGTTCACGACGGACGGCGCGGTCACGCTGCCGGAATACGCCACGAACGACGTCAGCATCCTCGTGGTGGGCGGCGGCGGCGCGGGCGGCTATATGCTCGGCGGCGGTGGCGGCGGCGGCGAGGTCTACTACGTCGAGTCGTTGCCGGAAAGTCAGACGCTGAAGAAGGGCGCGACGCTCACGATCACCGTCGGCAAGGGCGGCACGGCGTCGTCGAGCGTCGATACGCGCGGCGGAAACGGCGGTAAGTCCACGCTCGTCTCGGACGACGACGTGCTGGACATCGAGACAAAGGGCGGTGGCGCGGGCGGCAACTACAATAAGTCGAATACATCCCTCGCCGCAGGTGCGGCGGGCGGCTCCGGCGGTGGCGGCTCATATGGGCAGAGCGGCGGTGCCCCGACGGGGGACGGCATGGTCAACCAAGGCGGCAGTGGCAACAATGGTGTCAACGGTGGAGAGAGCGATCTGGAGAATCTCTCCGCCGCGGGCGGCGGTGGTGGCGCGGTGGGGATAGGTTTCGGTGGAACGGGCGAGATGCCGCCAGCCGGTGGTATGGGCGGCGCCGGGTTTGAGAGTCTGCTGACCGGCAAGCGCGTGTTCTACGGCGCGGGCGGCGGCGGCGGCGTGCGCTA
>JBJEWG010000212.1:0-9192 GCA_051884935.1 Kiritimatiellia bacterium | reverse complement strand
CGCGCGCTACTTCCAGGACAACGAGAGCGAGGAGAACCTCGTGCCGCAGGGCATCGAGGGCATGGTGCCGTACTCGGGCCACGTCTCGGCCATCATGACGCAGTTCTGCGGCGGCCTCCGGGCGTCGCTCGGCTACTGCGGCACGAAGACGATCGCCGACCTCCAGGCGCGCGGCAAGTTCTACCGCGTGACGGCGGCGGGCCAGCGCGAGGCGCGTCCGCACGACATCACGATCACCAAGGAAGCGCCGAACTACAGGGCCTAGTGCCCTGGCGACGAGGCCCCGCGCCGCGCGAGCGTGTCTTGAAGGTCTTGCTGCATACCTGCTGCGGTCCGTGCGCGAGCGCGTGCGGGCCGCGTCTTCGGGAGGAGGGGCACGCCGTGACCCTCTTCTTCTCGAACTGCAACATCGACACGCGCGCGGAATTCGAGCGGCGCCTCGCCGCCGCGCGGGCGCTCGGCGCGGCGGACGGCGTGGAGGTGGTGGCGGACGACTACGACCACGCGGACTGGCTGGCGCGCGTGGCGAAGGGCTTTGAGCGGGAGCCGGAGAAGGGCGCCCGCTGCGCCCGCTGCTTCCGCTACTCCCTCTCGCGCGCCGCCGCCTACGCGGCCGCACACGGCTACGACGCCTTCACGACCTCCCTCACCGTCTCGCCGCACAAGGTGTCGCCCGAGGTCTTCGCCGCCGGCGCGGACGCGGCCTGGGGGGCCTCAACGGCGCCCTGTGGCGGCGCGGCGGCCTCCGCGCCGAAGTTTCTGGAGATCGACTTCAAGAAGAGGAACGGCTTTCTCCGCTCCCTCGCCCGTTCGGCCGAGCTCGGCCTCTACCGCCAGTCGTACTGCGGCTGCGAGTTTTCCAAACGCCAACAGAAGAAGGACACCCCATGAAGATACACCCCCATTCGCTGCTGTTCGCCGCCTTCGCCGCGACCACGCTCCTCGCCGACGTGCCGGCGACCTACCCGTATGGCGTGTGCGCGCACGTCACGCGCTCGGAACGCGACGCCTACAGGCGGACGCGCACGATGGACTGCATGGAGCTCGCGGGGATGCGCCTCGTGCGCAGCGACTTCGACGCGCGCACCGTCGTGCGGAAGGACGGCACCTACGACTTCTCCGCCTACGACACGCTCGTGCGGGAGCTTGAGGCCCGGAAGATGACGCTGCTGCCGATCCTCTACGGGCTTGAGGGGCCGCAGCCGCCGAAGGACATGGAGGCGTACCGCGCCTACATCCGCGCGATCATCCAGCACTTCGGCGCGCGCTACTTCCCCGTCGTGGAGATCTGGAACGAGGCGAACCTGAACGGCTTCTTCCGCGGCGCGGACCCGGTGGCCTACGCGCGGACGCTGAAGGTGGCCTACGAGGCGGTGAAGAGCGTCGATCCCTCCATCCGCGTCACCTTCACGGGCACGGCGGGCGTGCCGCTCGACTGGATCCGCAAAGTGCTCGAAAGCGGCGCGGCGCAGAGCTTCGACGTGATGAACGTGCATCCGTATTCGCATCCCGGCCAGCCCGAGTGGGCGATGGACCTCCAGACGGAGAAGCTGCGCGCGCTGCTGGCGGAGTTCGGGCGCGGCGACGTGCCGATCTGGTTCTCGGAGATCGGCTGGCCCACGCACTCGCTGAGGATCGCCTACGAGCATGTGCTGCTGGCGGGTCTGAAGGTGGCGCGTCCCGAGCAGACGGCGTGGAACGTGGTGGTCGCCGACGTGAAGCCGGATGGCGCGGCCCCCGACCAGACGATCGCCGAGGAGCTGCTCGACGTGCTGCCGACCGGGAGCTCCGTGCAGGTCTGCACGCAGGAGGAGACGTGCCGCCGCCTCGCCGCGGGCGGCGTCGATGCGGTGGTCTATCCCTTCGACGAGGGCTTCCCCTCCGAGACGATCGACGCCGTGAACGACTTCATCGCGAAGGGCGGCGTGCTCGTCGATATGGGCGGGCTGCCCTGCTACTTCGGTCGTCGCGGGTCCGTCGCCGTAAAGGGCATGCAGCACGGCGCGGCGATGGGGCGCTTCCCGTTCGGGTACCGCGCCTGGTGGACGGACAAGAAGGGCGTCTACCCCGAGGAGGCGCAGGTCTTCGCGACCTCGGCGGGCCTCGCGGCCGGCGTGAAGCAGGAGCCGACCGGCTTCAAGGCGAAGCGCTTCCTCGCGCCGGACCGGACGGGCAAGGAGGACGAGTGGATCCCGCTCGTCGCCGCGAAGACGACGAACGGCGTGGACCTCGTCGGCGCGGCGGTGATCCGCTACAAGGGCGCGCGCACGGGCGCCGCGGTGCTCAGCACGCTCTCCACGCGCGGGGCGCCCGGCACGAACAACGAGGAGAACCAGGCGCGCTTCACGGCCCGCGCCCTCGCCATCGCGTTCGCGGAGGGCGTGGAGGCCTACCTCACCTACAATCTCCGCTCCTTCGAGGACGACCCGTTCTACAGCGAGCACCACTTCGGGCTGATGCACGCCGACTTCCAGCCGAAGCCGGCCTACTCGGCCTACGCGGCGTTCACGCGGGAGCGTCCGGCGGGGAGCGTGCAGGGGACGGCCCTCTGGCACGACGCGGCGCGGGAACTCTACTTTCCGCGCTGGACGCGCCCTGACGGCGTGAAGGCCGGCATGGTGTGGTCGCCTGTGGCGAACGGCGCGCGCAGGCTGCGCTTCGTGGGCGGCAGGCCGACGTTCCGCAACATGTACGGGCGGAAGATCGCCCTCCGCGAAGTCGAGCCGGGCGTGTTCAGCGTGCCGGTCAGCGGCTCGCCGATCTACTTCAGCGGCGCCGAACTGGCCCCGTGAGGGGCGCCGGACCGTGGAGCGCGTGCGCATCCAGAATGTCGATGCCGTCGTGGCCCGCTCGTTCATCGCGCGGCTGTGCGGGCTCATGGGCCGCCCCGCGCTCCCGGCGGGCGAGGGGCTGCTGATTCTCCGGTGCAATGCCATCCACACGTTCTTCATGAGGTTCACGATCGACGCCACGTTCCTCGACGCGGAGGATCGAGTCGTGAAGGTCGTGCGCGGCATCCGCCCGTGGCACCCCTTCGTCTGGGGCGGCTGGCGCGCGCGCAAGGTGCTTGAGACGTCACACGAGGAGGCGAGATGAAAGACGAGCAGAGCGTGCAGAAGCTGGCGGTTCTGATTGACGCGGACAACGTGAGCGCGACCCAGGCGGGGGACATCTTCCGAACGGCCTGTTCCCTTGGCGAGCCGATTGTACGCCGCGCCTACGGCATGGTCAACTGCTTCTCCCAGGAGGGCGGATGGAACAAGGCCCAGCGCGAGTACGGCATCCTCGCGAAGCCGCAGGTGAGCAACGTTTCGGGGAAGAACGTCGCGGACATCGCCCTCGTGATCGACGCGATGGAGCTGCTCCACAGGAGCGGCTGCGACGGCATCTGTATCGTTTCGAGCGACAGCGACTTCACGGCGCTGGCGATGAAGATCCGCGAGGGCGGGAAGCACGTCTACGGCATCGGCAGCAAGAAGACGCCCGGGAGCTTCCGCGTGGCCTGCACGAAGTTCTTCGAGCTCGTCCAGGTGAAGAAGACACCGTCCGGGAAGCAGCAGACCGTCTCGTCGGTCTGCCCGCGCTGCGGCGGGACGCTGGAGACGACGCGAACGAAGTCGCGTCAGGTCTGCCGGAGGTGCCCCACCTGCGGCGGCATGACGGCGAAGATCTCCACGCTGAAGAAGTCGTTCGCCGCGGAGAGCCTTGCGCAGGTCGTCGCGCGCGCGAAGGGGCATGAGGTGCCGGGATGCGTGTGCCCGGACTGCGGGGCCTCGATGAGCCTCGTCAAAGTGGCCGCCGGGAAGCGGCAGGTGGAGATCGACGTCTGCGGGAAGTGCCAGACGGTCTGGTACGACAAGGACGAGTTCGAGTCGCTTGTGCCGGACGACGGCGTTCTGCTGGCGACGGTGTCGGCGGGGAAGGCCTTCCGCCGCGAGTTGGTGCTGGCCCTCGCGGCCGATCTGCGGAGCGGGCGCTGCAAGGTCAAGAACATCGGCGCGCTGAAGACGATCCTCAGGAAGGTCTACTTCGTGCCGACGCCCGACATCAACCCCGTCATCGGCACGCTGACGTGCCAGAGCGTGATCAAGATCGACAAGACCGGTGTGGTGACCGTGGTCGCCGAGAGGAAGTAAATGAAGGAGAGACTGGTGATGAAGAAGGCTGTAGTCTGTGCGCTCAGTGCGCTGGGGACGGGGATCGCGCTGGGGCAGGTGTCGTTCCCCGACCTCTTCAAGGACCATGCGATCGTGCAGCGCGACGCCGCGACGGCGGTGTGGGGCCGCGCGGAGCCGGGTGAACAGGTGCGCGTGGCGCTGGGGGGCGTCGCCGCCACGGCGAAGACGGGCGCGGACGGCTGGTGGCTCGCCACGCTCGACACGTCGAAGCTCACCGACGGGCCCTTCGTGCTGGAGGCCCGCGCGCCGTCCGGCACGGCGACGTCGCAGGACATTCTCGTGGGCGAGGTGTGGCTCGCCGCAGGGCAGAGCAACATGGAGTTCACGATGAAGGGCGGCTTCGGGCCGATCACGGACTACGCGAAGCGCGAGGCCGTGTGCGCGAGGCGGCCGATCCGCATGTTCCGGGCCCCGAAGCGGACGGACTCCGACCCCTTCAAGGGCGACGCCCCGATCGCGTTCGACGCGAAGGGCACGTGGCGCGTGATCTCGCCGGAGACGCTAGGCTCGGTGACGGCGGTCGGCTACACGTTCATCGACACGCTGCAGAGGACCCTCGGCTGCGCGGCGGGCGTGGTGGACATCTCCTGGAGCGGGACGCGCTGCTGGGCGTGGATGCCGCGCGCGCGGATCGACGCCCATCCCGAGCTCGCGGCGGAGTTCAGGCGGCAGAGCGACCTGATCGCGCGCGGCGAGGGGAAGAAGGTGAACAAGCCCGTCATACGCTGCTGGAACAACCAGTTCGCCCCCGTCTCGAAGATGTCCTGCCGCGGCGTCATCTGGTATCAGGGCTGCTGCGACTCGGGGCTTGCGGACGCGCGCCACGTCTACCCGAAGTGGATGTCGTACATGGTTGAGGAGTGGCGGCGCGAGATGGGGAAGCCGAACCTGCCGTTCCTCTACTGCCAGCTCGCGGGCTGGGGCGCCATCGAGGCGAAGCCGGAGGCCTGCCCCTCGAAGGCCAACCTGCGCGAGGGACAGCGCCGGGCGCAGAAGCTCATCCCGAACAGCGCGATGGCGGTGATCCTCGACAACAGCGAGTACGAGATCCACGGCCGCTTCAAGGGGGCCGCCGGGGACCGGCTGGCGTGGTTGGCGCTGAACCGCGTCTACGGGCTGGGCGACGTGGTCTGCGCGTCGCCGGACTATGCGTCCGCGACGTTCTCGCCGGACGCCGCCGTGGTCCGGTTCGAGACGACGGGCGTGCCGCTCGTGGCGAAGCCGATCCGCACGTCCTACACGTGGAACGCGAAGTCCAACGACGTCATCCAGATCACGCGCCGCTCGACGCCCGAAAGCCAGCTTGAGGGCTTCACCATCCGCGACGGCGCGGGCAGGTGGCACTGGGCGGACGCGCGGATCGTGGCACCGGACGCCGTGAAGGTGTGGGCCGCCGAGGCGAAGAACCCCACGGCCGTCCGCTACAACATGCGCTCGCAGGGGTTCGGCAACCTCTACAACCTGGCGGGGCTGCCCGCCTCCTGCTTCACCACGGAGGAGTAGTCGATGCCGCGCGCGCCGACGGGTTCGGCGGGGGGGCGGCCGGCCGCGAGACGGCTGTGGGCCTTCTTTCTCGTCTCGCTGGCGCTCGGGATTGCGCCGGGGCCGGATATCCTGTTCGTTCTGGCGCAGTCCATGGCCCAGGGCTGGCGGGCCGGATCGCTGGTGACGCTGGGGCTGTGCACGGGACTGGTCTTCCATGTGTCGCTGGCCGCCTTCGGCGTGGCCGCGTGCCTGAAGCGGCATCCGCGGCTGTTCCGCCTGATCACCTGGTGCGGCGCGGCCTATCTCGCCTACCTCGGCGTCGAGGCCTGGCGGTCGGCGCCCGTCGTGGCGGTTTCGGAGGGCGGCGAGGCGGTGGTGGAGGCTCTGCCCGCGCTGCGGCTCTATACGCGCGGAGTCGTCATGAACGCGCTGAACCCGAAGGTGATGCTGTTCTTCCTGGCGCTGATGCCGCAGTTCGTCGTGCCGGAGCGCGGACGGGTCGCGGTGCAGTTCCTGATGCTGGGGGGCGTCTTCGCCGTTTCGACGGTGCTGGTGTTCCACGTTGTGGCGCTGTGCGGCGGGTTTGTCGCGGGCCTTCTGGACGCCTCGTCCCGGGCGGCCGTCTACCTTTGCTATTCCTCCGCCTTCGTGATGTTCGGCATCGCGGGGTGGATTGCCTGGCGGAACCTGCGCGACTAGCCGCCGCCTTTACCCTAGGAAAAGAAACTCCGAGCGTTTGCAAAGGGGCGGTTCTAACGAACCGCCTGAAGTTTTGCGCCTCTTCAACGACTTTTAATAGACTTAAATGGGGTTGGCCTTGTGCTGACTGGCTAAATCGGGTTTGGTTTTGGGTCGGCGTCTTCGACGCCGGGGCGTGAAACCGGTTTCACGTGCTGTTCCGTTCGGCGGAAGAGAAGTCCGCCGCCGCTACTGGCATCAGCCTATCTGGCAATTTGCCTTATATAAGGAATAGGCAAATTTTCCATTATACCGTTGATCATTCGCTGGTATATGTATATAAGGTATAGGCTATAAGGCCAATCTCTATTATAAGGAATGGCCGGTCCCTTATTTGGTCAAATAAAGGTCGTTGTGGCGTTGCGCAGCCTCAGGCGGTTCGTTAGAACCGCCCTTTGCAAACGCTCGGAGTTTAATCTATGAGGCAGGGTCGAGTCATCGGCATAACTCGGGTCGGCTCATCGGCACAACTCGGGGTCGGTCATCGGCATAACTCGGGGTTGGTCATCGGGATGAGGCCCCTCGCCGTGCACGTGGTGCTGGTCTTGTGCTTGACGTATAAATCCAATTATGATACTCTTATGAAGATTGCAGGAGGTGTATCGCTCGTGGTTGTGTGATTCTTCTCATGGGACAAAGGGAGGATTGAGTGATGAAAAAGGCATTGGCTGTGATTCTGTGCGGTTGGATTGCGTTTCCGACGACACTGTCCGCCGGAGAGAAGGTCTACCGTGTGGACGGACCGGGCTATCTGGTGAAGGCCGACAGGTATTCGATCGCCGATTTCTCCACTTGCCGTCTCGTCGTCACGGAGACGGACGGAGTGGGGGAATTGCCGTGCAGGTTTGTCTACCAGCCGGAAGCCGGCGGGAGCAGGTGCGAACAGATCGAGCTCTCAAGCGTGCTTACGGAGAGCGGGAGAAGACATGACCGCGATTCACCGGACACTGCTCCGGTTCCGCATGACTTTTTTGCAAGTGCCGACGGCTCCTGTCCAATGCCGGAGCATTTGCAGATCGGCATCTTGGGTCTTGAACTGGAGGGGAGTCCCATTCATGCGGTGCTGGCCACTAAAGATGCCGGGTTGGACACGCGCGGCAGGCCGGATTCCCTTCTGTACAGGAAAATCCCGGAGAGGTTTTTCAGATATACTCGATCGAGCGAGACGAATGCCTGTTTCTGGAATATCAGGCTGGTTGGAAAGCGAATTGACTATCGGATATGCCCAATCGACTTCTCGGGAGACGATCTGGACATGGAAGTCGCGGATGTCAGGAGTCCGTATTTTACGCGAATGGCGCTGAAATACAGGAGAAAAGGCGGCGATTTCCGCTTGAGGGGAATTACGCTTACGGGGAATCATGTTTATCGGGGAGGGCTTTGGGAACGATCGGATCCCGCGGCTCTGGAGGTGCGGAGAATTTGCGTCAATTCTAACTCAACTATTTCCCTAGGCGAGGATGATGCCTGTCGGATCGTGGAGACCGGGCGTGGAGTCTTGAAATCTCGCGCCACGGTGCAGTATAAAATGTTTCGGCAAACTGCCAACGAGCCGTTCAAGGTCGAACTGGCGGTTTGCGACGGCGGCACGACGCGATTGGATTCGCAGAGCGCCACGGAGATCACATCCGAGTGACGACGGCCGTGTGTTCCTCTTCAGCGACTACCGCGCGGGCCTCGCCAGGTGGCAGACCGCCGACCCGCAATTATCAACTCAGAAAGGTGTATTTTGAATGAATATTGTATGTGTTTGCCTCGTGAGTTTTTTTCTCATAGAGGGGTGCATATTTCTCGCGTCTTATTTGAATGGACGGGTCATCAGAGACCACCTGCTTGATTCGAAGAAAGGCATCGTTCAGTTGATGTTGCCGAGCATGGCCTTAATGTTTTGCCTCTTCGCCTTTGTGACGGTGACTGGATGGCACAGGTTCTTCGAAGATATTCCAGATGACGGCCTTTTCCCGATAGGGGTAGGAGCCGTCCGAGAATTACTGGATGGAATTCCGCCTTCTGACCTTCGCATTGAGTTTGCAAGGAAACACGATCGTATTCTTTTCGTTGGACATGACAATCGGACGGAAGGGAAGCGGGTAGTCGTCTCTTTGAGCAGGCATCCCTTTGAGATTGATATCTGCGAAGGAAGTGTCTGTGCGACCGCACCCAAATGACGAGGATGGCCGACATGAAATCAGTTAGTTGGATAAACATTTACCTGCATTTCTGTGCGGCCATGTTGGCGGCAGTCGCATTGTTTGTTTGGTTCTCGGGGCGAGCCAAAGACACTGCCCCATGTCGTCCTTTGCCAGTTTCCCAAAGGCTATCCCACGTTATTGCGGAACAAGCTGTTAAATCTCGCTATGGGAAAGGTGCCAAGTTGAGCGACGCTGTGGTGCGCGAGAATGCCACCAATTATACGTTCCTGGTTACGTTGGGAACGGGAGAGCGAATGAATGTGTCTGTTTCCAAATGTGGAGGTCGACTGGAGTGGAGCGAAGTCACGAAGCCATGATTTTATTTCATCGGCTGCGGCCTTCGCCGTCGCGGGCGCGCTTGCGCTCTGGTGGCTGGGACCCCGGCTGGCGCTTGACGGCTCGGTCCCGAACCACCCGACATGCGGCGCATGTTGAATGGAATCCGTATGAGTGAAAGGGTGAATCCGATGAATGCAATATTCTCCAGCATCGCATTGACAATCTGCAATGTCGCGTTGATTGTGAGCTTTCTCCTCGGGATTAGGGTTGGCAGATGGTTCGAACAGCGTGGCAGGGGGCATCCAGGCCATGATGACGTG
>JBJEWG010000211.1:0-9203 GCA_051884935.1 Kiritimatiellia bacterium | reverse complement strand
CCCCAGCATTCAAGGGAATAATAGCCGGCGTCATCGATTTTCTCGGCGATTTTGAGAATGTCGTCCGTCCGCAGACGCGTGGCCCAAAGAGACTGATGGGCGTCGCGCAGCGTCGTATCGGTGATGCGAATCTTCTTCATGGTGTCTGTCTTCATGGCGATTGGTTATTCTACCATATTTCCCATTTTCCGGGGGTCACTTGAGTTCAACGGAGGCGGGCGCAAGCCCGTCCACCGACGCCGTCAGCACGATCGGCCCGGTGCTTCCCTTGTCGCGGCGAACGACGGCCACGGCCTTGCCGAAGTAAAGCGGATGCGAAGCCACTTCCGTAAACGCCTCGTGGGCCCGCGGGTCGCCGTTGCCGACCGCCAGAATCCGCCCCGGTCCGGAGAGCTTGAACGACACCCGGTTCTTCGCCCACGGGTCGCGCGTCCCCTTCGCATCCACGACGTCCACCTGCACGAACACGCACGTCTCGCCGTCCCCCGGCAGCTCGGTCTGCTCCGCGGTCAGCTTCACGGCGACGGGCTTCTCGGCCGTGCGGACAACCGCCTCGCCAATGACAGACCCGTTCCGGTACGCCACGGCCTTGAGTTCGCCCGGCTCGTACGGCACGTCAAACCAACGCAGCCGGTAACGGTCGCAGACGTCGTAATAAGGATTGAGGCGGAACGCATCCGCGCTCTCGCTCACGACAACTTCGCGGATGGACGCCCAGCAGCCGGCCTTGAGATCGTCGAAGACGACGCGGACGAAACGCGCGGTCGTCCCCTGCGAAAAGCGCATCGCCGTCTTCGCCGAATCGAACGACTGCTTCTCCCCAAGCGGCTTCTTCGCGTACTCGCGCCACGCCTTCCCGTCGTCGGAGACGAGAATCGTCCAAGCGTAGTTGTCGTCCCCCCGCTCGCCGGCGACAAGCACGCTTCGGAAGGTCCTCGCGCGGCCGAGATCGACCTGCCACCATTCGCCCTTCCTGTCGCCGTTCGCGCACCAGCGCGAATCGTTCTGACCGTCAACGGCGAAAGCCGGCGCGTTCACGCGGCCATCGCGCTCCTCGGAGCTGCTGGCGTCCACGGGCTTTCCGGCCGCCAGGTTTTCGAAGCGCTGGCTCTCGCCCTTGCGCCGCCGCCCCAGCGAACGCCCGTTCAGGAACAACTCGGCCTCGTCGCCGTCCGTGTAGACGTAGACCGGCGTCTTCTGCCCCTCGCGCCCCTTCCAGTTCCAGTGCGGCGAGATGTGGACCGTCCTCGCCGCCCGGTTCCAGTGCGCCCGATAGAGCCAGTAGCGCTCCTTCGGAATGCCCATCAGGTCCGCGATTCCGAAGTAGGAGCTGCGGGCCAGTTCGCTCTTGGCGAGGTCCTTCATCATCGGGAACTGCCCCTCGTGGATGTAGGGCGTCGGCTCGCCGAGGTAGTCGATGCCCGTCCACACGAACTCACCCGCGCAGTAGCGGTCCTCCTCCATGCGGGCGAACTCCACGTCGGCGATGTCGCTCCACGGCGCGGCGTTGTGCTCGTAGGCGCCGACCTCGCGATTCGCCACATCATAGTCGGTCTTGCTGCCGGCGGGCGGCTGCTCGAAGGCCCCGTAGCTGCTGAGGGCGCTCGCGCTCTCGGAGTAGACGACCGGCTTGTCCGGATGACGCGCCTTGACAATACGGTACATGGCCCTGTAGTTCCAGCCCGAAAGGTCCAACTCCGCGAACATCCCCGTATCGACCGCATTGGCGTGACAGCAGCCGATGCCAACCGGCCGCGTCGCGTCGAGTTCCCGCATCTTGTCGCGGAAGAGGCGGAAGCGCTCCGCGCTCATGCCGTCCTGGGCCTTCGGGTTCTTCCCGCTCCAGTCCCAGCCGTTCGGCGCGATCTCGTTCCCGATGGACCACACGACCACGCTCGGGTGGTTGCGGTCGCGGCGCACGAAGGCCTGTAGATTCTCCACCACGTAGTCCTCAAGCCTCTCGTTGCCCCTGCGGCCGCTCGTGCCATCCCACTTGTCGAAGCACTCGTTCCAGACGACGATGCCCAACTCGTCGCAGAGTTCAAGCACCTGCGGGTCGCAGGCGTTGTGGCTCGTGCGAAGCGCGTTCGCGCCCATCTCCTTCATGATCAGAAGCTGGCGCTTCATCACGCTGCGGTTGAAGGCCATGCCGAGCGGACCCATGTCCGAATGAAGGTCCACGCCGTTCAATTGCACCCGGCGCCCGTTGAGATGGAATCCGTCATCCGCCGTGAACTCCGCCACGCGAATGCCGAAGCGCACCGGCACGGCGTCCCCTGCCCGCGAAGTCCCGTCGTTGACCTCCAGACTGGCGGTGTAGAGGTTGGGGGCCGTCACGTCCCAGAGCTGCGGGTCGCGCACCTCGAAGTCAAATACGCACGTCGTCCGCCCCTTCGCCGGAATCTTCGCCGCCGAGGCATCCTGCGCGACGACCCGCCCGTCCGGCGCGCGCAGGCACACGCGCGGAGTCGCGCTGACGGCGCCGTCGAGGCGGTTCGTCACCTCGAACGCCACGCGGACCGCGGCGCTCTGCTTCGCGACGCCCGGCGTCGTCACGAACTCCGTGCCGGGCACGATGTGCACGGCCGGCGCGGCGACGAGACGAACGGCGCGGTAGATGCCGGCGCCCGGATACCAGCGCGAATGATGATCGCGCGTGTCGGCCCGCACGGCCAGCACGTTGACGCCCTCCTTCACGTGCGGCGCCACATCCACGCGGAAGCTCATGTAGCCGTAGTTCCAGCCACCCGCGAACGCGCCGTTCACGTAGACCTCCGGGCGCGCCATCACGCCGTCGAATTCAAGCCAGAGCGCGGCGCCGGACCTGACCGCTTTCAGCAGATCTGCGGGAATCACCATCTCGCGCCGATACCAGCCCACGCCCCTCCAGGGAAGCTTTCCGGAGCCGCCGTGGGCCTCGGGATCGAAGGGGCCCGAGATTGCCCAGTCGTGCGGCACCTCCACCGCCTGCCACTTCGAGTCGTCGAACTCGACCGGCGCAGCCGCGAGCGAACACGACGGATCCTTCGAGAACCGCCATCCGCCGCCGCAGAGGGAAACGACCTGCCGGCCGACTCCCCATTCATTGCATCCCGCGACCCCGAGGGCCACACCGACGAGCAGCCCCGTCAACAGTTTCGTCTTCTTCATCTTCTGTTCTCCACTTAACCGTTAAATGCCAAATTCCCGCGCGACAAAGTCCGCCAACGCATCACGCCAATGTGCTGGACGATAACCAAGTGCGTGCAGAACCGTCTTCTCAAGCGCCGAATTCGCCGGTCGCGGCGCCGGACGGGGGAACTCCTCCGTCGTGCACGGCTCCACACCACGCGCCAACCCCATCAGGCGGAACAGCTCAACCGTGAGGTCATACCAGGTACACACGCCCTCACACGTCCCGTGAACCACACCCCTCACCTCGGGATGATCCAACAGAAACGCAATGACATCGGCGACGACATCCGCCGAAGTCGGATTCCCCCGCTGGTCGTTCACGACCTTCAGCGGCGCGCCCTCCTGCGCCCCCAGTTTCGCCATCGTGTGGACGAAACTCGGCCCACCCGCGCCATAGAGCCAGGCAATGCGCAAAACCACCGCCTCCGGCAGGATATCGAGTATCGACCGCTCCCCGGCGAGCTTGCTTTTGCCGTAGACCGTTCGCGGGAATGTGACATCCGTCTCACGCCAACCCGACTCATCAGCCGTGCGTACGCCCCCGGGAGAGAGCCGCCACTCGCGCACATCACCGCTGAAGACGTAGTCCGTCGAGATCGCCACAAGCCGTGCCCCGCACGCACGGCTCGCAAAGGCAACATTGGCGCTCCCCATGCCGTTCAGACGAAAAGCCTGTTCCTCATTTGTCTCGCAGTCGTCCACCTTCGTCATAGCGGCGCAGTGGATGACGACGTCGGGCCTAAAAGACGTAAAGGCTGCAACCAGCGCATCGCGTTCGAGGATATCAACCTCCGGCAAATCGGCGACGAACAACTCCTGATCCGCGAAACGACGCTGAAGCGTGCGCCCCAGCATCCCTTTCCCGCCGGTGACGAGCATCCTCATGCGCAGAGTCCCCGCAGATAGGCGCCGTAGGTCGATTTTCCGTAGCCGTCGGCCAGCCGCTTGAGCTGCGTGCAGTCAATCCAACCCTTGTGCCAGGCGATTTCCTCGATGCAGGAGAGCTGTAGCCCCTGACGTTCAGTGATAGCGCGCACGAAGTTCGTCGCATCGGCGAGCGACTGATGCGTCCCCGTATCCAGCCACGCGAACCCGCGGCTCATCTGCTTCACGCGCAGACGCCCCTGACGGAGGTACTCGCGGTTCACGTCGGTGATCTCATACTCGCCGCGCGCGCTTGGTTTGAGGTTCGCGGCGATCTGGACAACATCGTTCGGGTAGAAGTAGAGCCCCACGACGGCATAGTTGCTCTTGGGCTTCGCCGGCTTCTCCTCAATCGTCTCGACTCGCCCGTCAGGTCCAAACGAGACGACGCCGTACCGCTCCGGATCCACCACGCGATACCCGAACACCGTCGGGTCCGTCGATTCGGCCGCCTCCCGAAGCAGATGTGGCAGTTTGGCGCCGTAGAAGATGTTGTCGCCCAACACGAGGCAGACGTCGTCGTCACCAAGGAAGTCGCGCCCCAGCACAAACGCCTGGGCGAGGCCGTTCGGCACCTCCTGCACCTGATAGGCGAACTTCATCCCGAGGTCGGACCCGTCGCCGAACAGCCGTTCGTAGTTCGGGAGGTCCTGCGGCGTCGAGATGATCAACACCTCACGGATACCCGCCAGCATCAGCGTTGACAGCGGGTAGAAAATCATCGGCTTGTCGTAGACCGGCAACAGCTGCTTCGAGACCACGCGGGTTAGAGGATGCAGGCGCGTCCCCGCGCCGCCGGCCAGAATGATGCCCTTTCTCATCAGCGAACTCCCTTCAATTCCACAGAGGCCAGTGCCCGGTCTCCTGCGCGACCATCACAACCAGGTAGACGGCGAAGAGGAGAATCCAGACGGCGCCCTCCCACCGGGTGATGCGTCCAGGCTCCGAATGCCTCCTGAAATTAAACCCGAAGACGCACAGCAGCACCGTCATCGCCCCCATCATCGGGAGATCGCGCGAGACGATGTAGTCGCTGTAGCCGCTGAACGGCGAGATTGTGCCGGCCACCCCCACGACTCCCAGCATATTGAACAGATTGGAGCCAACGATGTTGCCGATGACGAATTCATGCTCGTTGCGCCGGGCGGAGGCGATGGCGCTCGCAAGCTCGGGCAGCGAGGTGCCGGCCGCGACGATGGTGAGGCCGATGAGCAGCGGCGAGACACCCAGCACGTCGCGGGCGAAATCCACGCTCCCCCACACAAGGACGTGCGACGAGGCGACGAGCGCCAAGAGACCCCCCACGAGCCACACGAAATCACCAACCGTCGCCTTCGGGGGCGCCTCGTCCACAGCCCCCCCCTGCGCCGCTTCGGCGCCCTGCCTCTGGTCGAACCAGCAGTAGACCGGCATCACCACGGCGAACGCCACAAGAAGAACGATGCCGTTCACCCGCTCGAAGGCCATGTCCCGCACGCACACATACGAAAGCCCCGTGGCGGCGAGCAGCAGCGGCACCCCATACCGCGTCACGGACGGTTTCACGCAAATCGGGGAGATCAGCGCCGCGATACCGAGAATCGCGCACATGTTGAACGTACACGACCCGTAGGCGTTCCCGAGCGAGAGGTTCGCCTGGCCCGCGAGCCCCGAGAGAACCGACACCGCCAGCTCCGGTGCGCTCGTGCCGAAACCGATGATGACCATGCCGACGATGAGCGGCGAGACGCCGAAGGCCCGGGCCAAACGCGCCGCGGACTCGACGAAGCGGTCCGCGCTCCAGCCGAGCGCGACGAGCCCCCCCACGATGAACGCCAGCGAAAGCCACAGCGGCACATTCTGATTGATATCGAACATCATTCACTCCACGCGCGCGGGCGCGCACTCATATTTTCCTCGTCTGGATGGCGAGATTGACCACGGAGTCGAACGAGGGCAGCTTCTCGTGCCGAACCAGCCGAAACGGCAGCTGAAGCCCGAGCGGACGCATGAAGCGCATCGTGCGCCCCGACCGCACGTGGATCTGCCCCGGCACCCGTCCCCAGGCGATGATCCCGTTCAGCAGCCGCTGCGCGTGGCCCTCCCAGAGACGCATCAGCCCATCTGGCTTGTCGTCAACCGAGACCCGCTCCCACACCATCCGTTCGCCGGACTCCGCGTTGATCGCGGCGAAGAGGTAGAGGACGCGCTTGCGCGGGCCCGCCGTATAATAGGACGGCACCATCACGAAGTCAACCTCCCAGACCTCGCTCGGGAACACGGGCAGCTTCTTCGCCTTCTCGCAGTCGTCCTTCTTCAGCACCACGCTCTCCATCCGCGGCACGACCTCGTCCTGCGGCAGAAGCAGCGGGCCGTCCACCCACACGCCGTCCACAACCTCCTTCCGCGCGAACATCGCCTTTTTCTCGACATAGGCGAGCGGAAGGTCCGGATTCTCCTCAAGGCGCAGCAGAACGCCATAGCACTCGTTGAGGAGGACGGCGAGCATCGTCCGCTCCGTGGAGGTCGGCGGCAGCGGTATGAACCCCGGCTCGTAGCCGAATATCTTCACGTCCCCGTTCTTGAGCCCCACGATCTCGTAGTGGCGGAAATCCATGGGACTCATCTCCACGCCGTAGTCCCTCACCTGGCGCGTGATCATGAAGTTCCGGAACGTCTCGAACCCCGGGAACAACAGCAACCGCCCGGCAACCGGCCCCGGCTGCTTCTGCTCGTCCTGCGCCATCGCGATGAACGGCTCCGCGCTCGTCTGGGGCAGCAGCGCCCAATTATGCCGCGCCGCACGCGCCCAGGGTTTCAACGCCATGAGCGCGCGCGCAAGTTCATATGGATCCGTTGTATCCAACCTTCGCTCCAAATCTATGCCGAACTGTTTCCCTCATGTGGAAAGTTGATTATAGCATAATCCCTTCAGGTCATGCCACGCATTCCACAGGCACAAAATCACACCCCTCCCCAATTATCCTCCCGTATTATATAGTCGCGCCCGCGCGCGAGGCGGGGGCGGCTGGAGGGGGACGGTGTACGCCCTGCCACCTATATGGTCTCGGCGGGGGGTCGTGAAGACCGCCACACAGGCCGCCCCGTCCACGCTATATGGTCGCGCGCGCGAGGCGGGGGGGCCTTTCTGTTGTGCGCTTTATGTTGGTTTTACATAGCCGCGCGCGATTCAGCCACCGCCGCCCGCATCGCCCCGGGCGACCGCCGCCGACCGGCAACCCCAACGCCCCACGAACAACCCCAACGCTCCCACGAGCAGCCCCGACGCTCCCACGAGCGGGCGCGGACGCCACCGAGAGGTTGCCCACCTCTCGCCGACATCCCATCCTACCAGAGCCGACGGGCGATGCAATTCCCTAGACGATCCTGAGTTCCACTCGGCAGTGGAAGAAATTCTACTGCCGAGCGGAGTAAATTCCACTGCCCAGTAGAATTTTCTCCACTGGTCAGTAAAATCCGTAGTCTCCTAGACGCCCCCGCCTTCCCTCCTAGGCGAAAGCACGCTCCCTCCTAGACCAAACCACTTTCCCCTCTAGTTGCCTATGTATAAGGAATAAGGGTGGCAGGGGGGGGGCAGATGTCACTTGCCTATATATAAGGAATAGGGTTGGCAGGGGCAAACGCCCCTGCCACGGAACTGAAAGACGCCTTCTTGTCGTGTTCTTTTGCTTCTTGTCGTGTCCTTTTGATAGAGAGAAGCTGTTGATTGATGAAGAAAAGTCGTTGAAGCGTCGCGAAGCATCAGGCGGTTCGTTAGAACCGCCCTTTTGCAAACGCTCGGAGTTTAATACGGGTCGATGCGTGCCTTCGACCGTTTCATCGGTTAAATCTTCCGCTTCGTGATTGGAAACGGACGCTTGTCCGGTTCGGGGTTCTGTGGTAGACTTGTGTCGTTTTCACACAGTGGGACAAAATGGCACACACGAACAAGTTCTTCAAGAAGGTCGCGGACCGGATCGACAAGCTCGACGCCGAGGACAGGCGGCGGCAGTTCACGGCGCTCGCGGAGGAAATCGGCTTTCTTGAGTCGATCTTCAACACCCTGTCCGAAGGCATCCTCGTCGTCTCCGTCGAGGGGCATCTGCTCTACTCGAACGCCTCGGCCGAGCGGCTGACGGGCGTTCAGCTGGTCAAGGGACGCGGGCGGTCGATTCGCGACTTCATGCCGAACTGGCCCTGGGACCACCTGCTCCACCCGTCCGTCGAAGGGGATGGCTGGACGCGCAAGTCGTCCTGCGAGGTCGAGGTGGCCTACCCGCAGTACCGCATCCTCGAACTCGGCGCCCTTCCCAACAGCGACAACGCCGTGGTCGTGATCATCCGCGACGTCACGGGCGAGCACGCGCGGGAAGAGGACGCGCGAGAGAGCGAGCGCACGGACGCGGTGAAGGACCTCGCCGCGGGGCTGGCCCACGAAATCGGGAATCCGCTCAACGCGCTCTCCCTGAACCTCCAGCTGATGGCCCGGGAGTTCCGGCGCGAACCGGACCCGGAGCGGCGCGAGCGTCTGCTGGCCGACGTCGCCACGGCGCAGAAGGAGATTCAGCGCATTGCGGACATCAACCGCGGCTTTCTCAACGCAATGCGTCCCATTCGCCCCAATCTCGCCCCGGGTTCGCTCGCGGACCCGCTGAAGGACACGCTGGCGACGCTGAAGCCGCAGATCGAGGCGCGCCGCATCCACGTGTTCCTCGACCTGCCGCCCGCCCTGCCGCCCGTCTGCCTCGACCGCGCGCAGATGGAGCAGGTGTTCTTCAATCTGGTGAAGAACGCCCTCGAAGCGATGAAGGAGGAGGGCGAGCTCGCCATCGCGCTTGATTCGGACGACGAGTGCGTCACCGTGTCCATACGCGACTCCGGCAGCGGCATGACGCCGGACGCGGTGGCGGCCCTCTTCGAGCCGTACCGTACCACGAAGCGCGCCGGCACGGGGCTGGGCCTCATGCTTTCCCGCCGCATCGTCCGCGCGCACGGCGGCGAGATCGACGTCGAATCGAAGGAGGGCACCGGCACCAGGTTCACCGTGCGCATACCGCGCCTCGAAAAGCGCGTGAGGAGGCTGACATGAAACAATCCATTCTGATCGTCGATGATGAAAAGGACAC
>JBJEWG010000210.1:0-1820 GCA_051884935.1 Kiritimatiellia bacterium | reverse complement strand
GTGGCCGTCTGCTTCACGAAAACGCTCATTTATCCAGTTCTGGCATAAAATCACGGATGAATCTAGCGAGAGTGTTTCTATGAACCTTACAGAGCCGTGCAATCTGGTTGCGCGATTGTCCAAGCGACGATAATTCGCGGATAAGGTTTCTTCGTAAGTGAAGCTTGTGTTTTTCCGGCGCAGTCTTGCGCCCCTTGGGACGTCCAAGGATAACGCCTTCGGCTCGCTTTCTTGCCAACGCCTCTTTCGTTCGTTGGCTTATTAGGTTCCGTTCGATCTCGGCGGATAGCCCGAATGCAAAAGCTAAAACTTTTGACTGAATGTCCTCCCCGAGCCGATAGTTGTCCTTGATTGTCCACACCCTGCATTCCTTAGTCATGCAGATGTTAAGAATCTCCATGATCATAAACAGGTTGCGCCCAAGTCGGGAAAGTTCTGCGCAGATAATCAGATCATTCTTCTGGATGCTATTAAGCAGTTTGCCAAGTTGTCGCTTGCTGTAGTTCTTGATGCCGCTAATGGTCTCTTCAATCCAACCATCGACTTTCAGTTTCTGTAGTTCGCAGAATCTGTTGATTTCAAACCGTTGGTTTTCGACCGTCTGTTTGTCACTGCTGACGCGAATGTATCCGTATGTCATTTCGATCCTCTTGGGGGATTGTTGTAGGAATTATAGCCATAGTAGACAGCGACAGTATACAGACTGGTTGTGACTTTTGTGTCCCGTAAGGCGCCCGTTGGTTCTTCAGGCTGATGAGTTGGCACATGAAGATGTCCGGTTCGGTATGGATGCGGGTGCATTCCTCATCCCGCATTTCACGCCGACGTTGGCTAGACCGTTCGTGTAGACACAGGATACTTTCTCAGTTCTGACTTTCATGGCATGGGCCAAAGAGGCCCTTGAAGTCCAATAAAGAAATGTTAACGGAACGGAACACAAGTCCATGCAAAAGGCCGGCCAAGCTTGTGCTTGGTCGGCCTTTATGTGTCAGAACTGGCGGAGGGGGTTTACTTGGAGTAGTAGACCTGCGGCTTTCCGGGCTTGCGGACGCGGATGACGCCAATCTGGTACCAGGTCTGCTTGATGTTCCGGAAAACCGTCTTGATGCGGGGCAGCGAGCTCTTCGGTACGACGAGGACGAAGCCGATACCCATGTTGAAGACGCGGTACATCTCGTCGTGATCGACCTTGCCCTGGCGTTCGATGAACTTGAAGATCGTGGGAACCTCCCAGGTGGTGCGGTCGATCTCGCAGGCGACGGACTTGGGAAGCACGCGCGGAATATTGTCCGGGAAGCCGCCGCCGGTGATGTGGGCCATGCCGTTGATCTTGATCTTGTTGTCTAGCAGGCGACCGACCGGCTTGAGGAAGCTCTTGTGGACGGCGAGCAGGGCGTCGCCGACCGTCTGGCTGGTGCCGGGCAGCTTGTCGAAGGGCGACATCTGGCAGATGTCGAAGAAGACCTTGCGGGCGAGCGAGTAGCCGTTCGTCTGAAGTCCGCCGGAGGGCAGGCCGATCACGACGTCCCCGGCGCGGATGGACTGGCCGGTGATGACCTGCTTGCGGGAGACGGTGCCGACGATCGTGCCGGTGAGGTCATATTCGCCGGCGGGGTAGAGGCCGGGGAGCTCGGCGGTTTCGCCGCCGAGGAGGGCCATGGAGTTCTCCTTGCAGGCCTTGCAGAGGCCGGAGACGATCTGCTTGAAGACGGGGCCGTCGAACTTCGAGGTGCCGACGTAGTCCATGAAGAAGAGGGGCCGCGCGCCCTGGACGAGGATGTCGTTCACGCAGTGGTTGACGATGTCCTGGCCGACGGTGT
>JBJEWG010000209.1:0-9366 GCA_051884935.1 Kiritimatiellia bacterium | reverse complement strand
AAACGAATAGATGTCTGTCGCCGCCTTTTCCATACGGCCCATTATATCAAAAACCGCGCCACCCGATGAATAGGCCGCCTATTTGCGGCATTTGGCAAAACCGAAGACGGAGGAACCCGAGCCGGACATCGCCACGCCCGTGCAACCTTCCGCCCGCAGCGCCGTCAACGCCTCCGCGATTTCCGGATGCAGGCGGCACGCCGCCGGCTGCAGGTCGTTCACGCCGAGGCCGCGATCCGATTCGCGGAACTCCCGGAAGACGGCCGGCGTCGAGACGAAAACGGGCGGTGTGCGCAGAACAAGTCGCGAGAGATCCGGCAGCGGGAAGTCCGCACACGCCGACTCCGCGAGAGGGGTGACGCGCTCGCCGCGCCCTTCCATCAACACCGAGCCCCCGAGCGTCAGCGCCGGGACGTCGCTTCCCACCTCAGCCGCCAGTTCGCAGAGGCGCCTCTTCGACAGCCCGAGGCCCCACAGCGCGTTCAGGCCATTCAGCACTGCCGCCGCGTCGGCCGACCCGCCGCCGAGCCCCGCGCCGGCGGGGATGCGCTTCTCGATCACGATCCGCACGCCCAGCGCACACCCCGTCACCCGCCTCAGCGTCTGCGCCGCCTTCCAAGCCAGATTCCGCTCCTGAGGGAGGTCGCCGGACATCACGACGGAAATTCCGTCCGCCGACTCCAGCGTGACGTCGTCGTGAAGTGGCACGGGCACCACGACGCTGCGCAGGTCATGGTACCCGTCCGGCCGCACGCCGAGCACTTCGAGCGTGAGGTTGATCTTCGCGTGGGCCGCGATCTTCACAGAATCTCGCATGCGGGCAGGTCGCCGACGATCGGGCGCGCGTAGTCGAGAAACGCCTGCGTCACGTCGTGCCCGTTCTTCGCGATGTACGCCTTTGGCACCGAACGCGTGTACTTCGCCGCGCTCGTAATCGGCATCCGCACGTAATCAACGCCGTACTTCCGACCCTTCCGGCGCTGAATGCCGATCGTGCCGGTCTTGACGCAATCCTCGTCGCGCAGCGCGGCGAGCACGGCGACGAACCCCGCGCCGAAGGCCTCCTCCTGGTCAACCTTCGAGGCGATCCCGGGGAAGGAGCGCTGCAGGTAGCCGAAGGTGTCGGCGCGGACGCGCTTCACGCCGGCCCGGGTCTTGAGCAGTCGGGCGAGCGCGTCGCCGAGGGCACCCGTTCCAGACATCTGGACGTTGCCGTGGCTATCCTTCTCGCCATCTGCCAGCTTCGCGCCCATCGGCACGCCGTCCTTGCCGCGAATCCCCTCCGAGACCGCGCAGACGCAGCGGCCGTACTTCTTCATCGCGGCCTTGACGTCCTTGATGAACGCCTCCTCCGAGAACGGAACCTCGGGCAGATAGATGAGGTGCGGACCGTCGTCCGGCCGCACGCGCGCCAGCGCCGCCGCCGCCGTGAGGAAGCCCGCGTCGCGCCCCATAATGATGTCGATCTTCACGCCGCCCAGGGCACGGTTATCGAGGTCGTCACCCCGAACTGCGCTCGCGACGAACCGCGCGGCGGACCCGAAGCCGGGCGTGTGGTCACAGCTGCGAAGGTCGTTGTCGATCGTCTTCGGGATGTGGTAGCAGACGAGGGGGTAGCCGTCTGCGGCGGCCTCCTCCGCGACGATGCGCGCGGCGTCCGCCGAGTCGTTGCCACCGATGTAGAAGAAGTAGCCCACCTTCAGGCGCTTGAACTCCTCGAAGATCGCCCGGCAGTCGTCAACCGTCGGCTTGAGGCGGCAGGACCCCAGCGCGGAGCTCGGCGTCTCGGCGATGGCCTTCAGCTTCTTCTCGCCCACCTTCCGCAGGTCGATGTAGTCGCGGCCCAGAATACCGGCGATTCCGTGCCGCGCGCCGAGGATCTTGCCGATCCGCGTGCCCACGCCCTTCGAACGGGCCGCAAGCACCGCGCCCACGAGCGACTGGTTGATGACCATCGACGGACCGCCCGACTGGGCAATCACCATGTTCTTCAAGACTTCCTGTTTCATGCCGGGCAGTATAACATATCCGCCCGCGGTCTTCATACCGCCTGCACGGCCTTATTCTGCGGGGACGAGCTGGAGGCCGGCGAGGGCGGGGATGCCTTGGGCGCCCGTGTTCTCAAGATGGACTGTCACCTCGGGCGACGAGAGATCGCGAAAGACAAGCAGGTTCGAGCCCTCGACGTACTGCCCGTCGTCCCAACCGAACGACGCAGGGGCCTCCCCAATCACGGCCCCGTCCGCCTGCGTCAGCTTCACCCGCCCCTTCCAGCTGTTGACGTCGGCACCAAGGTAGACGACGAGCGTCCACTTCTTCCACGGCACGTTTCGAACCATCACATCCCCACGGACAATTCCGCGATGCAACCGTTCGTCGCCGCCCCTGAACCCCCACTGCGCGCCTGTGGCAACGGTCACATCCGCAACGGCCGCGAGGCGGACTCTGGAGGGCTTGCCCTCGGAATCGACGAGCCCGAAACCCGAGTCTCGCAACTTGGGCGAAGCCACATCCACGCGGTTCCAGACCTTCTGCGCAAAGCCATCCGCCCCCGCGATCTCCCAGTCCCGGACGAGCGTATACGGATAATCCTTGGCGATGAAGTCGATGGCGACCGCGCCGGGAACGCCGTATTCCTTCAGCTGCCCGAAGTCCGCCGGCAGTTCCTTCCCGCAGTAGACGCGCACCCAGTCCACCCACATGTCGCTCGCGTTGCCGTATCGCGCGAGGTCATACGGCCAGCCGCTGATGCCGGCGATGGCGTAGTTGATGAGGAACCACGTCTCCTGCGCACGCGAGACGGGCCCTGTGGGATGGCGCAGCACCTCGACGTCGTCCAGATAGTAGACCGTATCCGTCTCGGTGATGGCGACGCCGTAGCGATGGAAGGTCCAGCTCCACGAACTTCCGCCACCAATCGTCTGCGCGTCGGGGAAGCAGTGGAAGCCCTTCAGGTCCTGCCCCCAGAAGTGCGAGGTGACGCCGTACTTGCCGCCGTGGTTCGGATTCTTCGGGCCATATCCGCCGTAGCACTCGATCACGTCGAGTTCGTCGCAGCCCATCTTCTTGACCCGCTCGAAATCGGGATGGCTCTTGGGCATACCGATCGTCCCCTTCGTGAGCGTCCAGAACGCGCCCCACGAACCGGGCGCGCTGTGGCACATGAGGCGACACTCGAAGTAGCTCGGCACGGGCACGGCGATGCCGGTGCCGTCGGCCCGCAGCGACGAGAGAATGCCCGTCCGCCCCCGCGTTCCTTCGGGCTTGGACGCATGGATGCGCAAGTAGGTGTCCTTGACTGCGAAGGGCCGGTTTTCGCCTTCGGGATCGCTGAACGGCCATCCGCTGAAGTCCCCGCCACCCGTCTTGTGGGCGGCATAGCGCGCGCCGCGTCCGTCGGGCGAAACCGAGAGCGAGGTGAAGTCGTCGGCGAAGACGAGCTTCATGCCCCTGGCGCCCGGCGGGTCGGACTTCGGCAGCCCCGCCTGCCACGCCGTCCCTACGGCGTTGTAGAGCTGGAGCTCGTAGTAGTCCTGCTTGCCGTCCCGACTGGAGGCCTGGATGCGGATCGTGACCGGCCCCGACTGGAACTCCGGGGCCGGGAACACAAACTCGCCCCGCGCATTCGCCACGAGATTGAACTCGCCCAACACCGCGTCGCGCCCCCAGTCGTCGCCGTCCGCCGCGCGGGACCGCCGCCAGCAACGCGCGACGGCGTGCCCCATGCCCGGCGCCTCGAAGACGACCTTGACCGGACCCGACACCTCGGCGCGATCTTTCGGCTCAATCGCGCGGATAGATTGGACGAACGCGACGCCCTTCGTCTCGTCGCCGTTGTAGAATTCGGGGTATTCGCTTGTGGCCTTGATCTCCGCCGCCGCCACGCCGAACGCCGCCACCATCCCAATCCAGAAAATCCGTCTCATGTCCAATGCTCCATCTTCATCGCGTCGGCACCATCATGGAGGGATCAACCGTGCGGGGTTGAAAAGACGGACCGAAAAACGAAGTCGCCGCGAGAGCCGATTACAAGATGGTCGATCAGACGGACGCCCAGTTGTTCGCCGAGACGAACGAGCACGTCGGTCAGCCGCCGATCCTGAATGCTCGGCGTGGGGTCTCCGCTGGGATGGTTGTGGGCCATGATGATGGACGTCGCGCCGAGCTTCAGCGGTTCGGCGAAGACGTCGGCGGGCCGCACGACCGCAGTCGCCGCCTCCCCGAGCGAAACGAGAATCGGCTCGGCGAGAACGCGCCCCTCCGCGTCAAGCGGCAGCACGAACAGTCCCTCGTTCGCACCTGCGAGCGGAATCGCCCGCTCGAAAATCGCCGCGGCGCCCCGCGCCGTCGCGACCCTTTGGCCAACCGTCCGCGCGAGCGCATCCGCGTTGGATACCCTCACCTGTAAGTCCTGCGGCAGCTCCCACATCCCCACATTGCCGCGACACGGAATCGGAACGTCCAGGCAGACCACATTCGAGAGCCTCCACCAATACGGATAACCCTCGTTCCAGTCAATCGCCAGACCACCTGCCGAAGACAGCTCAAACGGCCTGTCCGCGCTCGCCTCGTAGTCCACCACCCCGACGATTCTGCCGGGCCACTCCTTCACATCTGCCCACGACGGAATACGCTCGAAATCATCAGGCGGCAGCGCACACGCCGCCCATTGAACGAACGCGCCAAACTCCGCCGCGCAGAATGACTTTGAACAACTCACCGCGCACCGCCCCCTTCCCGACACAGGCATCTGACTGCGATTCTCCACACGCTTGACGCCAAGCATGATCAGAATCGCATACGGCCCCGTGCAGGTAAAGGCGGAGGTGATCACGGTTGTATCATCCAAATATATTTTGAACCACCCGCTTCAATCATTGAAAACGAATCATATCTTGCGAGAATTTTCCTAGCGTCATTAACAGTTACCGAATCCATTTTATGAGAGATACACTTTGCAACTTCATTAAGAATGAAATCAACCGCTTTAGAACGAGTATCGAAGTTCATAGCAATAGGCGGGAAATCTGTTCCTAGATTCTGGAAAATGACAACCATGTCTTAAGATTGTACCTCCCTTACTCTTTGGATAAATTCCGCGATTGTCACAATCTCAGATTGTCTATTTCGCGGATAATAGCCAATGTACGGTTTGGGGACAACGAGGGTCACTTGTTCCGCAGACATCTCATCAATCTGCCGTGTCGTCATCCCTTGTTGTAAAGTGCAAAGGTATTTGGTTTTTCCCTCGAACCGATCTGCTTCAGTAAGAATCTGGCGCCATCGGTCTTTACAGGTTGTTTTCGCGGCAAGGAACACCAATCGCTCATCATCGAACGTTGCGTCGTGATAAGCCTCAGACGACGGGAAAATAAAGTCCGGACGTTTATTGCCTTCCGTCACCATTTGTGCGACAAATTGAATATCATTGCCAGAGAATAGGGCGGCAAGATGGTGTTCAAGACTCTTGCCGGCACGGCTTTTGCGACTATTGAGAATTGTATTGGCCAGTTCTAGGAACTTCCCGAGCGAAGTAAATCCCTGCGAAACGAGGTACCCATAGCGATGACTCTCAATCGCCCGAAAAAGCCGGTATTCAACTTCTGACCAGCTAAGAAGTTTCTTGTCCGGATTTGCGCGCACATAGTCTGCATGATCGTACACTAGCCCTTCTATTTTGCGTGCTTCCGCAGACATTTCCACAGACGAAGGACATCTTCCATTCAAGGCCTTAATATAATCCGCGAAAGCTCGTGATTCTTGAGTCGTTGAATCAGCCATTTCAATCTGAATAGGCCTGTTTGCGTCCGTGGGGCCTAGGCCAAGGCCGCCCAGGAAGCCTTCTATCTCTTCTTCGGAATTGAACACATACGCATGAAAACGGGTATCCGACTCTTTTATGAATACAACGAGAGCCCCCGTATACTCAGCTTTAAGAAATTCAAAACCACGGCCAAAATTAGTGATTCGCGCTTCATTACGCGTCCCTGCCCCATAGTAAACAAATCGAGATTCGGTTACCTGATCGTCATTCCAGTAGACCTTGACTTGCTGATCTTGATTCGCCCCCCTAACACACGGGCGTTCAAATACCTCTTCAAAATAGCTTTTGGGAACATAGAAGCCGCATTGATGGCCACCTGTCTCACCCGTCTCGTTCGCGGCGATGAATTTGAAGAACGCCTTGTGACCTTGCTGGATAAGAGCTACCGCCTTTGAGACTTTATCGTCCATTTGACATCCCTTTCTCCTGTTCAAGTTCAGCGAGTTTCTCGACCACAAGTCGACCGACTTCCGCCATCAACGGCATGACAACCGAATTCCCAAATTGTTTATAAGCCTGACTGTCTGAAACGACAATCTTGAAATTAGGAGGATATCCCATCAGTCGCGAACACTCGCGAGGCGTCAGACGGCGTGGATTCTTCCCCTCTTGTTCAACGAGAATTTCTGAGCCATCCTTATAGTAACGAGCGCTCAAAGTACGAGACACACCATCTAGCGGTGCAATGCCAAAACCAAAACCATTCCCCGCTGCCTTATGCTTGTCGGCATAAGATTGTAGATAGCTCCATAACTTATCCGACAATGTGTATTTCCCATCAGGATCCTTCTCCAGAATATCACACATCTTGGGTTTAGGACTGACAGGCCGAATCCTAAAGTCAAAGTCTACAGATTCACCATACCGCCTGCGATCAAACCCGACAATTAGAATTCGCTCTCGATGCTGAGGAACAAAACTCTGACCATCCAACACTTTGTAGCATATTGAATAATCCAGTTCATCCAACGATTCGCAGATTATCCGAAAAGTATTGCCCTTGTCATGGCTACAAAGGTTCTTGACGTTCTCCAGCAGAAACGCCTTTGGACGCCGCTGCTCTAATATCTTGCACACATCGAAGAAAAGAGTTCCCTGCGTTTTATCTGAAAACCCGGTTGCCCGACCAAGACTATTCTTCTTCGATACCCCGGCGATACTGAACGGCTGGCAGGGGAAACCCGCACAAAGAATGTCAAAACCATGAGGAATTAAATCTTTTACCGCCTGCTTTGTGATGTCTCCGTATGGGATATCGCCGTAATTGGCGAAGTATGTCTTCTGTGCGGGTTCATTCCACTCACTTGAAAAGACACAACGCCCCCCGTTTTCCTGCATCGCAAGGCGAAAACCACCAATCCCGGCGAACAGGTCAATGAAAGTGAATCTGGGATTTTCGGGATTTGGGAATGGCACGTCTTTGTTTATACAGTCGCCGATCACGGACAGGAAGTCCATCTGCACCGCCGATTCGCAGACTCGAAGCTGCTTCTGCGGCACCTGCGCGAGATCGGGCGGCAGGTAGGCCGCAAGCGGCGCGAATTCGCCATCGGCCTTGAACTGTTCAATCGCCTTCTTCACCTTCACCGAGCGTTTGCCGAAGTCGGCCGTCCGCGCGATGACGACCCGCCCCGCCGACGGCGCGACATAATCGGCTTCGGCAACCTTGAAGACATAATACGCCTCGTTCTTCAGTTTGCCGAGTTTCTCGTAGGTCGGGTTGGCCGCCAGAAACTCCTCGCGCGTCATCCGGCCGACAAACTCGGCGGAATAGACATGGCGCGTGGACTTCACATCCGCAAAGAGCCAAAGTTCTCTCACCCGTCCGCAGGCCTCGTCACCGAACTCGTCCCCGTCCCTGACCGGATAATTGTAGACGCCGTGCCGCCCAATCCAGTCGCGCTGCCCGGTCTTGTAGGTGCCGACAAGGACAATGTCGAAATCCTCCGCCTTTTCTCCCTGTGGAGCCAGTTTTGCCCTCTTGTGCCTCAGTGTCTTGTCCGCCATTTGAAATCCCTTGTGAACCATGAAGGTTGGAACGGACGTGATTATACCAAAACGGACCCGAAGCGGCTCATCTGAAGTTACCATACCCCGTTGCGGCGGGGTTGACTGTCAACGTCATCTTCTTGGCGTAGTCCACCGGACTGGCGATACACACCACCCCACGCTCAAGGTAGCCAGCACTGTAAGAACCGATTTCGCCTCCATCATCCATCGTACTTATTTACGTCGAAACGCAATGATTATGTCAGATACACGTCCGATATAACAAGATACAGAGTGAGGATGCTGCGCGGTTGTGGGACGGAACCTTCATTGTCATCGGCATAACTCGGGTCGGGTCATCGGCACAACTCGGGGTCGCTCATCGGCATAACTCGGGGTTGCTCATCGGCATAACTTGGGTCGGGTCATCGGGATGAGAATGGACGCTGCGCAGGAGAATGAGGCCGAACAGACGGTTCAACAAATGCTATAATACCCCCATGCGCAAGATGTACATTCTTTTGGCGCCGGTTTTGGCGCTGCTGGCGGGCTGCGCCTCATTCGAGCCGACGCGCACGCAGAAGTTCGTGGATGAATCCGGGCGGTTCGTCCTTGTTGACTATGGCACGGAGAAAGAACCCCGTTCGTCGGTCTTCGTGCTCAGCAATGGCGTGAAGCTCCCCTTCAAGTCCAAGCTGAAGGTTCGGGTCACGATGCCCGACGGCGATGACTTCATCGCCTACCAGCGGATGTCCACCGCGGGGAACCTCTACCTTGACGAAAAGGAGAACTGGGAGTACTTCGAGCAGGGCACGGGGTGCCTCGTCGCCCGCCGGGCCCCCGACGGCAGGGGCTTCCTCGTCAACTATCAGGGCACGCTCTGCGCCAGCGTCCGCAATCCCCTGGTCGAACGGAAACAGGCCATCCGCAGCGACTCCTCAACCCCGCAGGGCTTCGGCCACGACTCCTCCGGCCCCCGCACCGTCGAACAGAAGTAATCCGCCATGTCCGTTCTCGACAACATCAAGATCGTCCTCGTCGGCACGCTCTACACCGGCAACGTCGGCAGCGCCTGCCGCGCAATGGCCAACATGGGCTTCCACAACCTCGCGCTCGCCGCGCCCAATCTCCAGAACGACTGGAGCGAGGGCGCGCGCATGGCCGTGCACGCCACGGACATCCTTGAGAACCGCAAGGAGTTCGCCACCTTCGAGGAGGCGGTTGCGGACTGCGTGGCCGTCGTCGGCACCACGGCGCGCGGCGGCCTCTACCGCCAGCACGTGAAGGCCCCCCGCGACTGCGCGAAGGACATCCTCGCGCTCGCCGAGACGGGCCCCGTCGCCCTCGTCTTCGGCCGCGAGGACAAGGGCCTCCTCAACGAAGAGGTCGCCCAGTGCACCCATCTCATCCGCATCCCCGTCGATGAGGGCTACACCTCCATCAACCTCTCGCAGGCCGTGCTCATCACCTGCTACGAGTTCTTCACCGCCACCGGCAGCTACGTGCCGCCGCACGAGAAGGCCCCGCCCGCCCCGCAGGCCCAGAAGATGCAG
>JBJEWG010000208.1:0-1834 GCA_051884935.1 Kiritimatiellia bacterium | reverse complement strand
CCAGTAGAGCGCATCCGCCTGGGTCACGGCGGCTGCAAGAACCACCAACAGACATCCGATTGCCTTCTTCATTTCCATACTCCTTTCCTTGGCCTCACTTGACCGTCACATCGCCCGGCGTCGTGTTCCGAATCCAGTAGCCCGTGCCCGCCGGGACCACATCATCGTCAGTGACATCGACATCACCCTGCACGGTGTATTCCTTGCCGCCGATGCTGATCGTCTTCGTGCCGCTCTTGACCCACTTCGAACCGGTCCAGGCATACTGGGTATTGCCGACAGCCGTATCGGCGGGCGTATACACGCGCACGCCGATAACGTTCGCGCTCACACCCAATTCCTTCACCTTCTTGTCGACCGTGGTCACATTGCCTCCGAGTCCAACCTCGTTGGCGCCCACGGGAACAGTCTCCACCTCCTCGACAGGCGTGCCGACGAGCACCACGCCCTGGGGCGCCGCCGCGTTCAGCACCGCCGCCGAGCCCGGCGCGAGCGTGTAGGCCGCCGGATCGGCCCCGCCGTTGTCGGCCGAGATCCACGCGCCGTTGTCGTACGCGAAGTTCACGTACTTCTTCGCCTTAGCGTCGTAGACGTTCAGCGTGTCGCCGTCGGCGAGGCCCGCCGCCGCCGCGTCGAACAGCGTCGCCGCCGTGACCGGCTTCCCGTCGATGCCGTTGAACGGCACCGCGAGAATCGTCGTCGGCAGCTTCGTCACGTGAATGACACCCACGTCGATGATGTTCACCGTCTTCGTCTCGCCGTTTTCGACCACCTTCGCCCGCAGCGTGTAGATGCCCGTCGAAAGCGTCGCGAAGTCGGTGTTGCGGCCAGAACCAACCTCCACATCGGTTCGCTTGTCCACGACTTCATACGTGGGCGACTTGTCCGCAACTTCCGCGAACGCCGCCTTGGCGTCGTCGGAAACCGGCCTGTTCCGGCCATTCACGATGATCGCGTCATCGTCCGCCACGGCAATCACGACATACGGATATTCTGTCGCGTTATCACCCGTATTGGTGACAACCTCATGCCCAGCGGCCACGTATTCCTTATTCGGCACGACCGAGAAGATGCCGCCCGTGATGAACCCGGCCTTATTGGCGACCTTGATCTCGCCCTTGAACGCGCCGCCCGTGATGGCGATCTCCTCCACGCTCGAAATGTCGATCGCCGCGCCCTTCTCGCTCGACACCACCGCGCCGTCCTTGATGACGATGCTCTTCGCGGTCGTGCCCGCCGCCTGCGTGATGGCCGCAGTCGTGCCGGAGGCCTGGGTGTTCGCGACCGTGCCTTCGATCGTCACCTGCGCGTCATTGGCCCCGAGGTAGACGCCATAGCGGCTGACCGCCACGCCCTCGCCGAGGTTGAGCGTGCCGCCGTTGACCTAGATGTCGAACTTGGCATCGTTCTTCGTACTCTTACATATAATGCCGCTCTCCGTTGTGCCGGCCTGGGAATTCATGAGCGTCAGCGTCTGTCCCGCAGGAACGCCGAGGGTGCCGCGCGTCCCCGCCACCTCAATATTGTGGCCATTCATGTCAATCGCCACATCCGTGCCCGCGAACGTGTATCCGGTATTCGCACTGGAGCTATAACTGCCTGAGAAGTCCGCGAGCATCTGGACGGTGGCACCCTCGCCGAGCGTCTGAGCCGCCTTGATCGCGTCCGTGAGCGAAAGGCACCTCTTCAGGACCGTCGTGCCGTCCGCCGCCAGCACCTGCGCGAGGTAGGCCGACTCGTTGAAGCGGCATTCCCAGACGCCCGTTTCCCCGTTCTGCTTGAGCGTGTACGTCGAACCCGAGGCCTTGAAGAACTCCTCCTCGCTGGGGACGAT
>JBJEWG010000207.1:0-9455 GCA_051884935.1 Kiritimatiellia bacterium | reverse complement strand
GCTCCTCGATGAAGATGCGGTCGAGCGTGCGGTCGTGGAAGAGCTTGTCGAGCTCGGCGAGGCGGATCTCCTGCTCGCGCTTCGTGAGGAAGAGGAGGCGGTCCACGTTCGTGCGGAGTATCTGCGTGACGCTCATCGCGCGCGGGCGGCCCGCCTCAAGCACGATGGGGCGCGACGCGATGGACTTCTCGCACGTGGTGAACGCATAGAGCGCGCTCTTCACCTTCTCCTGCGTGGCGCCCGTCGCGAGCTCGAGCTCGATCTGCACCTCGTTCGACGTGAGGTCGTGGATCTTGCGCACCGCGACCTTCTTCTTCTTGATCGCCTCCTCGATGGAGGCGGAGATGGAGTCGGTCGTCTCGCCCCAGGGGAGCTGCGTGATGACGAGCTTGTTCTTGTCGCGCGCCTCGATCACGGCGCGCACCTTCACCTTGCCAAGGCCGTCCTGGTAGTCCGAGACGTCCATCACGCCGCCGAGCTGGAAGTCCGGGTACAGCGTGAACGGCTTCTTCTGGATGAGGCAGATCTCCGCTTCGAGCAGTTCGACGAAGTTGTGCGGCAGAATCGCGGTGGAGAGGCCCACGGCGATGCCGTCCGCGCCGAGCATCAGCAGGAGCGGTATCTTCGCCGGCAGCAGCACGGGCTCCTTGTTGCGCCCGTCGTAGCTCGGCGTGAACTCCGTCGTCTTCGGGTTGAACACCTCCTTGCGCGCAAGCTCCGCGAGGCGGCACTCGATGTAACGCGAGGCGGCGGCGGGCATCCCCGTGAAGAGGTCGCCGAAGTTGCCCTGCCCGTCGATCAGGTAGCCCTTCCCCTTGCCCCAGAGCTTGTTCGCGAGCACCACGAGGGCATCGCCGATCGAGGCGTCGCCGTGGGGGTGGTACTGCATCGCGTGGCCGACGATGTTGGCGACCTTCGTGAAGCGCCCGTCGTCTTTCTCCCAGAGGGAGTGGAGAATGCGGCGCTGCACGGGCTTGAGGCCGTCCTCGACGGACGGAATCGCGCGGTTGCAGATGACGTAGGCGGAGTATTCGCGGAAGTTGAAGTCGTAGAGGTCGCGCAGCGGGCCGCGTCCCGTGAGCGTCGCATCCGGCGGCGGCGTGTTGGCCCCCGCGTTCTTTGCGGCGGGCGCCGCTTCCTCCTTGGCCGGAGCGGGGGCCTCATTCGCCGCAGTGGGCGGCGTCGGCGCGAAGAGGTCCAGATTGTCGAATAGGCTTGGCGGTTCGTTCGTCTTGTCGTCTTTCCTGCTCATCTCGAATACGTCTATTGTCCTGCTGTGGTCTATCTATTCGTTGTCGATTCAAACGGTCTGCTGCGTGTCGCACAGACGGCGGTAGACGCCGCGCGCGGCGAAGAGCTCGTCGTGCGTCCCCCGCTCGACGATGCGGCCATGATCCATCACGAGGATGAGGTCCGCGCGGCGGACCGTGGAGAGGCGGTGCGCGATCGAGAACACGGTGCGGTTCGCCATCAGGTTTTCGAGGGCCTGCTGCACGAGATGCTCCGTCACCGTGTCCAGCGCGCTCGTCGCCTCGTCAAGCACGAGGATCGGCGGGTTGAGCAGCAGCGCGCGCGCGATGGCGATCCGCTGGCGTTCGCCCCCCGAGAGAGCGCAGCCCTTCTCGCCGCACACCCGGTCGAAGCCCCCGGGCTGCGCCATGATGAACTCGTATGCGTTCGCGGCCTTCGCCGCCGCGACCACCCGTTCGCGCGTCGCCCCGGGAACGCCGTAGCGGATGTTCGCCTCGATCGTGTCGTTGAAGAGCAGCGTCTCCTGCAGGACGGCCCCCACCAGACGGTGCACGTCGGCGAGCGCAAGGTCCCGCAGGTCGATTCCGTCGATCGTGATGCGCCCGCCCTGCGGATCGTAGAAGCGCTGGAGCAGGGCCCCCATTGTGGACTTGCCGGACCCCGTGGCGCCGACCACGGCCACGGACGCGCCCCGCCGCAGCTCGAAGGAGACGTGATCGACCGCGTTCGCCTCGGCCGACTCGTACCCGAAGACGACGTCCTCGAAGCGCACGGCCTCTTCAAACGACATGCGGGGCGCCGGGTTCGCCGCCTCCTGAAGTTCCATATGGCAGTCCAGCAGCGAGAAGATGCGCGAGAGGCCAGCCATCGAGTCCTGAATCTGCACCTGCAGCTTCGAGAGCTCCTTGATCGGACGGTAGATCATCAGCGCCGGGGCGATCAGCGGCACCACGTTCATCAGCGGCACCTTGAGGGCGAAGCAGCCGATCAGCGCGGCGCCGATGAGGACGATGCCGATCGACTCGACAAGCGGCCCCGTCAGCAGCCCCAGCCGCAGCGAGCGGAGCACCGACTTGTTGAGATGGTCGTAGACCTTTCGGAACACGCCGTTCTCCTGCTCCTCGGTGTGATACGCCTTCACCGTGCGCACGCACGTCAGCACCTCGTGGATATCCGCGCCGATCACCGAACTGCGTTCGAGCGACCGCTTCGTCCACTTCCGCATCTTGCGCCCCAGCATCGCGATCGGCAGCACGAAGACCGGCAGCCCGACGACGAGGATCAGCAGCAGCGAGGCGAGGTTGTTCTTGATGGCGAACGAGACGATGAAGGCCAGCGAGACCACAATCTCGAACGGGGCGATGGCCAGCTCCGCGAGGATGACGGGGAAGACGCGGGCGAGCTGGTTCGGGTCGCCCGTCATGCGAGCCATCAGCTGCCCCACGTCAACGTGACCGTGGAACTGCATCGACTGGCGCTGAACGTGGCGGAGCATCTCCACCCGCAGGTCCGCCGCCGTCTTCGTCGCGGCCCACGTCAGGCAGTAGTTGTTCAGGAAGACCATCAGCGCGCGGAACCCCAGCACGAGCGGCAGCACCGCGAAGACGATGAGCAGCATCGCGCCGCTGAGCGCGCCGTCCTCGCTCTTGACCGACACGCCCGCCTTCTCCGCCAGATTCTCGACCGTCGCGAACCAGGCCGGCGGCTTTGCCGCCTTGTTCATCGTCTTCTCCATCTTGGAGAGGTGCCGCTTCGGCTGCGCCGCCTCGGCCGTCACGGGCACTTCGGCGACGGCTGGCTGGATCATCTGATAGAACGGCATCAGCGCGCCGGCGCTGACGAGGCCGCAGAAGACGCCGATGAAGATGCGCGCGCGATACCCGCGCACCATCCGCCACAGGCGCGGATACACCTCCCGCGCCGTGTACTCGCGGTCAAAGAACTCCCTGCGGTATTCCCTGCGTTTCGCCATGCGTCAGTCCATCTTCTGCATTTCGCAGAGTTTCGCGTACCGGCCGCCGCGCGCCAGCAGTTCGTCGTGGGTGCCCCGCTCGACGATCTCGCCGTGGTCCATCACGAGGATGAGGTCCGCATGGCGAATCGTCGCGAGACGGTGCGCTACGACGAACGTCGTGCGGTTCGCCATCAGGTTGTCGAGGGCGGACTGGACCTGGGCCTCGGTGACGGTGTCGAGCGCGCTCGTGGCCTCGTCGAGGATGAGGATCGGCGGATTCCTGAGAATGGCGCGCGCGATCGAGATGCGCTGGCGCTCCCCGCCCGAAAGCGCAAGCCCCTTCTCGCCTGCGAGGCGGGCGTAGCCCTCGGGCTGCTCGCGGATGAAGGCGTCGGCGTGCGCAAGCCGGGCCGCGGCGACGATCTGCTCCTCGGTCGCGTCCGGCGAGCCGTAGGCGATGTTCCGCGCGATCGTCTCGTTGAAGAGCTGCGCCTCCTGCGTGACGACGCCGACCAGCCGGCGCAGGTCGTCCAGCGCCACATCCCGCAGATCAACGCCGTCAATCGTGACGCGGCCCGACGCGGGATCGGCAAAGCGCGCCAGCAGCGCGCCGAGGGTCGTCTTGCCGCTTCCCGTGCTGCCCACCACGGCGACCGTCTTTCCGCGCGGCAGCTCGAAGCTCGCGTGCCGGACGGCGAAGTCGTCCGCTGTGTCGTACTTGAAGGAGACGTCCTCGAACCGGACGGCCGTGCGGAACTCCCCGATCGACCGCGGGTGGGACGACTCCGTAATCTCCATGTGGACGTCCATCAGGGAGAAGACGCGCGACAACGCGGCCATGCCCCCCTCGATCTGCACCTGCAGCTTCGAGAGCTTCTTCACCGGCTTGTAGATGACGAGCAGCGGCGCGAGCATAGGGAGTATCCGATCCAGCGAAATGCGCTGGACGAAGCACCAGGCCGTGAAGCCGCACAGCAGCAGCACGCCGATCATCTCCAGCGTCGGCGCCACGGCCAGACCATACCGCGCGGCCTTGAGGGCCAGCTTGACCTGGCGGCGGTTCGCCTCCCGATAGAGGTCGTCCTCGTGGGCCTCCGTATTCGCGGACTTGACGAGCTTCACGCACGTGAGCACTTCATGGACGCGCCCCAGCAGTTTCGCCGCGCGGTGCATGGCCCTGCGCGCCCACAGGCGGATTGCGTCGCCGATCCGCTTCACGGGGATCAGGAAGGTCGGGAAGGCGATTGCGAGAACGACGAGCGTGGGCAGCATATCGTTCTGAATCGCGAACCAGACGATATAGACGAGGGCCGCCGCGATCTCGAACGGCGCCTCGGCGAATTCGGCCATCATCACGCGGATGATCGTGCGGATCTCGCGTGGGTCGTGGCTGATGCGCGACATCAACTGCCCTACGTCGATCCGCCCGAAGAACTGAAGCGACTGGTTCTGAACATGACGTAGCATATCGCAGCTCAGGTCCGAAACGGCGTGGATCGCCGCCCAGGAAAGGCAGTAGCCATTCAGATACTTGAGCAGAAGGCGCGCTCCGGCGATCACCGGCACCACAAACAATGCCATCAATAGAAGTGGCCCGCCCATGGCTCCCTTCTCGTCAACCAGATCCACGCCCAGCTTCCGGGAGAACTTCTCCGCCTCGCGGTACCAGCCCGGTAGTTCGCCGCGCCGGACCTTCGGCGCGGCCACCTCGGCGACGACGGCGGGCGCGGCCTCCACCTGCTCGACCGGAGCCCCGCCCAGCCCTGCAAGCCCCCCCACGGCGGGCTGGACCATCTGGAACAGCGGCACGAGCGTTCCGGCCGTGAGCATCCCGCAGAGAATACCGAGCACGATGCGGGCCCAATAGGGCTTCGCGTACCTCAGCGCCCGCGCATACGCCTCTCCGATCCGATAGTCCCGATCGAAAAATTCGCGCTTGAACTTGACCTGCTGCTCGTCGTGGTGCCCCATGCCGCGCCCTCACAGCCCCATGTCGGCGAGAATCGACGCGAGCTGCTTCCGGATGACTCGCATGGAGAGGTGCTTCTCGAAGAAGTCGCGCGCCGCGGCGAAGTACGCATCCCGATTGGCCCAGTCGTCGCGGTAGGCGCGAACCGCGTCCGCAATCGCTCGCGCGTTCCCGGGCGGGATGAACTTGATCGCCTTGCAGTCCTTCGCTTCGGACGGATAGCCCGTACAGAACTCGTTGATCGTCGGCCGTGCGCAGGCCATGCACTCGTAGACCTTGTTGCCGATTACGCGCGAGGCCTTCTCCGTGGTGCCGAACACGCCAAGCACCACGTCGTGGGCGCAAATGACCTTCGGCACGTCCACATAGGGAACCTTGTCGAGGAAGCGGATGTTCCGAATGCCGGCGGCCTTCGCCTCCGTCTCCGCCTTGTAGGCCCCCCAGCCGAGGAAGTCCCACTGGATGCCCTCGTCCTGCGTCATCCGCGCCGCCTCAACAATATACGGCGTGCCGTGCAGGGGCAGATAGGCGCCGTGGTAGAGAACCCGGAACGGAGCAGAGGGGTCGGGGGTGGGAAGATTCTCCACCGCGGGCTTGAACACCGTCTCGTCCGTGCCCGTGAGCAGCACGCGCAGCCGCTCGCGCGGCACACCGAACTGCCGCGCGCAGAATTCGAGATGGCAGGAGGTGTCCCACGTGACCATGTCGGGTGCGTTCATCAGCGCCGTCTCGTGGGCGTGGAGCTTCTTCGCCCGCGGCTCGTCCGCCTGCCACTTCCCCTGTTCGAGCACCTTCTTGTCCCAGGCCGAGATCATCGGGTCGAAGAGCACCTTCACGTCCCGCCTGTGCGCCCAACGACAGGCCGCGAGAATGTCGCGCTGGCGGCAGACGGGCACCCAGACGAGATCGGGACGCGGCCGCCGATAAAGCCCGCGCACTGCGGCCTCCCAATCGCCGAACCGGGGGAACCACTTCACGAAAAAATAATCGACATCCCAACCAAGTTCACGAAAAAGAGCCGCATAGACCCGATTTCGCGAATAGCCGGGATCGAAGCGCCCCCAGAACAATACCTTCTTTGACATAAGGGCGAGTATTATAGCATATTGAGCAGTATGCCGCAGAGTGTGGTATAATTTCGCGCATGAAGATTCTACAGATTCTGCCGTCTCTCCAGATGGGCGGCGTCGAACGCGGCACAATTGAAATCGCCCGTGCGATGAAGGAAGCCGGCATCCCAAACGTCGTGGCCTCGCAGGGCGGCCCCATGGTTCAACAGCTCGAAGCGCTCGGCATCCCGCATTTCACCCTTCCGCTCATGAGTAAGAACCCCTTCACAATCCGTGCGAACGCAGGTCGCCTCGCGGCGCTTGCGAAGAAGGAGAGCGTCACGCTTATGCACGTGCGCTCGCGGGCACCGGCCTGGTCCGTCCACTGGGCGTCGAAGCAGTGCGGAATCCCGTGGATCTCGACCTTTCACGGCGTCTACGGCACAAAGCCCCGGTTCCTCAAGATTCCCTACAACCGCATTATGTTGGAGGGGTTGCGCACCATCTGCGTCTCGGACTACGTGAAGCGGCACGTGCTGGAAACCTATCATCCCGACCCCGCGAAACTCGTCCGCATCCACCGCGGGGCCGATACCGACGCCTTCCGCCCCGACGCCTGCGATCCCGAGAAAGTTTGGGCGAAGAAATGCGACTACTACAAGTTCCGCCCCCAGGACCCCGTCATCACCCTTCCCGGGCGCCTCACCTTCTGGAAAGGCCAGACCGTCTTCCTCGAAGCGCTCACCCTGATGCGCCACAAGAAGCTCGGCGTGCTCTTCATCGGGTCGGACCAGGGCCGCACCGCCTACTCGGACTACCTTCGCGAGCTCGCATCCAAGCTACCCGACGAGACCCGGGTCGTCTTCCGCGACCACACCCGCGAAATGCAGAAGGTCTACGCCCTCAGCGACATCGTCGTCAACGCCTCATCCGCCCAGCCCGAAGCCTTCGGCCGGACAATCCCCGAAGCGCAGGCCATGGGGCGCCTCGTCGTGGGAACGGCCCACGGCGGCGCCTGCGAGACGATCGAGGACGGAAAGACCGGCTGGCTCGTGCCCCCCAACGACGCCCCCGCCCTCGCCGCGAAACTGGATGAAATCCTCGACCTCTCGGAAGAGCGCAAGGAGCAAGTCCGCACTGCGGCCATCGCGTCCGTCCGCACGAACTTCTCGACCGCGAAGATGTGCGCCGCGACCCTCGACCTCTATCGGTCGCTCCACCGCTAGGCTAGGCGCGGAGACGTTCCGCCAGCAATGTGGACGAGGTTCCCTGCGTGTAGTCGAAGTAGACCACCTCCACGCCCACCGCGCGGAGCTTTCGCTCGACCTCGTTGTACATCGCGCTCCCCTTCCAGTCATTGCCATGGAAGAGGCGGTTGAAGTGGAGCTTCTCCCAGGCGACGAACTTGTCCATCGTCGTCTGCGGCACCACGTCGTCCACGTAGCGGATTGCCTTCACGATCGCCACGCGCTCCTCGAAGGGGATGATGGGGGCGTGGTGCTTGTATGCGCGCACGACCTCGTCCGTGGAGACACCCACAACCAACCTGTCGCAATTCTCCCGCGCACGGCGCAGCAGATTGAGATGCCCCACATGGAACATGTCGAAGACGCCTGTCGTGTACCCAACGATCATATCAGCCATGCTTCTTGAGGAATTTGCGAAGCGCAAGCGCCTTCTCCATATCGAAGGAGGAGGCGGGATGATGCGGCCTGAGGCGCCCCGGCCAGGCGGCCCAGTCGCCGTAGTTGTAGGTGAGCACGGTTTCGGGATCGTTCGGGATGCTCACCTCGACGCCTTCGAGCGTGGCCGTGCGAAGCGGGAAAATGTCGTCATAGTCGTAGACGGCCTCCTTCACCCACCAGGGCGTCATGAATTCGAGGCCACGGAAGATCGCCGGCTTCGATTCATGCGGCGCGGGTCCCTTCCCCTCCAATAACACACGCTCGCGCGAATCATCCAGCGCCGTCTTGTGGTCGGCGTCCGTCGATGCGTCCGTAAAGGTGGTCGAGATGCGCTCCTGCTCGGCGCGCACCTTCATGAAGAGCGCGTGCTTCTCCTTCAGTGTGGGGAGCGGGCGGATGTAGCGGTCGTACGACATCACGGAGGTCGTCACGTCCTTTGGCAGCTCGCGGTGCGAGATCTTGATCTGGTTCCACTTCCGAGAGTAGCGGCGCCAGGCGTAGTAGCCCTCCTGGCACGTCTCGTTGAAGACCTCGCAGAAGCGGTCGTATTCCTCGCGGATCATCCCCTGATCGACATCGTCGTCCCAGGGGATGATGTGCCCGTCGTGGCGCACCACGCCCAATAGCGACCCGCTGATCGTCCACGGGTGGAACCCGTTCGCCTTCGCGACGCGCAGAACCTCGCGCAGCAGCACGATGCCGACCATCTGGACGTCGCGCGCCATCCCGCGCGGCGGCGGCATCCGACCCACGTCCGCCATCGTCAGCAACTCGCGGCGCAGCAGCGCGGCCTGCTCCGACAACTGGGCCTCGGGACGCTTTCTGATCCTGATTCCGCAGAGCCGGGTGACGTACTTCCCCTTCTCGAACTTCGTCTCAAGCAGCCTCATTCCGCCACTCCCGCCGGTTCGGCCGCCGTCCCCTCGCGCAGCTTCTTCAGCGTCGCGCTCAGCAGCGTGGAACTCGTGCCCTTCGTGTAGGGGAAGTAGACGACGCGCACGCCCACCGTGTTGAACTTCTCCTCCATCTCCTGCCAACGCTCGCTCTTGAACCAGTCGTCCCCCACGAACAGCACGTCAAAGTGGAGCTTCTCCCACATCTTGAACTTGTCGAGGTCGTCCTGCGGAATCGCGGCATCGACGTACTTGATCGATCGCACGATCTCAAGCCGCTCCTGAAACGGAATCACCGCCCGCTTGTGCTTGTAGGCGACGAGCTCGTCCACCGAGACGCCCACGATGAGCTTGTCGCAGAGCCCCTTCGCGTTCTTCAGAAGGTTCAGATGGCCAATGTGGAAAAGATCGTATACCCCGCTCGTATAGCCGATGATGGTCTTGCTCATGCTTTCAGTCCTTGCTCGAGGGATATTGTAGCAAACTTGACGTCGGTGATCGTGCGCCGCTCGGACGAGAACGAGCAGCCGATTCTCGTCACCTTTTTGCCCGCGAAGTCGTATTTCGCCGCGTAGTCCTTCGCGTCGATCTGCGCCAAGGCCTCCTCGGCCGGGCGGTCGAGCTTGAACTCGATGAGGAATATCCCCGCCGGCG
>JBJEWG010000206.1:0-39894 GCA_051884935.1 Kiritimatiellia bacterium | reverse complement strand
TGGCGGCACAACAAGCTGCCGATGCCGGTGTGCGGGGCGATGGCGGCGCGCCCGGGGGACGCGATGCCGCCTGCGGTCGCCGCCGAGGGGGCCGCCGTGGCGCGGGACCTCGCCGCGCGCATCGTGGCGCTCTACCGCACGGGCGCGGTCGCCGCCTGCAGCGACCCGCGTCTCGCGGGGGCGCTCATCTTCGTGCAGTGGCGGTTGTCGCGGATGTGCCAGATGCGGGCGGACGCGCACGACGCGCGCCGCGAGACGGAGCAGGCGATGGCGGAGAACGCGCGGGCGCGGGAGCTGGACGACCTGAACGCGGCCTATGCGCGGATTCGCCGCACGTTCGACAGCGTGGCCTGGCGCGGCAACTCGAACCTGACGCCGCGCGAGGGGCTGCGCCTCGGGCTGGAGCGCGCCGACTTCCGCCTCGCGCGCATGTTCGCGCAGAAGGTGCTCGCGGCGGAGCCCGAGAACGCGCAGGCGAACTTCGCGATGGGCATGGCGTATTTCGTCGAGGAGCAGTTCAGCCGCGCCGAGGTCTATCTGAAGCGGTGCCTGGAGCAGCGTCCGGACGAACCGGCGACGCTGAACAACCTCGCCGTCTCGCAGCTGCGGCAGGGGCGCCTGGCGGAGGCCGAGACGAACGCGGTGCGCGCGGTGGAGCTGCTGCCCGATTCGCCGGAGCTGCGCCGCACGCTGGAGGCCATCCGCCGCTACCGCGAAAACCCGCGCGACGATTCCAGCGACCGCGTTGTGCCGGCAGTTGACCGCGAGCTCGAGGACCGCAACCGCTGGCGGCCGTAGTCGGGCGGGCTGAAGCCGCCCGCCCCGATTGGAAAGCGGATATGCTATACTCTCGGCATGAGAGCACAAGCCCTATTCGTCGTCTTCGCCGCTGTGGTGGCCGTTTCATTTGCCGAAAACCCCTATGGCGCCTGCGCGCACGTGACGCGCGGCGAACCGGCCCTGCGAACCTGCTCGATGATGCGGCAGGCGGGCATGGGCTGGGTGCGCAGCGACTTCGACTGGGCGAGCATCGAGCGCGAGAAGGGCAAGTGGGACTTCACGCCGTTCGACCGCGTGCTGCTCGAAACGGAGGGCGCGGGGGTGCGGCTGCTGCCGATTCTCGGGTATTCCGTCCCCTGGGCGCATCCGGCGCACGAGCATCTTGACGAATGGGGCGAGTACGTGCGCCGCGTCGTGACGCGGTACGGCCAACGGCTGCCCGTCCTCGAAGTCTGGAACGAGCAGAACGGCAACGGGTTCTGGGAGAACCCGAACCCGACGAACTACCTCAAGGTGCTGCGCCGGACCCGTGAGGTGGCGAGGAGCATCGAGCCGAAGGTGCGGATCGCGTTCGGCGGGACGTCGGGCGTGCCGTTCGAGTTCATCGAGGAGGTCTACCGCCTCGGCGGCGCGAACTGCTTCGACATCATGAACGTGCATCCCTATTCGCATCCGGATCAGCCGGAGGGGCGGATGGACGAGCAGCTGGAGCGGCTGCGGGACATGATGGCGAAGTACGGCGACGCGCAGAAGCCGATCTGGATCACGGAGGTCGGCTGGCCGACGCACCAGGTGCGCGTGGTGGACGGCGAAGTGTTGCGCGCGGGGTTGCGCGCCCTCGATCCGGCGAAGAGGAACTGGCGGGCGCTGTACGTGCCGACCGAGGAGGACACCGTGCAGGCGGCGTGCGTGGCGCGCGAGTTCCCGTCCGGAACCGTCTTCGAGGTCTGCACGGGGCGGGACCTCGCGGGGCGGCTCGCCACGGGGAACGTGGACGTGGTCGTCTTCCCGTTCACGGAGGAGTATGACGTGGAGGCGGTGGGGCCCGTCTACGAGTTCGTGAAAAAGGGCGGCATCCTCATTGATTTCGGTGGCATGCCGATGTGGTACGCGAAGGTGCGCGACGGGGCGGGGCGGATGCGGCCGGACCACACGGCGAGATCATGGGATGCGCGGCGTCTCCTTCGCATCGCCGAGACCGCGTGGTGGAACGACAAGCGCTATCCCAAGGAGATCGCGGTGCAGCCGGCGCCGGCGGCAAAGGGACTGCGCCCGCCGCCGCAGGGATTCAAGGGCGAGCGCTTCATCACGCCGAGCCTTCTCAAGCCCGGCGACGAGCTGATCCCGCTGCTCTCGGCCCGGACGAACGGCGTCGAGGCCGTCTGCGCGGGCATCTACAAGTTCAACAGCGACATGAAGGGGGCGGTGCTGGTGAGCTGCCTCTTCAACCGGATTCTGGGGACGAGCGACGAGGCGCGCCAGGCGAAGATGACGGCCCGCGCGCTCGGCATCGCGTTCGCGGAGCGCATCGAGGCCTTCTTCCTGTACGAGTTCCGCCAGCCGGACCAGAATCCGTACGACCCGGAGTCCTACTTTGGAATTGTGCGCGACAACTTCGCGCCGAAGCCGGCCTATGGGGCCTACATGACGTTCATCGACCGCCGCCCCCCGAACTCCGTCCAGAAGGACGGCATCTGGCGTAGCGCGGACGGGCTGGTCTACTTCCCGCAGTGGACGCGCCCGGAGAAGCGTCCGGCGGGCATGATCTGGACGGTCGGCGCGCCGGGGCCGATGACGCTCGAATTCACGTCGGCGAACGTCTCGTTCCTCGATGTCAACGGCGCGCGGGTGCGCCCCGCCCGCGCGGGGAACACCGTCACGCTGGAGGTTGGCGACGCGCCGATCTACTTCACGGGGGCGGAACTGAAGACGCAGGCGTTCCACACGGGGCTCGTGGCGGTGGCGAAGGGCGATACGCCGCAGGAGTATCTCGAAACGGTCCGGCGGGTTGCCGGCGTCGCCCGCGCGACGGATCCGCGCGCGGTCGTCGGCGGTGGCGGCGTGTATGCGACGGACGACTTCGCGAAGGCCTTCATCGGCCTCGGGGAGAGCGAGGAGATCGACTTCTGGCAGGTGGCGGAGCCCACGCCGGCGCGTGTGAAGCTGCTGCGCGGCCTCTTCGATGGCGCGGGCGGGAAGGCGGTGCGGCTCGTCGATGCGGTGGGGAAGCCCCTAGACGCGCCCGTGAAGCGCGCGTCGGCGCGGCTGGAGGGTAAGCTGTCCGCGCCGCTGTTGGTGGCCGGTACGGGGCGCGCGTACATCCTCGAACCGGATGGCAAGGTGTCCTGGCAGCGGACGGGGTGCGGCAACATCCATCGCGTCCAGCGCCACGGGGGCTACGTCTACTACTCGAACGGGGACCTCTACCGCTGTAGGCTGCCGGGCACGCAGGCCGAGCTCGTGTACCGTCCGAAGACGCGCGCGGGCGCGGGGGTGCTGGGGTTCGAGGTGCTGCCGAACGGCAACGTCGTGATGGCGGTGAACTCCACGGACGAGGTCATCGAGCTTGAGGCGCGCACGGGTCGCGAGCTGGTGAGGTTCAAGGTGAACCCGAAGAACGCGAAGGGGGGTACGCCAGGTGCGCACGGGCATCTCCGCATGGTGCGGAAGACGGCGAAGGGCACGTATCTCGTCTGCTGTGCGGGAGCGGCGTGCGTGCGCGAGTATACGGCCGATGGGAAGCTGGTGTGGGAGCAGGCGGTGCCGGTGCTGGCGTTCGACTGCATTCGCCGCGCGAATGGCAACACGCTCGTCTCGCACCTCACGGGCGTGACGGAGTATGCGCCGGATCATCGGGCGGTCTGGTCCTTCGTATGCGGGGACCTGCCGAACCTGAGGCTCGCGAACCTCTGCGGCATTCAGGAGACGAAGGCCGGGAACCTCGTCGTCGGCACCTGGGCAAACGGCGAGCCGGACGCCACGCGGGCAACGGCGTTCGAGATCACGCGCGAGAAGAAGCTGGTGTGGGCGTGGTATCCGAACGCGGACCGCAATATGATGACCGCCGTTCGCTGAGGGGGCGAATTTCCACCCAAGTGGGTCAATTGCCTGAATATTTTTCCGAGGGGCCTCGGCGGCAGTTCGAACACCTTCATCTTCTGTTTCTCCTTCGTCATGCGGACTTCGACGCGGCCTTCGCCCTCGCGTAGGCGGCGTCGCGTTATATACGCCGTCCTCCCGCCGAACCCCCTGTGGAGCGGGTCGACCATGCGTTCGAGCCTGAGCCGGCGACGGCCCCAATCCTCCCCGAGTCGAGCGTGAGGCGCGACACCTCGGTCGAATGACAGGGCGATCTGGGATTCTCTTGCGCAAGAGAATGGATTTGGTTGCGCAACTGAATTTCCCCGCTTGCGCAAGAGAATTCCGTTGCTTGCGCAAGAGAATTCAATCACTTGCGCAAGTGAAGTCGAAATCACAAGGGAGATTGCGCCGTCCCGGCAGTCCTTCCTCATGTAGCATATGGCATCGTGGGGCGAGAGCCGCTCCTCGACGACGAGACGGGCCATTCGGTAGGTGACGGTCATCCCCGCCCCCCTGTTCGCGCCACCCCCCAGAGGGCGTTCCTTTTCCTCTTCTCCCGCCTCTTGCGGTTCCTGTCCTTCTTCCGTTTCGCCTCCGCTCTCCATCCCGACTCCTTGCCTTTCCGAATTGACCCGCTTGATTGTACAACTTTCCCTCGTTCGCCGAGGGCGTTTGGAGTGTTGTGGTGCGGAATCCCTTATGGTATACTTTCGGCCTTTTCACCACCAAGAAAGGAACGGGAGAGACAATGAAGAGATTGCTGATTGCGGCCGCGTCTGCGGCGCTGGTGTGCGGCGGCGTGTTCGCCCAGGAGGCGAAGACGGATGGCGCGTCCGAGACGAAGGCCGAGCTTGAGGAGCGCGATGATGCGTTTCCGCTTGAGGCGGGGCTGGACGTCGATCTGTTCTCGGCGTACGTCTGGCGCAACGCGGTGCAGAACGACCGCCCGGTCGCGCAGCCGTGCGTGTGGGCGGACTGGACGGTCGCCGAGCCGTTCTCCATCGGCTTCTTCGTGTGGCAGAACTACGACCTCACCAATCGGCGCCGCAATCTCGGCTATCGGGGCGAGTGGAACGAGACCGACTACAACATCCACGCCGGCGTGACGCTCTGGGAGAGCGACGACGAGGAGACGACGCTGAACTTCGAGTTCGGCCACGAGTGGTATACCTACAACCTCCACGGCAGATGGGACGAGGAGGACGGCGGCTACCGCAAGCGCAAGGACTTCCCGACGACCTACGAGCTCTACGTGAAGTTCGAGCTTGAGAATCCGTATGTCACGCCCTACACCCAGGTGAGCTACGAGTACAACCGCGTGGACGGCGTGCACTACGAGCTTGGCCTTCGGAAGGAGATGACGCTTTCGGACCTGCTGGAGAGCGAGAACGAGCTGCTTTCGCAGCTGACCCTCGCCGGCGACGTGAACGTGAACTTCGGCACGGCCAAGTATCTGGCCTACCTCTACGACGGGGATACGGAGGACGATGACGACATCGGCCGCGGTATTGGCGGTCTCACCGCCAAGCTGGGTCTGACGTGGGCGCCGTGTGACCACTTCTCGATTGGCGGACTGATCGCGTTCACGTCCATCCTGAACGACGACGCCCGCGACGAGTTCGACAAGATGGACTCCTGCTGCGACTCCACCGATCAGGTGTGGGGCGGAATCCAGGCGAAGTTCAGCTTCTGAGACGCCGCGCTGTTCGGCGTGTGATATGCGGGGATGCGGCGCGTGCCGCGTCCCCGCGTGTTTTCGTGCGCCGGGCCATCCCGCGCGACGCTGAAAAAAGTTGCGATACCCCCTTGCGCGCCGAGAGGGGAGGTGGTATACTATGCCTCGTTTTCCACCACGGGGAAGTAGCTCAGTTGGTAGAGCATCACGTTCGCAACGTGGGGGTCGAGAGTTCGAATCTCTTCTTCTCCACCAATCGGCGGGAAACATGAAAGCGGCTTTCGCCCAGCATCTGCGGGCGCGCCGCGTTTTTTATTGCCCTTGCACGGGCACGCATCTTATGGTAACCTCTTGAAGCTGGGAGGCCGGTGGGTCTTCGGTGGATATTGTCCAAGAGAAAGAGGAACCATGATGAAGAATGCGGCGAATCTGCGGTTGTGGGTGAGCGTGGTGGCGTTGGCGGGGGGGCTGGCGGCCGGCGCGGAGGAATTCCTGTGGAAGGCGGGCGACTGGAAGGGCGCACGTGGCGGCGCGCGCGTGGAGGGCGACGTGCTGGTGCTGCCGACGCCGCGGGCGTCGCTGGAGCGGAGCTACAAGATTCGTCCGGAATGGGGCGTGCTGCGCCTGCGCGGCGCGATGGCGACGCGCAACGTGCCGGCCGGGGAGCAGGGCTGGCAGACCGCCCGCTTCGCGATGGTCTGGCACGACGCGGCGGGGGAGACGATTTCGCCTTGGCCGCCGAATCAGGGCTGGACGGGCACGAGCGACTGGCGCGAGGTCGATGTCGCCTTCGCGATCCCCACCAATGCGGCGACGTTCTCGCTTTCGCTCTGCAATCTCACGGCGGGCGGCGAGGTGCGCTTCCGCGCGGTGTCGCTTGAACTGGTGCGGGAGCGCGCGCTTCGCCCAGGCAACGCGCCGTTGCCGCCGGGGGTGGTTGATCCCGAGTCGCTGGAGGGGGCCGCGGTCACAACGAGCGCGACGCGGCGGCGCATTTCGCTGAATGGCGTCTGGCGGGTGCGTCCGGCCCTGCGCGGCGAGGCGGGGGAGACGCCGCCGGGCGAACAGGACAACTGGGGGTGGACGCGGATTCCGGACGTGTGGGCGACCTGGCGCGGGCCGTGCCCGGCGGCGATGGTGCTGGCGCCGTGGTTCGAGGACCACGCGGACGAGCGGGAGCGGATTCTTCCGGACCGCGCGTGGTATTCGCGCACGTTCACGATGCCTGCGGATGCGGCGGGGCGGCGCGTCGCCGTCACCCTCGACATGGTCGCCTCGCGCGCGATCCTCTATATAGACGGCGCGCGCGCGGGGATGGTGGAGTTCCCCGGCGGGGAGGTGGATCTGACGCCGTGGGTGCGGCCCGGGGCGACGCAGCGGCTTGTGCTGGACGTCTCGGCGCACGCCGAGGGCGAGACGCTCGACTACAACGAGGCGACGCGCGCCGACCTGCGGAAGCGCGACGTGAAGTTCCCCGGCGTGACAGGCGACATGTGGCTGGAGATTGGTCCGAAGACGCCGCAGCTCGCGTTCGCGTGGGCGGAGACCTCGGTGGCGTGCGGGGAGATCACGTTCATCGCCGACACGCGGGGGCTCGCGGCGGGGACGGAGGTGAGCCTTGGCGCCACGGCGACGCACCTCAAGACCGGCGAGACGCGCGCGTTCTCGGGCACGGGGAAGGTGGATGCGGCCGGGCGCGTCGCGTTCACGGCGTCGTGGCGGGACGCGGCGCGCTGGGACGTCCACACGCCGTTCAACCGCTATTCCTGTCGTGTGCGTCTCGTTGGAGAGAAGGGGGAGGCGCTGGACGAGACGACGCCCTTCGAGTTCGGTTTCCGCGACGTGGGGATCGATGGGCGCAGGCTGCTCTTGAACGGCACGACGGTTCACCTGCGCGCGCTCTACGACTCGACCTACAGCCGCTACGGCGCGCACAACGCCTACACGAACGCGGTGCGTGCGTGCCGCGCCGCCCAGAAGGCGGGCTTCAACGCGATGATCGCGGGCAACTACTCGTTCGCCGCCGGCGCGACGCCCTACCTGCAGGGCATTCTCGACGCCGCCGACGAGACGGGCCTGCTCTACTGCTTCTCGCTGCCGCACTTCAAGGACTACGCCGATCTTGAAACGCCCGCGGGGTTGGCGCGCTACCGTGCCGACACCGAGGCGATCATGCGCCTCGCGCGGCGGCATCCGTCGGTGATCCTGTGGAGCACGAGCCACAACGCGGCGGGTTACCTCGGCGCGGGGCATCCCCAGCGGATCGACGGGCTCTACGAGCTGCCCGCCTCGGCCAACGGGGTGAATCGCCGCAAGGCGCGGGCCTGCCGCAAGATCATCGGGGAGCTCGACGCGAGCCGCCCCTGCTACCACCACGAGTCGGGGAACCTCGACGACTTCCACTGCGTGAACTGCTATCTCGACTGGGCGCCGATCCAGGAGCGCGACGAGTGGCTGGAGCACTGGGCGACGGTCGGCGTGAAGCCGCTGTTCTTCGTGGAGTGGGGGCTGCCGCACATCTCCAACTGGTCGAGCTACCGGGGGCCGCTCTTCATCTGGCGGAAGCCGGGGTACCAGTCGCTGTGGAGCGCCGAATACGCGGCGGCCTACCGAGACGACGCGGCCTACGAGGCGACGCCGGAGGTCCGCGCGGCGCTGGGTCTGGAGGAGCGGCTGTGGCGGGCGCGCGAGGGGTTCGCGTGGGGCCGCCTGACGGGCGCGTGCCGCGCCATCACCAACAACTACCTGGGGGTGCAGGCGCAGTTCGCCGCGTCCAACTGGCGGTCGATGCGCGCGTGGGGGATGACCGCGATGCTGCCGTGGGACCAGGAGGGCCTCTTCGAGCGTGTGGGGTCCACCGTCCCGGAACGCCGCCTGACGCTGGCGGACGTGCGCAAGGAGCCCGGGTTCATGCCCGAGACGGTCGGCCCGGCGTGGGGCGAGGCGCCCGCCTATGGACCGACGGCGCTCGGGCTCGTGTTCGAGCGCTGGAATCAGACGGACTGCGCGTGGATCGGCGGCGCGGGGAACTTCACCGACAAGCGGCACCACTACGCGCCGGGGGCGCGCATCGCCAAGCAGCTGGTGATCCTCAACGACCGGCGCGAGAGCCAGCGCGTACGCTGGCAGGCGACGTTCGCGGGGGAGACGCGGCGCGGCGAGAAGGAGCTTGCGCCGGGCGCGTGCGCGTTCGTGCCCGTCGAGTGGACGGCGGGCGCCACGGGGGGCTGCGATCGGATCGAGGCCGCGTTCGAGTTCGCGGACGGCGTTGTCCTGCGCGACGCCTTCGCGGTGGAGGTGATCGCGCCGCCGCGCGAGGTGCCGCATGGGCGCGTGGCGCTCTACGATCCCGTCGGACTGACGGCGAAGGAGTTCGAGCGACTCGGCGTCGCCTGCGAGCGACTCGCGGCCCCGCAGCCGCCTGCCGAGGCGGGCGTGCGCGTGGTTGTCGCGCGCGGCGCGCTGACGCCGGACGTGTTCAAGAATCTCGTGACCGCCCACGCCCGCCGGGGCGGGCGGGTTGTCGTCTTCGAGCAGGATCAGCCCGCCCTGGAGGCCGTGGGCTTTCGGGTTCAGACGCTCGGTCTGCGCCACGCCTACCCGCGTTACCGCAGCGGGTGGCTTGACGATCTGCTCGTCGCGGAGCGGCTGCGTGACTGGTGCGGCGCCTCCACGCTTGTCGAACCGCTCACGCCGCTCCGCGAGGTGGAGACGGGCGCGGGGAGCGGCACGTTCGCCGGCTTCGGCGCAAGCCGCGTGTGGCGCAATGGCAACCGCGGCACGGTGGCGAGCGTTCTGCCGGAGAAGCCGACCTACGGCGACTGGTGCGCGCTCGTGGACGGCGGGTTCGACTTGCAGTACGCACCGCTCCTGGAGTGGCGCCTGGGCGGGTCGGGCGCGGTTCTCTTCTGCCAGATGGACGTGACGGGGCGCAGCGAGCCCGACGCGCTTGCAGACGCGCTCGTGCGCCGCCTCGCGCTGGGGACGCCGCCCCCCGCGCCGCGCGAATCGATCGCCAAGCCCTACGGGATGCAGGCCTACATGGCGGGGCTGGCGCCGCGCGCACCGTGGTTCATCGAGCAGGACCCCGAGAAGGACACGGGGCGGCTCTACCTCGTGAGCGGCGGCGCGGGGCAACCGCCGGATGGCTTCTTCGACCGCATCGCCGCCGGCGGGACGGCGCTTCTGTTGGGGCTGAACGCCGAGGAGGTACGCGCGTGGTGCCCGGCGCCGATCGCCGTCGCGCCCACCAATCACTGCCACTACACGCGCATCGCGCGTCTGCCGCCGGAGCTGAACGGGCTCTCGAACGCCGACTGGGCGTGGCACGGCGCGATGGACTTCGCGGCGTTCACCGAGCCGGCGGAGGACGGCAACGTGGCCGTGCGGGTCGTTCGCCACGGGAAGGGACGGCTCGTCTTCTGGCAGGTGCCGCCGTGGATGATCGACGCCGAGACGCGGCCCTATCTGCGCACCTCGAAGCGCCGCGCCGAGGCGATGCTCTCGCGGCTGATGGGGAACCTCGGCTTCAAGCGTGGTCCGGCGCGGGTGCTCTACGGCGACGTGCCGCGCGCGGAGGACGACCCCTATCGCTATTTCCACTGGTAAGAAAGGTACGACATGAACATTGATTCGATCGCGGGGCTGCTGCTGGCGGCGGGCGTGTGTGCCGCAGGGGCGGTTGAAGTGCCCAATGGCGGGTTCGAGCAGGGGAGGGACGGGCGGCCGATCGACTGGACGCTCACAAAGCCCGAAGGGGGGATGTGGCGCGCGAACGGCGGCCGGTCCGGCGGCGCGATTCGCGTGACGGGCGCGGGAACTTCCGACTGCCGGTGGGTCTCGAAGCCGTGTTCGCTGGAGCCGGACCGCTGCTACGCCTTCTCGTTCTGGACGCGCGGGGACGGGTCCGGCAGCATTGTGAGCGGTATCGACGACGTGAACGTGGACTGGGGAATGGCGGGGACGAACTGGACGCGTCGCCTGAGCGTCCTCCGCACGCCGTCGCGGGAGGGCGTCGTTCCCTCCGCCATTCATCTGGGGCAGTGGATGATGAACGGCTCGGCCGACTTCGACGACGTCTCGCTCGTCCCCGTGACGCCCGTCTATCAGAAGGCCGATGACCTTGAACTCGGCCACGGCGAGCAGGTGGATGGACAAGCCTATAACTTCTCCACGCAGTTCGGAAGCGTGGCGCAGAACCACGCGCGCCCGCTCGCATTCCTGCGCGCGGACTACAATACGAGTCGTCTGTGCCTCGCCCCGGATTCGCGCGTCGTCTATCGGTTCGCCCTGCCGAAGCGCACGTGGACGGCGGCGCGTGTGGCCGCGGCGTGCGGCTACCACGCCGCGGGCTCCGCGACCGTCTGTGTCTCGCGCGACGGTTCGGCCTGGACGAGCCTTGCGTCGATCACGAACACCACCACCGTGGAGATCGACGTGCCGGCGGCGCTGCTGCCGGCGAAGGAGTTGTTCGTGTGCCTGCGCGGGGGAGCGGGCTGTGCCCTCCAGATTCACCACCTCTCCTTCGAGGCGACGTTCGACGGCGCGCCTGCGGCCGCCTGCGGCACGACGAAGTTCGTGGACGAGGCGACGGGGCAGGTCGTGTGCGAGACGCAGTCTCCGAAGTTCTACGAATCGGGCTACGGGGAGATGCTGCCGAGCCGCGACGGCGCCGTGACGCTCTGGCGAGCATCCAGTGGCTGGAAGATCCCGCGCGGGCGGTCCCTCCCGACGGCGCGGGCGGACTGCCTTGCGCTGAAGACCGCTGCGAACGAGGCCGAAGCCGTGCAGCTCGTCGTCACGCCCCGGGCGGTGCTGCGGGATGTGCGCGTGACGGCGGCCGACCTGAAGGATGCGCGGGGCCACACGCTCCCCGCGGCGGCGATCGACGTGCTGCGCGTGGGGTATGTGCCCGTGAAGCAGGCGACGGACGGCGCGGGGTGCCGTGCGCTCTGGCCGGACCCGCTGCCGCCGCAGGAGGGCGAGCTCGCGGTGAAGGCGGGCGAGAACCAGCCGTTCTGGGTGCGCGTGAAGCCGCCGAAGGGGACGCTCGCAGGGACGTATCGCGGCGCGCTTTCGCTCGTGGCCCGCGAAGTGGACGGGCGGGTGATTCGGGAGGAGGTGCCGCTGGAGGTGGAGGTCTTCGGCTTCGAGCTGCCCGACCGGATGACGTGCGAGACGGGATTCGGGTTCAGCCCCGGCACCGTGGCCCGCTACCACGGGCTCAAGACGGAGGAGCAGCGGCGGACGGTGACGGCGAAGTATCTGCGGGCCCTCGCCGACCATCATATCTCGCCGTACAATCCCGCGCCGGGCGTGAAGTGGAGCGTGAAGTGGCCGGACGTCGAAATCTGGTCGGGAGGAGAGCTGGATCGGGACGTTAAGTTCAGTGGCGCCGCCTCCATGCGCGCGGTGGACGATTCGACGACGCGGAACCACGCCCTCGTCTACAGCGCCCGCGTGCCGCTGGGGCGGAAGGGCGTGAAGATATCCTTCCGCTACCGCACGGCGACGGATACGCCCTTCCACTTCAGCATCAATCACCACGCGGCGAACGGGGACTGGATGCCTGGGCGGAACAACGACTTCCGCATTCCGGCCTCCCGGGACTGGCGGCTCTTCGAGACGACCTACGTGAACTATCCCGCCGGGGCCGTGACGGGGAACCTCGCGTTCTACCCCGGCGGCTGGCGCGACGACGGCGGCAGCACGGGGACGATCTGGGTGGACGAGTTCGCCTTCACGGACGTGGAGACGGGGCGGTCGCTGGTGCGCGGCGGGGACTTCGACGCGAAGCCCGACCTCTCCAACGCCGAGCCGGTCTTCGACTGGGCGGCCTGGGACGAGGCGATGGAGGCGGCGTTCGCGACGTACCACTTCAACACGTTCGTGATCGGCCTGCAGGGGCTGGGCGGCGGCACCTTCGAGGGGCGCACGGAACCCAGCATCTGCGGCGTCACGGCCGACGAACCCGCCTACGACGTCCTGATGGGCAAGTACCTCCGAGGCGTGGAGGCGCACCTGCGCGAGAAGGGCTGGCTCGACAAGGCCTACGTCTACTGGTTCGACGAGCCGGAGCCGAAGGACTACCCGTTCGTGATGAGGGGGTTCGACACGCTGAAGCGGCACGCGCCCGGGCTTCGCCGCATGCTCACGGAGGAGCCGCTGGAGGGGCTGCTCGGCGGGCCGAACCTCTGGGTGCCGCTCACGCCGAATCTCCATGCGTCCGGCGAGGCGAAGGCGCGCGCCGCCGGCGACACGTTCTGGTGGTATGTCTGCTGCGGGCCGAAGGCGCCCTACGTGACCGAGTTCATCGACCATCCCGGCACCGAGATGCGCCTCTGGCTGTGGCAGACGTGGGGCGAGAACGTCACGGGCGTGCTGATCTGGGAGACCGTGTGGTGGACGAGCGCGGCCGTGTACCCGGACCCCGCCCGGCCGCAGAATCCCTACGAGGACGCGATGAGCTGGAGCGCGGGCACGGGAGGGCCCTGGGGCAACGGCGACGGGCGCTTCCTCTATCCGCCCCGGAGGGCCGCACAGCCGGCGGCCGAGCCCGTGCTGGAGGGCCCGGTCGGCTCGTTCCGTCTGGAGATGCTGCGCGACGGGCTTGAGGACTACGAGTACTTCGCGATGCTGAAGCGCGCCCTCGCCGCCCGGACGAATCTGCCGCCGGCGGATCGCGCGCGCTACGAGGCCCTGCTCAAGGTGCCCGCCGACGTCTACACCTCCATGACCGAGTTCGCGACGGACCCCGCCTCGATGGAGGCGCACCGCCTGAAGCTCGCGCGTGCGCTTGAGGAGCTGGCCCGCCGATAATCTTGACGGAGCCGCTTCTTTGTCATACACTACGGCCCTCACTCACAATAACGGAAGGTCCTCATATGTTCGCTGAAATTGTCGCCGGTGGCATCGATTGGTGCGTGCTGGGTTCGTTTGTCCTCTATCTGGTTCTGATGCTCGGCATAGGCTTCGTGTTCTCGAAGAAGCAGGAGAGCATGGGCGACTACTTCCTGGGCGGGCGCAAGATGAACAAATGGGTGGTCGCGCTCTCCGCCCAGGCCTCGGACATGAGCGGCTGGCTGCTGATGGGCCTGCCGGGGGCCGTCTATCTGGCGGGCTTCTCGGAGGCCTGGATCGGCATCGGACTTGGCATCGGCACCTATCTGAACTGGAAGATCGTCGCGCAGCGCCTGCGAAAGTATTCGCAGGTGTGCGGCGACTCGATCACGATCCCCGACTTCATCTCGAACCGCTTCCGCGACACCACGGGCGCCTCGCGCGTGGTGGCGGCCCTGATCATCCTCGTATTCTTCACTTTCTATACGGCCTCTGGTTTTGTGGCCGCGGCCAAGCTGTTCTCCACAATGTTCCCGATGCAGTATACGACGGCGCTCTGGATTGGCGCGGCGGTGGTGGTCTCCTACACGCTTCTTGGCGGCTACATGGCCGTGTGCTGGACGGACTTCATCCAGGGCACGCTGATGTTCGTGGCGATCGTGCTCGTGCCGGCGGTGGTGGTCTGCAACGCGGGCGGCTTCGCGGAGACGGTTGACCAGCTGAACGCGGTCAACGGCAATCTGCTCAACCTCTTCACGTCGGCCTCCACCGGCAAGGCGTGCGGCTTCATCGGGCTCGCGAGCAGCCTCGTGTGGGGTCTCGGCTACTTCGGCATGCCGCACATCCTCGTGCGCTTCATGTCCATCGACAATCCCGCCGAGGTGAAGGGCTCCCGCCGCATCGCGATGACGTGGGTGTTCATCTCCCTCGCCGCCGCCGTGACCCTCGGCCTCGTCTTCCACATCTACCTCAGGCAGCATGGCCTGACGCTCGAACAGGTGGGCAACGACCCCGAGAAGTGCTTCATGGTGATGATCAACGGCATCTTCAGCTCGGGGGTGATGGCGCGCCTCTTCGCGGGTGTGCTGCTCTCGGCGATCATGGCGGCGATCATGTCGACGGCCGACTCGCAGCTGCTCGTCTCGGCCTCGTCCTTCACGAACGACCTCTACCGGCGCGTGAAGTCGAACGCCTCGAACCACGAGCTCGTGATGGTCTCCCGTGCGGCCGTGGCGGTGGTCGCCATCGTGGCGACGTGCATGGCGATGAACACCGAGAGCGACTTCTTCAAGGTGGTGATGAAGATGGTGAGCTTCGCGTGGGCGGGCTTCGGCGCGGCGTTCGGCCCGCTGATCCTGCTGGCCCTCTTCTGGCGGCGCATCAACCTGCCGGGCGCGGTGAGCGGCATGGTGACGGGCGCGGTGACGTGCTTCGTCTGGAAGTTCTGGCTCTCGGGCTACGCGGCGAGCTACCCGATCTTCGGGCTCTACGAGCTCGCGCCGGGCTTCGTCCTCTCGCTGGTCGTGACGGTTGTCGTGACGCTGGTCACGAAGAAGCCGAGCGCCGAGATCGTCGCCGAGTTCGATCGGGTCGAATCATGAGAGCGTGTGCCCTGGCGCTGGTGGCCGCGTGCGCGGCGGGGGTGTTCGGCGCGACGCGCGTGAGCCTCGACGGGTCGTGGCGGCTGGACTACTTCCCGCAGCCGGACGACGGCGCGGTGAGGTCGGTGCCGCTGCCGGCGGAGGTCGGCGCGAAGTCCGTCGCGGCGACGGTGCCGGGCAACTGCGAGCTGGACCTCGTGACGGCGGGGCTTCTGCCGCCGCCGGAGGTGGGGCTCAACGTGTTGAAGCTGCGTCCGTATGAGGCGTACCAGTGGCTCTACACGAAGACCTTCGAGGCGCCGGCGGTGGACGCGAAGGCCGGCGCGCGCGCGGAGCTCGTCTTCGGCGGCATCGACACGCTGGCGGACGTGTTTCTGAACGGCGAGAAGATCGGCGAGAGCGCGAACATGCTCATCGAGCGGCGCTTCGACGTGACGAAGCGGCTGAAGCCGGGCGCGAACGTCGTCCAGGTGCTGCTGCGCCCCGTGCTGCTCGACGCGCAGTTCGCGACGGTGGGCGAGATGGGGGGCGCGAGCGAGCCCGGCGCGGACGGCGAGCGCTACCGCAAGGCGGCGCACATGGGCGGCTGGGACATCTTCCCGCGCGTCTTCGCGCAGGGGCTCTGGCGGAGCGTGGCGCTTGAGGTCTCCGACCCCGTGCGGCTGAAGGAGTGCGTGTGGATGATGAAGAGCCTCGACGTGAAGCGGCGCCGGGCGGAGTACAAGTTCCGGTCCCGCCTTGAGGCCCCGTTCCGCGTGATCGACCACGCGAACCTGCGCCTCACGCTCTCCTGCGGCGGGAAGACGCGCACGGTCGCCGACTTCCCGGTGTACTCGTATCATCCGATTGCGGACTTCCGCGTGGACGACGTCGATCTCTGGTGGCCGAGGGGCAGCGGCGAGCCGGTGCTCTACGACGCCGTCGCCGAGATTGTGGCGGCGGACGGCACGGTGCTCGCGCGGGACGCGCGGAAGATCGGCATCCGCTCGATCGAGCTCGTGCGCGACGACGTGTACGGTCCGGAGCGCCCCGGGCAGTTCCTCTTCAAGGTCAACGGCGAGCCCACCTACGTGCGTGGCTCCAACTGGGTGCCGCTGGACAGCTTCCACGGGCGCGACGCGCGGCATCTCATCCCCACGCTGGAGCTGTGGCGCGACCTCAATTGCAACATGGTGCGCGTGTGGGGCGGCGGCGTCTACGAGCCGGATGCGTTCTTCGACTGGTGCGACGCGAACGGCGTGATGGTGTGGCAGGACTTCATGACCGGCTGCGGCGTGTTCCCGCAGGACGACGACTACGCGCGGGCGACGCGCGAGGAGGTGCTCGCGACGGTGATCCGCCACCGCAACCACCCCTCGATCGCCCTCTGGAGCGGCAACAACGAGAACGACGGCGCGTTCATCTGGTTCGTCGGCGAGAAGCTCCACCGCGACCCGAACCTCGACCGCAACTCGCGCCGGACGATCCCGGACGTGCTCTTCGAACACGACCTCACGCGGCCGTATCTGCCGAGCTCGCCGTACTACTCGCCGGACGTGGCGGCGGGCCGGGCGAAGCCGAGCGAGGACCATCTCTGGGGCGCGCGCGCCTACTACAAGGTGCCGTTCTACACGAACAGCCCGTGCTGGTTCGCGAGCGAGATGGGGTATCACGGCTGCCCGAACCTCGACTCCCTGAAGAGGATGATGTCGCCCGGCTGCGTCTCGCCCTGGACGGAGGTCACGAACGACGGCGCCGACCCGCACCGGGACTTCCACTGGAACGACGAGTGGCAGCTCAAGGCGTGCAACGCGGGCCTCAGGCCGGGCGTGATGCGCCACGGCACGCGCAACAACCTGATGACGAACCAGGCGAAGATCATGTTCGGCGCGGTCGCGCGGGACGTGGAGGGCTTCGTGGAACAGAGCCAGGTCGTGCAGGCCGAGGCGATGAAGACGTTCTGCGAGCTGTTCCGCAGCCGCAAGTTCACGCGCTTCAACGGACTCATCTGGTGGAACGTGCGCGACGGCTGGCCGATCATCTCGGACGCCGTGGTGGACTACTACGGCGGCCGGAAGAAGGCCTACTACGCGCTCAAGAACGCGCAGAAGGACCAGATGGTCTGCGTGGTGGACGACCACACGGCCTGGGCGGTCAACGACGCGCGCCGCGCCGTGAAGGGGCGGGTGAAGGTGTTCGACCGGGCGACGGGCGCGGTGTGGCTGGAGAGGGACTTCGAGATTCCCGCGAACGGCAAGCGCGCGCTCGGCACGATCCCCTTCAAGGGGCAGGGCGTGGCGATGATCGAGGCGACGCTCGACGGTCGGCCGTTCCGCAACCACTTCCTCTACGGCGAGCCGCCGTTCCGGTGGGCCGACGTGAAGACCTGGCTGCCCGACTACGCCACCGAGTGCGGGGAGTAGGCGCCCCATGCGGCTCTTCGACGACGAGCGGACGAACCGGACGTTCGGGCGGATGCAGTGGCGGATGCTGATCGCCACGATGGTGGGCTACACGCTCTTCTACTTCATGCGGAAGAACTTCTCCTTCGCGATGCCGGGCCTGCAGCAGGACTGCGGCATCTCGAAGTCGATGCTGGGGAACTTCCTCTTCTGGGGCGGGATCGTCTACGGGCTCTCGAAGTTCCTGAACGGCGTGATCGGCGATGCGTGCAGCCCGAAGAAGATGCTCTGCCTCGGCCTCGCGGCCTGCACGCTCGTGAACGTGGCCTTCGGCTTCGCGCCGCGCTTCGCGGGGGGCGACGCGACGACGCTCGCGTGGACGTTCGGCGGCCTGCTGGTGCTGAACCAGTTCTTCCAGGGGACGGGTTTCCCGCCGTGTGCGAAGCTGATCGCCCACTGGGTGCCGCCGAAGGAGCTGGCCACGAAGATGGGCGTGTGGAACACGTCCCACTCGATCGGCGGCGGCCTCGTCGCGAAGGTGTGCGGCGTGATCATGGGGCTTGGCGTGGTGGGGGTGGCGAACCAGGGCGTGGGGATGTGGCGGTGGTGCTTCTGGTCGATGGCCGCGCTCGGCGCGCTGGGGTTGGCGCTGATGTGGCTCTTCCTGCCGGGCCTGCCGAAGGAGGAGGGTCTGCCCGATCTGCCGGGAACGGAGGAGGCGTCCCCGCGCGCGGACGACGCGCCCGCGACGGGGACGCACCGGACGCGGGCGCGGGCGGTGTTCCTGAACCCGGCCATCTGGATGCTGGGGCTGTGCAACTTCGCAATCAACGCGGTGAGGGCCCTCGTGGCGGACTGGGGGCCGACGCTGCTGCAGGAGGCGAAGGGGCTCACGTCGAGCGAGGCGGGGTCGGTGATCATGTGGTTCGAGTTCGCGGGCATCGCGGGAATGCTGTTCGCGGGATGGGCGACGGACCGGCTCTTCGGGGGACGCGCGCCGCGGCTCTGCGTGTTTCTGATGGCGCTGACGGGCGGGCTGATCGCGGCGTTCTGGTTTCTGCCCTCCGGCGGCGGCACGGGCTTTCTGGGGGCGGCGGCGCTCTGCGCGGCGGGGTTCTGCCTGTACGGACCGCAGGCGCTCACGGGCGTGACGGCCACCAATACGTCCACGAAGGCGTATGCGGGCACGTCGATCGGGTTCATCTCGCTGTTCTCGTATATCGGCGTATCGGTGAGCGGCAAGGTTTGCGGCGATCTCGCGCAGCGGGGCGGCGGATGGCAGATGCCGGTGCTCGTGGTCACGGGCGTGGCGCTTGCGGGGGGCGTGCTCTTCCTGCTGCTCTGGAACCTGCGCGCGGATGCCTACAAGAAGCGGACCTGAGGCGGCCGGCTTCCGGGAGAATGAAAACTCCGAGCGTTTGCAAAGGGCGGTTCTAACGAACCGCCTGATGCTTTGCGCCTCCTCAACGACTTTTATTGGACTTAAATGGGGTTTGGTCTTGGGTTGACTGGCTGAATCGGGTTAAGCCTTTGGTCGGCGTCTTCGACGCCGGGGCGTGAAACGGGTTTTATGTGTTGTTCTGTCCGGCGGACGAAAGTCCGCCGCTATTGGCCATCTGCCTATATATATAAGGAAAGGCCAATTCCCTACTATGCCGCTGGGTATTCGCTGGCATATATAAGGTATAGGCAGCCTTTATTAGAAAGAATGAGCCAATCCTCTATTATAAGGAGCGAGCCAGCCCCCTATTATGAGGAACGGGCCAGCCTCCTACTATAAGGAATGTGTTTGCCTCTTATTATAAGGAATTAGGCCGATTCTCCATTATAAGGAGTGGATTTGGCCATTGTTTTGTCAAATAAATGTCGTTGTGGCGTTGCGAAGCCTCAGGCGGTTCGTTAGAACCGCCCTTTGCAAACGCTCGGAGTCTTCAAATCGGTCGAGGTCGAGTCATCGGCATAACTCGGGGTTGGTCATCGGCATAACTCGGGGTCGCTCATCGGCATAACTCGGGTCGGCTCATCGGCATAACTCGGGGTCGGTCATCGGCATAACTCGGGGTCGCTCATCGGCACAACTCGGAGTCGGTGTGTCAGAATGACACACTCCACGGGCCATGTGCGTCAATTCGACGCTCTCTTCTTCGCCTCCCACCCGTCGGCGATCGCCTTCACCTGCTCGGGCGTGAACATCGGTTCGGGCGGAAGCGGGCCATCCCCCACGGCGGCAACCGTCGCGAGAATCCACATCGGCGTCTCCGGCGTGAAACCCGTCCGCCCGGCCAGCGTGCGATTCGCTCCCGGGAAGAAACCCATATCCGGATGCGGCGCCTCCTTCGCGTCCGTGTAGAACCTGAACACGCCGACGTTTCCGGCCGTGGTCGATGCGCCGAGCATCATTCCCTTCGGGCTCGTCCATGCGGCCTGACGCTGCATCTTCCAGACGGGCGGCGCGGCCACGGCGCCCTCCTGCCGGGAGACGGCGAAGGCCGGATACAGCCGGAAGTAGATTCGGTCGATCTCGATCGGCTCCTCCCCCAGATTCTCCACCCGGACGCATTCGCAGAGGAACTTCGTCGCGCCCGGCACGAACGTGAGGCGGTGCGTGAGCGCGAAGGAAACTCGCTCGTCCGCCGCCTCGGCGCGCACGGTGAGCTCGCCGCGCCCGTTCGGGAGGTCGCGCCAGGCGACGTCCGTGAGACGTCGGGCCTCAAGCCAGACCTTCCGCCCGCCGTCGCGGTGATAGCTCATCATCCCGCCGTAGGACCCGATCCGCCGCGTCCCGAGGGTCAGGGCCTCCAGCATCCGTTCCGCCCCCTTCCGCCCGCGGCAGACGAACCCGCCGCCCGCGTCCACCGTGAACGCATCGCCCGCCTGCCTGAACGTCACCCGCTCGGCGGGCGCGATCGCGTCGAGGGCGTGCCGGGGGTCCTCCGCCGCCGGGGCCGCCTTCCTCTGCGGCGGCGGCTGGCTCCGATACGCCGCGACGTTCCTCTGGAGGCGCGTGAAGACATCGACGAGGGGCTGGTAGGGCTCGTTCCGCTCGTTCACGAGGCCGTAGTTCGTGTCCTCGCGGTTGTGGCGCGCGATGCCGCTCGCGGGCTGATCGACCCAGCGGAAGTAGTTCCAGCCGGCGACGTAGGGCAGCACCAGCAGGGTCCGCATCCAGACCTCGCTCGCCTGCGCGCGCAGGGCCTGCGTGGCGAAGCGCTGCCCCGCGCCCCCCGCGCACGGCAGCCCCGCGTCGAGGGCGGGGAAGCTCCACTCGGTGATCAGGATCGGCTTCCTCGCGATCTGGTAGACCGCGCCGAACGCCGCCTCCACGCGCTCGCCGCCCTGCCGGACGAACACCTCGTTCGTGTCGAGGTCCACCCACGGGTAGCAGTTGAACGTGATCACGTCCGAGTGGCGCGCGGCGATGGCGAACACCTCCGGATCGACCGCGCCCCAGATGCCGGCGAAGCGCGCCCCGAGCAGCATGTGGTTCGGGTCGGCGGCCCGGATCGCCCGCGCGGTGACGGAGAAGTAGCGTTCGGCCACATGGAGCAGGAACGCGCGCTTGAGTGCGTCGGGCACCGTCCCACCCGGCTTGACGCCGCGCGCCGCGAGGAACGCATTCAGGGCCACGCGCGCGCTGTGCGTCTCGGGCAGACGCGCCACCGTCTCGTAGAGCCCGTTGCAGCGCGGCTGGTAGCGCGCCTCGCGGTCGCCCCACCAGGCGAGCTCGTTGTCGATGAACCAGCCCGCCACCCAGGGGTCGTCCTTCGAGGGGGCGCAGTGAGTCTGGGCGAACGCGCGGCAGTGCGCCTCGAAGTTGGGGTGGAAGACGTTCGGGAACGCCGAGCAGGCGGGCGTCGTCTCCAGGCAGATCGCGAGGTCCGGCTCCTTCGGATTCTGGCAGAGGCGCTGCGTCATGGCGAGCTGGCGGGCGTGGACGAGCCCGCGGTGTTCGAGGGCCCGCTCGCAGCCATGCCCGAGCATGTTGAAGCCCCAGCCGGTCAGTTTGTCGATGCAGTCCCGCTCCCAGGCGGCGCGCGTTCCGTAGCGCCTGCGGTTGTTCTCGGCGTAGAAGAGGCGCTGCGTGAGGAAGTCCCGCACGCCGGAGTAGTTCGCGCTCTGGATGCCCGCGAGGAAGAAGCCGCGCCCCAGCGGGTCGATGGCCCACCAGCGCCCGTCCTTCTCCTCCATGTGGATGAACCCGGTCCTCTCGCCCGTCACGCCCGGCACGAAGCTCGTGCAGGAATAGGGCGGCACGGCGGCGGCCGCGAACGTGCAGAGGAGGGCGACGGCGAGGCCGAACATGGGAATGCGCATGGCGAGGGGCCTCAGGGAACGGCGGCGGGCGGCTCGTCGTCCGCATCGCGCTCGAACGCCTTGATCGCGTCGTAGGGCAGGCAGAGCGTATCCCACACCGGCGAGAGCGCGTAAGTGTCAACGGCGGCAAGCGTCAACCCGAGCGGACAGAGCACCACCGGCGCAACGAGCGTGTGGGCCCACACCGCGCCGAGGTCGTAGAACCTCATGCCATACGACTCCGTGTAGGGCACCCGCGTCGAAAGGTAGTACTCGCCCGTGCGGGGCCTGATCTCAAAGTCCTGGAACAGCGAGAGAATGCCGGCGGCGGCCGAGACGACAAGCCCGATCATCGCGTCCCCCGCCCTACTTCGTCTTGTTTTCGAGGATCACGGGGCCGCCCCACTTGCCGGTCGTCACCAGATCGAGGTCGCCGTCGCCGTCGAGGTCCACGCATTCGACGTTGAGCCCTACGCTGATGCCCGCGTCGAAGGAGATCACGTACTTCCTGAACACCGGGTCCGCGCCCGGCGTGAAGTCGTAGTAGTAGATGCCGAGGCGGCCATACTCGTCGGGGTCGTTGCCGTTGTGCGCCATGAAGCGCTTGCCCGTGATGAGCTCCGGCACGCCGTCGCCGTCGATGTCGCCCCAGCCGAGGTAGTGCGCCTGCGTCCAGCTGTCGTCGATCACGTGCTTCCTGAACTGAATCTCGCCCGCGGCGTCCCGCTCCTTGAGCTGTTCGTACCAGAAGATGCCGTACTTGTGGGCGGAGCTCACGATCACGTCGTTGAGGCCGTCCTTGTTCACGTCGAACACGATGAGGTTCGAGGCGTGCCCGAGCGCGCGGCCGCCGTCCGAGAAGCCGACGTCATACGGGTGCCTCTTCCAGGAGTCGTCGGCGCAGCGCTCATACCAGTACGCGGGCGTGAGGATGTCGTTGCGGCCGTCGCCGTTGAGGTCGCCGCAGCCGCGCCCCATGTCGCAGCGCTCGTTGGAAATCGAGTCGCGCGCGAAGAAGCCACCGAGCGCGCCGCCCTTCCCGAGCTGGTAGAGGCAGGTGAGCTGGGTGTCGGGCAGGAAGTCCGTCGCGCGCCCGTCGCCGTCGAGATCGACGAGGATGCCCGTCTCGATGTTGCCCGTCTGCTCGATCACGTGCGTCGGCCAGAGGTCCGCGCCCGGCAGCGTGTTCTGGAACCACCACGTCTCCTTCGTGAACCAGTTGCCGCTCACCACGTCGAGCCGGCCATCCGCGTTCACGTCGAGCGGCAGGTTCATGAAGTCGTGGGCGTAGCCCTTGCCGTCCTCCGTGACGTCGCTCTTCACCTCGCGGACCTTCTGCGGGCGGAACTCCGGCGCGAGGTAGAGGAACGGCCCCGCCACCACGTCGGGCCTGCCGTCGTTGTTGAAGTCCGCCACGCCGCACGCCTCGGTGCGGCAGTTCCCGATGCGCCGCGCCTTGAACTGCACGCCCCCCGCGCGCCGGGCGATCTTCGCCACGGCCTTGCGCGCCTCGCGGCGCTCCTTCTCGCCCTTCGCCTTCATCGCCGCCGCCAGCACGGCCGCCTGCTCGGCGTACTGCCCCTGCTGGCCGAGCGCCCGGAACGCCTGAATGCGCACCCCCTCGTCCGCGTGGCAGAGGTACGGCACGATCTGCGCGGCCTGCCCCAGGGCGTTGCGCACCGCCAGCACGTCGAGGAGCCGCGCCAGGAAGGCGGGGTTCGACTCGTAGGACTTCAGCCGGCCGGCGAGGACGGCGTCCGTCTTCGCGTCGCCGAGCAGGATCAGCCCCCGGCGCGCGGCCTCGGCGGCTGCGGCATCCGCGCCGCCCATCCAGATCAGCAGCAGCGGCACGTCCTCCGCCGTGCCCACGCGCCCCGTCCCCTCCAACGCCGCCTGGCGGATGGCCGCGTCCGGCGACTTCCCGAGGGCGTCCACGAGGAACGCCTTCGCCGCCGGGCTCTTCACGTGCACGACGGCCCTCAGCACCTTGAGGAGCGACGCGGGCGGCAGCTCCTTGATCCACGTGGCGCGGGCGGCGTCGATCGCCTCCGGCGGCAACAGGGCCAGCGCCTGCGCGACCGTGCCGCTCCAGAGCTCGTCCGGGCTCCCAAGCCCCGCGCGGCTCCATTCGAGACGGCGCGCGGCGTCCGTGCGCAGAAGCCCGCAGAGGGCCGCGAGGCGCTGATGGCCCGGCGCCTGCGCGTCGGCGTAGACGCCTCCATACTCCTGCACGGCTTCGGCGGTCTGCCCCGCCCGCTCCTTCGCCTGGGCCGCCCGCAGCGCGGCATCCCGGTCGCCCGCCCACAACGCGCCGCACGTCGCGGCGCCGCAGATCCAGATCAGCTTTCTCATCTCTTTCCCTTTCCCTTCAGCCCAGCACCCAGGGCGCGCGGTTTGAACGCTTCAGCAGCTGCGTGGCGTCCGCATGGCCCGGGAACGTGAACGTCTTCAGGTCGAACGCCATCGCGCGGTTCAGGTGGAACGCGACGGACGCCGCGTGGCACGCCACGTGCGTCATATGCAGGGAATCCGCCGGCGCGCTCGCGCGCAGACGCGACCGCACGCACGCGATGAACTCCGCCGGATGCTGCACGGGCCGCGCCCAGCTCTCGTGGCGGATCGTGTGCCCCTCAAGAAGCAGCGGGTTCGAGACGGCCACGCCGCCGGAGTCGTCCGTCTCCACCCACCCCTCGTCGCCCTCCAGGCGGATCGCGCAGGAGTCCTCGAAGCCGGTGCTGCGCATCACGAGCTTCACGCCGTCCGGGTAGAATGCGTCGATCTCGCCCGGACCGACCGGCACGTACTTCACGGGCGCGGTGAGTTCGCGCCCCAGCGCCAGCTGGCAGAGGTCGATGGTGTGCGAGCCCCATTCGCTGAGGTCGCCGTGGTAGTCGTATTCGTCGTGCCATTTGTGGTTGAGCACGTACTGCGCGTTGTACGGGCGCAGCGGCGCGGGGCCCGTCCACATATCCCAGTCGAAGTCCCTCTTGTCCGGCAGCGGCTCCTCGGGCAGGTAGTGGTTCGCGGCGCTGCGCCCCATGGGCGCCATACCGGCGTGGACAGTGTGGACGCGCCCGAGGCGGCCGCTCGTGGCGAGGCGCATCGCCGTCACGAAGTTCCCCACGTTGCGCCGCTGCACGCCGCCCTGGTAGATGCGCTGGTAGAGCTCCGAGGCGCGCATCACGGCCTCGCCCTCCTCGATGGAGAGCGCGATGGGCTTCTCGCAGTAGACGTCCTTGCCCGCGCGCATGGCGGCGATCGCGAGGCGGGCGTGCCAGCGGTCGCCGGTGGCGATGTAGAGGGCGTCGATGTCGGGACGGGCGAGCATCTCGCGGAAGTCGGCGTAGAGCCGGCAGTCGGTGTTGCCGTTGTAGGCGTCGATCTCGGCCTTGGCCCACTCGCGGCGCGCGCGCAGGGCGTCGCACGCGGCGAGGAAGCGCACGCCCGGCTGGTTGAGGAACACGGGCAGCATCTGCCGCCCGCGCGCCCCCGCGCCGAGAATGGCCATCGTGATCGTCTTCGAGGGCGGCGTCGCCGCCTGCGCCCACGTCCGGCGCGTGCCCAGCGCGCACGCCGTCGCGAGCCCCTTGAAGAGAAACTCCCGTCTGCCGATCTGAATCATTCCGTTCCGTCCTCTCTCTCGTGATCGAATCGGCCCGAGTATACCACAATTCCCCCTCCCAAGGCGGCGGACGCCGATTTTGTGCTATAATGCCGCCGTATGAATCTTCCCGCTCAACTCGTCGGCGCCTTCCCGAAGCGTCCCGCCGACCTCCACAAGTACTCGGCCGGCACGGTCACCATCGTCGGCGGTTCGGCGCACTACATCCACGCCCCCGTCATCGCGGGCCTCGGCGCGCGCGCCGCCGGCGCCGGACTCGTCCAGCTCGTGGTGCCGGACGCCTCGCGCCTCGCCACGGGAATGCTCCTCCCCGAGGCCACCTTCACCAAGCAGACGCCCGCCTGCGTGCCGCCCAAGGCGGACGTCACGGCGATCGGCATGGGCCTCGGCGCCTCGCAGAACTCCGAGATGCTCCTCTCCCGCCTTCTTTCCGGCAGCGCGGGCCGCTTCGTGCTCGACGCCGACGCCCTCACCCTGCTCGCCAACTGGTACGCCAAGAAGTCCGGCCCCCTTCCCATCGCCCAGGGCCAGTCCCTCGTCCTCACCCCGCACGCGGGCGAGGCCGCCCGCCTCCTCGCCTGCAGGCCGGACGACGTCCAGCGCGACCGCCCGGAGGCCGTGCGCCGCATCGTCGCGCGCTACCAGTCCGTCGTCGTCCTCAAGGGCCACCGCACGCTCGTCGCCGCGCCGGGCCGCGCCGACGTCTTCACCTGCGAGGCCGGCAATCCCTTCATGGCCATGGGCGGCATGGGCGACCTGCTCTCCGGCGTGCTCGCCGCGCGCTGGGCCGGCCTCGCCCGGCGCGGCGTGGACGACCCCTTCCTCGCCGCCGCATCCGCCGTCTGGCTCCACGCCGCCGCCTCGGACGCCCTGGTCGCCGCCACGCCCCCCGGCGACCCCTCCGTCTCCAACACCGCCCGCTCCATCGCCTCGCTGCGCGTCACGCTTGAAAGGACCTGAACCGATGGTTGACTACGCCTCGCTCGTGCGGCACCTCGCCGCCACCGCCCCCCAGCCCTTCGGCCTGCTCGCCCAGCAGTCCACCCCCACCGCCGGACTCCTCCGCAAGACCTTCGGGAACCGCCTTAAGAGCCTCTTCTCGCCGGAGCACGGCTGGTACGGCCTCGTCGCGGCGGGCGAACGGACCGACAGCGAGATCCATCCCATCTGGCACATCCCCGTCCATTCCCTCTACGGCGCCTCGCGCCGCCCCAGCCCCGAGATGTTCGCGGGCATCTCGCGCGTCGTCGTCGATCTACAGGATATCGGCGTGCGCTGCTACACCTACCTCGCCACCCTGAAGAACATGCTGGAGGCCGCCGCCACCGCCCGCCTGCCCGTCACCGTGCTCGACCGCCCGATACCCCTGGGGGGACCCGTGGACGGCCCCCTGCGCGAGGACGTCTTCTCATCCTTCGTCGCCCCGCTCGACATCCCCCTCTGCCACGGCATGACCCCCGGCGAGTGCGCCACCTACATCGTGCGGGAGGAGCGGCTCGACCTCGATCTCACCGTCATCCGCATGGCGGACTGGTCCCACGCCGCGCGCGGCCCCTGGCCGAACTTCACGCCCCCATCCCCCTCCATCCGCAACTGGGACTGCGCCGCCCTCTACCCCGCCACCGTCTTCACCGAGGCATACCCCGCCCTGGACTGCGACCGGGACGGCCCCTTCGCCTTCCGCGTGCTCGGCGCACCCTGGCTGGACGTGGTGCAGCTCTTCGGCGACATCGGCAAGGTCCTCCCCTCCTGCGGCATCGGCGTGCGTCCGCTGCGCTACCGCCCCGCGGGCGGCAACTACAAGGGCCAGGTCCTCGACGGACTCATCTTCTCCATCGAGAACCCGAACGCCTTCTACCCCGTCACCGCCGGCACGATCATCCTCAACGCCCTGATGCGGCGTCACGGCGGCGACCTGCTCGCCGACGCACGCCCCAACTGGCTCGACAAGCTCGCCGGCACCACCCTCGTGCGCGCCGCGCTGGCCTCGGGCCGCATGAGCGACCTCATCCGCGGCTGGGTTGACGCGCACGAACCCTATCTCGCCGCGCGCGTCAACCTCTATGCGTGAGGCGCCTCAACGCCTTACAGCGCGGCTTTGAGCGCGGCCACCCGGTCGGTCTTCTCCCACGGGAACCCGGCGCGGCCGAAGTGCCCGTAGTTGGCCGTCTCGCGGTAGCTCCACCCCTTCGGCTTCGCGAGCCCAAGGTCCTTGATGAGCGCGTAGGGGCGGAAGTCGAACACCTTGCCCGCGAGGATCACCCGCTCAAGCTGCTCGTTCGTCACGCCGTGGTTCGTGCCGAACGTCTTCACGCACACGGAGACCGGCCGGTCCACGCCGATCGCGTACGCCACCTGTATCTGGCAGCGGTCGGCGAACCCCGCCGCGACGATGTTCTTCGCCGCGTAGCGTGCGTAGTAGGCCGCGCTGCGGTCCACCTTCGACGGGTCCTTGCCGCTGAACGCGCCGCCGCCGTGCGCCGCCATGCCGCCGTAGGTGTCCACGATGATCTTGCGTCCCGTGAGGCCGCTGTCGCCCGTCGGCCCCCCCACCACGAACTTGCCCGTGGGGTTGACGTAGAACTTCGTCCGCGCCGTGATCAGCCCCGTGCCCGCGAGGAAGTCGCGCGCGATCTCCTCCATCTGCGCGTAGCACGCCCGCCGGGCCCCCTCCTCGGTCGTCTGGTGCGACAGCACCACCGTCTCGATCGACACCGGCCGCCCATCCTCGTAGGCCACCGAGAGCTGGCACTTCGAGTCCGGCCGCAGATACCCCGCCTCCCCCGACTTGCGCAGCTTCGTGAAGACGCGCAGCAGCTCGTGCGAGTAGACGATCGGCGCCGGCATCAGGGACTTCGTCTCGTTCGTCGCGTACCCGAACATCATCCCCTGGTCGCCCGCCCCCTGCTTCTCGGCCTTCGCGCGGTTCACCCCCTGCGCGATGTCGGGGCTCTGCCCGTGCAGCGCGCTCACGTAGTTGAACGTGTTCCAGCTGAAGCCCTCCTCGGGACGGTCGTAGCCGATCTCCTTCACCACCGCCCGCGCGATCTCCTGCGGATTGATCTTCTCGTAGCCCCGGGCGGTGATCTCGCCCATGTTCACCACGAGGTTCGGCCCCACCATCGTCTCACACCCCACATGGGCGTTCGGATCGCCCTTCATGCAGGCGTCGAGGATTGCGTCGGATATCTGGTCCGCGACCTTGTCGGGATGCCCCTCCGAGACCGACTCGGAGGTGAAAACGTGCCGTTCGGCATGTTTGGCCATGTTCTTCTCTCTTTCTTCGTACTTGCGAAGCGCATCCGGGGCTGATCCCCTATCCACCGTGGCGGTTTCCGCTCGGTTGGCACGGCCGCACTGTGCGCCCGCTTCCTGATGCTTCGATGCACTCCAGTATACCACATCCCACCCCTCCCTGCCAAGAGACCACCCCCCAACTCCACCCAATAGAAACTCCGAACGTTTGCAAATGGCTCCGCTAACGCTCCGCCTCAGGCTTCGCGCTTCTTCAACGGCTCGTTCCATCTAAACATCTTCTTCCATAGAAGGAATGCACGGCCCAACCGTTAAAAGAGCACTGCCTCGCTGTCTATACTAAAGTCACACGCGAAGGGCAGGCCTTTCTGTTGTGCGTTTTTGGTTTCAGATGGCGCGCGCGTAAGGCGCGGTATCGGGGCGCGTGGCTTCAGCCACGCTGGTTGCCACACTTATGGTCGTGCGCAAGGCTGAGACGCCGTTATGAGCATCTCCTCTCTATATCTTCTATTCTCTTCTCTCTCCTTTGCTCGTAAAAGGAAATCGTTGAAGAAGCGTGAAGCCCAAGGCGGAGCGTTAGCGGAGCCATTTGCAAACGCTCGGAGTTAAATGAAAACGGGGGCGGGCGGCCCAGCGGCCACCCGCCCCCGCGAGGCGCGGATTACGCGCCGCCCGGCTACTACTTCGCCACCAGCTTCGCGGTCTTCGTGCAGACCTGTTCGGGCGCGCCCTCCTCGACGTGCAGACGGAAGGTGAACGTGAGCTCGGTCCCGGTCGGGACGCTCTCAAGCGCCTCCGGCCAGTCGAAGTGCAGATAGGTCAAGCCCTTTGAACTCGGCGTCAGATCAGCCGACTTCTCGTTCTCGTCCTCCGTCCAGCTCACGATGATTCGGTCACCCCACGTGGTATTGAACGAGAAGTTTCGTCCGATTGCGACGAACTCCTGCATCCGAATGATTTCGCCCTGAGTGCCATTCGTCGAACAGAGTCGCTCGATCTTTGCGATCGGCACATCGTCATCCACGCGCGACCAGCTGAAGTTCGAAATATCGACCTTCAGGTCCTTGGAGGCCGAGATCGTGACGTGGTAGTCGTTCGCGGACGTGAGTTTACGATCCTCGCCGACTGTGCCTTTGAGCTGGCCCGAGATGACGAACCAGCCGTTGATGTTGATCGAGCAACCGGCTTTCGCGCGGTCCTGCATCGCCTCGATGAAGCCGCCGAGGAGACCTTCGAGGTCCCTCTGCTGGCCGCGGACGAATCCGGCGGTCTTCGCATATGCTACGAGTTGCCGTAGGTTCATCGTGGTCCGTTGGGTGACTACCGGGCGCAGAATCGCGCCGCCGGTCACGGGATTTCGGGATGGGTACACGCGGTACCTGAGTTGATTTATTTCTGATGCCATATCTTGGCCTCCTTGTTTATATTCGCCTCGGGAGACTGGCACCACTCGGTGCCAGCATCTCCCTCGACCCATATATCATTCGCAGAAATTGCGTAAAGTGTGACAATTTTTCAAAAGTTTACGCAAAGAATTCAGTACGCGATAGACCTGTCGGCGGTTTATGCCCGTGATTCGCGCAACCGCCGTCGGGCGCGTATCCTGATCGAGCGCTTCAACGACGCGGCGTTCAGTCGGGGTTAAAGTGGCCATCACGCGGCCAAATTCGACTTGCCACGGTTCCATTTCGCCCATGGTGCGAATCTTCTGCGCGCAAATTCCATTGTCGCTCAAAAGTGCGTTTTCGGTAATGCTGCCGTCTTCGGTTTCGAGGCAGTCATCTAGACGGACGGCGTTGGCCCAGAATGGGGCGCGCTTTTTGGCGTAGGATTGGCGGAGGTCGTAGACCTTGGCATAGAAGTCAAGGCGCGTTGCGAGGGATTGGTTCTTCATGTTGCTTTCCTTTCAGTTTAGGTTCGTTTAATTTATTAGAATCCAACTGAAAAAAAGTTCTCTCGCCGACCCACCGCCCGAGGGTCGCCCGAGGGAAAGTTTTCTGTCGCCGCCCCTCCCCCGACCCCTCCTCTGCTCCTCCCCTCAGCCTCCGCCACGGGGCGGGGCTTCGCGCGCGCGCGCGTGACCTTATATATACATATAACCGCCAAAGCGATATCCCGGCCATGCCCTCGCGGATTTATGCTATACTACCGCCGATGAAACACTGCGACAGGAGGTCCGGACAGGCCGCGCTCGAATACATCCTCGTGTTCGTGGCCCTGCTCGGCGTCTACTTCGCGGTGCGGATCTTCGCGCGCGCCGCACGCGGTTCGGCCGAACGGACGACCACCCTCGTCACCTGCGAGTATCCCTGATCGGCCACGCGCAAGGCGAATCGACCCAACAAGGAAAGGACGCATACCATGAAGAGCACAAAGTTCAAGAAGGGCCAGACGATGGTCGAGTACATCATCATCGTCACGCTCATCGCCATTTCCCTCATCGCCGTCTTCACCTACTTCAGCCGCGGCGTGGGCAAGAAGGTGGCCGGCGCGACGGAGGCCATCTCCGAATCCGAGGGCGCGGACGCCAAGTCCGCCGTCGAGAGCATCGACACCGACACCATCAAGAAGATCGGCGAGTAGCTTCGCGCGCCTCGTGCGAGGCGAAAGGCGGCGGCGGACGTGAACGCGGCGGGAAAGAGGACGGCGCGTGCGGGGCAGGCGATGATCGAGACGATCGTCGTCCTGTTCTTCACCTGCCTCGTCTTCTTCGCCGTCTACGAATACGCCAGCCTCCTCACCGCCCGCACCGTGCTCGACTACGCCGCCGCCCGCGCCGCCCGCGCCCGCACCGTCGGCTTCAACGACTTCATGGTCACAAAGACCGTCCGCGTCGCGACCCTCTCCACCGCCGGACGCTGCCTCACGCAGGACGACGACGGCGGCGAGCTTTCCACCGGCGCGCTCGTCAGCCGCATGGGCTCCTACCTCGAAAGCGAATACGAGGCCGACGTGCGCGGCATCCTCGACTTCGAGCTCTGGGAGGGCGACAAGCTCGGCTGGACCTGTTCCGAACCCGGCGGCCCCGCCTCCGCGCTCACGATGCGCGTGTGGCAGCGCCGCCCCCTCTACGGCGCCTCCTTCGCGGAGGAGTCCGGCGGCGAGGCCCCGCTTCATTCCCTCGAAAGCGTCGCCGAGATCGAGGGCCACTACCCCTTCTACCTCCAGTGACCGATGGCCGCCGCACCCGATAGAAAGGCCGGGCAGATCGTCCTCGTGCTCGCGTTCATGCTCCTGGGGCTGCTGTTCCTGGTGCTGGTGAACGCCGACGTGTTCCTCGCGATCCGCGGCAAGGGCCGCCTTCAGAACGCCGGCGACGCCGCCGCCCTCGCCGCCGCCCGCTGGCAGGGCATCACCCTCAACGCCCTCGGCGCGCTCAACCTCGCACAGGTCGATGTGGCCTGCCGCTATGCCGACGACCCCGCCACCGCCACGAACCTCGCCGCCGGCATCCAGCACCTTCAGGAACGCCTCGCCTTTGCGGGGCCGCTCGCCGGACTCTACGCCGCGCAGGTCGTCGCCCAGAAGAACGGCATGCGGCCCGACCCCGGCATGACGCGCCTCGTGGACGACGCCATCTCCGGCGCGGCCCGCTTTGTGCCCGCCACGCCCGGCTGGCCCCAGAAGCCGCAGGAGTACGCCGAGATGCTGCGCGGCGCCGTGCAGGGCGGCGTCTACGCCGGCTGCGAGAACGCCCGCTTCTACAACTACAGCGCCGACGCACGCCACCCCCTCTACAACAAGTCCTTCTACTACGCCGTCGATGGCGAGGACTGGTGCTGGTTCTTCCTGCGCGACGAGATGATGGACCTGCTCCAGAGTTTCACGGGCTGGGGCGAGGTGCCCCCCGGCGACGTCGCCTCCCCGCAGAACCCGGAGTTCTTCGCCGTGGACGTGCGGCGCGTGCAGGCGCCCCTCGGCGACCTCGACCCCGCCGGCGACGCGGCCCGCATCCGCCAACACGTGCTCGACGCGGCGAAGCGCAACGGCTGCGCCAGCGTCACGGACGACGCCTTCGACCGCTCCGGCGTGCTCACCAACGCCTTCGCCTACGCCTGGTATCTCTACGGCGGCGACTGGCGACCCTGGCACGAGATGCACATCGACGGCGAGGACCGACTGCCCCTGCGCGGCGACGTGCAGCCCCGCTTCGACGTCTTCGGCGCCTCCGCCGCCACCCGCGTCACCACCACGCTCTCGCCCTTCACACCCAACGTCCCCGACCGCGCGAACGTGTGGACCGCCGCCGCCAAGCCCTTCGGCGAGATCGACGGGCGCACCGTCACGCTCGACGGCGAGTTTCCCCTCGTCACCCCCGCCTTCACCGCCGTGCGCCTCATCATGCTCGCCGGCGCATCCGAGGCGCGCCTCAACATGGCGGAGGACGCCTGGGTCGTCCACACCCGCGACCACATCCTCGGCTGCGCCGAGGGACACTTCTCGGACGGCTGCGCCTACTGCGCCACGCTCCGCACCTGGAACGACGCCGCCTTCCGCTCGCGCGGCGTCCAGTGGCTCTCGCTCAACAGCGCCCAGTGCCGTCGCCCCACGGGCGGCGGCCCCACGTCCGGAGGAGGCACGCGCCATGCACGCTAGGTCGTCCGGTCAGGCGATGGTCGAGTTCGCCATCTGCGTCTTCGCCTTCGCGCTCATCCTGAGCGCGCTCCTCGCGTTCGGGGCGATCATCCCGCGCACGGCCCAGCTCCAGAGCGAGGTGCGCCGCGCCGCCGGCTGCGCCGCCGAGGTCGGCGGCGGCAGTGCGGAAGGCGCCCTGCCCCCGCGCATCCTCGACAATCTCCCCGCGTCGGCGCAGGGCATCCCCGCGCTCGAACTCGTCACCGAACAGCGCCACGAGACCGTCGATCTCACCGACCTCGCCGCCGAGTACCTCTTCGAGGCGAACGCGGGCAACGAGTACCGCGTGAGCGAAGAGGCCTCCATGCCCGCGATGGGCGTCCCCGCCTTCGCGCAGGAGGGGGGCCTCCTGTGAAGCGCGCCCTGCTTGCCTTCGCGCTCGTCGCCGCCCTCGCCGCCGCCGGATGGATCTTCCGCGTCCAGAAGACCGTCGAGCCCGTCTACGCCGGGACGATCGCCGGGGACGCGCAGGTCGCCGTGCGCTTCGAGCCCGGCGCTGCCGAGGACGCCGCCGCCCGCGCCGCCGCCGCCTACCGCGACGCGGGCTGGCAGGAGCTCCCCGTCTCAACCCCCACCTTCAGGCTCTTCGCCCGCGGCCGGCGCACCGCCGCCCTCCTGGCCGAGGACGCCCCTTCCGGCGCCCGCGTCACCGAGTTCCGCCGCGGCCCCGAACCCTGATCACACCGAGGACAACATGAAACAGAAGATCGTGCTCATCGTCGCCGTCGTCGCCGGCCTGCTCGCCGCCCTGCTCACGCGCACCTACCTCTCAACCAAGGATGCCGAGTTCCGCAAGCTCAAGCAGGACTTCACCGCCCGCCACGGCACCCTCGACGCGCTCATCTTCGCGAAGGACGTCCCCAGCGGCACTGTCATCCAGAAGGCCGACCTCTACAAGTGCACCGTCCCCGCCGCCGGCCTGCGCGGCCAGGCCCTCACCACCGAGAACATACCGGACATCGTTGGCCGCAAGCTCGTCAACGGCCGCCGCGCGAAGGAGATTCTCTTCTGGTCCGACATCGAGGGCGGCAACCCGTTCGGCGGCGGCCTCGCCGGCGACATCCGCAAGAAGATGCGCGCCGTCTCCATCAACGCCTCCGGCGCCGCAGCCGTCAGCGGCATGGTCAAGCCCAACGACCACGTGGACGTGATCGGCACGTTCTCCTTCCCGAAGACCGCGCCGGACGGCAAGACCGTCCTCCAGGAGCTCGTCACCTGCACGATGCTCCAGAACGTGCTGGTGCTCGCGACCGGCAAGGAGACGGCGAAGTCCGCCCCCACCCTCTCCTTCGGCGGCACCTCCTACTCCACGGTGACGCTGGAGGTCACCCCCCGCGAGGCCGAGATGCTCGTCTTCGCCGAACAGATCAAGGGCCGCCTCTCCCTCTCGCTGCGCAACCGCAACGACACCTCCTACGAGAAGGAGCTGCCGCAGGTTGACTTCGCGAAGATCCGCGAGGAGATCGAGCAGCTCAACAACAAGCGCCAGCTCGAAATCGGGGGACGGTGAGATGGCGTTCCTGATCGACATCATCAAGGCCGGCGAGGCCTCCGCCACGCGCGTCCGCGCCGAGGACGGCACCTACTTCATCGGGCGCGGGGCCACGTGCCGCATCTGCCTGCCCTTCCCCGACGTCTCCGAGCGCCACGCCCTGCTCACCCTCGAAGGCGGCGTCGCCACGCTGGAGGACCTCAACAGCTCGAACGGCACCTACGTGAACGGCGTGTCGCTCGACGCCCCTCTCCGCCTCCGGCCCGACGCCGTCGTGCAGATCGGCGGCACCATGCTGCGCGTCTCGCCGGCCGCGAAGGGCGACGAGGCCCCACGCATCGCCGAGAAGGCCCCCCCGCCCCCCGCCCCGCCGCCTCCCCCGGCCCCGGACCCCCTCGCCGCCATCCTCCGCCAGGCCAAGGAGCAGATTCAGAAGGAGCTCATCGCCCGCCTCGACCTCAAGCGCCTCACCGTCGCCGGCGTGGACCGCGCCGGGCTCGAACGCCAGGCCACGGAGAAGCTCCACGAGATCGTCGAGCAGGTGCGCACCGGCGGCCGCCTGCCCGCCGGCATCGACGCCGCCCGCCTCGAACGCGAGGTCTTCAACGAGGCCCTGCGCCTCGGCCCGCTGGAGGACCTGCTCGCCGACGAGTCCGTCACCGAGATCATGGTCAACGGCCCGCGCCACGTCTACGTCGAGCGCCACGGCAAGCTCGAACTCACCGATATGCAGTTCACCGACGACGCGAGCGTCATGGCCGTCATCGAGCGCATCGTCTCCCCCATCGGCCGCCGCATCGACGAGTCGCAGCCCTACGTGGACGCCCGCCTCGCGGACGGCTCGCGCGTGAACGCGATCATCCCGCCCCTCTCCCTCTCAGGCCCCACCATCACCATCCGCAAGTTCGCGAAGAAGACGCTCACCGTCGAGGACTTCGTCCGCTTCGGCACCTGGACGCGCAACGCCGCCGAGTTCATGCGGGCCTGCGTCGTGATGCGCAAGAACATCATCGTCGCCGGCGGCACCGGTTCCGGCAAGACGACCCTCCTCAACCTCCTCTCCGGCTTCATCCCCCACGACGAGCGCATCGTCACCGTGGAGGACGCCGCGGAGCTTCGCCTCGCCCAGCCCCATGTGGTGCGCCTTGAGGCCCGACCGCCGAACATCGAGGGGCGCGGCGCCGTGCCGATCCGCGACCTCGTGAAGAACTGCCTGCGCATGCGGCCCGACCGCATCATCGTGGGCGAATGCCGCGGCGGCGAGGCGCTCGACATGCTCCAGGCCATGAACACCGGCCACGACGGCTCCCTCACCACCGTCCACGCCAACTCGCCGCGCGACGTCATCTCGCGCCTTGAGACCATGGTGCTCATGAGCGGCATGGAGCTTCCCTCCCGCGCCATCCGCGAGCAGATCGCATCCGCCGTCGATATCGTCATCCACGAGTCCCGCCTCTCGGACGGTTCGCGCAAGGTCGTCGCCATCTCCGAGGTCACGGGCCTCGAAGGCCAGCAGATCGTGATGCAGGACATCTTCGCCTTCCGCCAGAGCGGCGTCGATGCGAACGGCAGGGTGCAGGGCGTCTTCCAGCCCACCGGCGCCGTGCCCACCTTCTACGAACACCTCAAGAGCTGCGGTCTGCGCCTCGACACCGCCATCTTCGACCCGGGCCAGCACCGTGACGTGCGCCTCGAAGTCGTCGGACGCTGAACAACGAGCGAAACCATGACGATCCTTCTGAATCCCGCCTTCCTCTTCTGGGGCGCCATCGCCGCCGTCGGCCTCGCCTTCTTCGGCTTCGCCTGGATGTTCGTCGCCGCGCTCCACGAGGGCACGGGCAACTACGCCTCGCAGATGGGCGCGGAGACGAGCCGCCAGTTCGAGGACGTCTTCATGTTCGTCTCGCCGCAGAAGATCGCCCAGCTGGGCCGCTTCGCCGCCCTCGCCGCCTTCTTCCTCTTCTTCATCCCCCTCTTCAGCTTCTCGAACGTCGCCTCCACCGCCGCCGGCGTCCTGCTCGGCCTCGGCGCCGGCGCATTCGTCTTCACCCTCCCCGGCCGCTACGTCCGCATCCTGCGGGACCGCCGCCGCGTGAAGTTCAACGAACAGCTCGTCGAGGCCCTGGGCACCATGTCCAACGCCCTCCGCGCCGGCTTCTCGATCAACCAGGCCTTCGAGAGCGTCGTCGAAAGCGGCGAGAAGCCGATCGCCCAGGAGTTCACCGTCCTGCTTCAGCAGCTGCGCGTGGGACTCTCCTTCGAGGAGGCCCTCGCCTCGCTCGACCGCCGCGTCGCCTCGGACGACCTCACCCTCGTCTGCACCTCCATCGACATCGCCCGCCGGACGGGCGGCAACCTCACGGACATCTTCGACAAGATCTCCGACACGATCCGCGGCCGGATGCGCATCGAGCGCCGCGTGCGCACGCTCACCGCCCAGGGTCGTCTGCAGGGCCTCGTCGTCTCCCTCATGCCGCTCGTTCTCGGCGTCGCCATGACCGTGCTGAAGCCGGACGCGATGAAGCCCTTCCTCATGTCCTTCAAGGGCGCCGTCTGCATCGGCGTCACCCTCGCCCTCGTCACGACCGGCTGGCTCATCATCCGCCGGATCGTCAAGATCGACGTCTAGCCGAGGCGCGTTCCCCCGAAGAACGACGAAGCCATCGCGCCGACGGCGCGATGGCGGTGATTCAGTTGTTGCCCGCCGGCTTGAGTTCCGGCCACGTCAACAGCCATTTCAGATTGAAGTGCGTGCCGCGCCGCGTGTACCAGAACGCCCGCCCCGGCGCCACGTGGATATCCGTCTCGAACTTCGTCTTCATCAGGCGGCCCTCGCGGTACGTGCGCCAGTAGCCCCACTTCATTCCGTCTGCGGTCTCCTCGTACGTCAGGGTGAGCCGCCCCACCGCGACCTCACCCACCAGAGCCTCCGGCACGACGATCACGTCGCCGAAGTTCACGTCGCTGGAACCGCGCGGGTTCGCGAAGTTCTGCCAGTCGAGGTCCTTGTTGACGTCGAGCGGGCGCAGACCGGGGCGCCCCAGAATGGTGAAGCCCGGCTTGACCGCCGTGCCGCCGGCGATGAACGTCGCGACGTTCTTCTCCTCGAACTGGCCGTAGATGTAGTAGGGCCGCACCTTTCCGTCCTTCAGCGGATTCCTGCGGCGCACCCACGCGGCGACACCGCGCGTGAGCAGCTTGTTCTCCGCGCCGGGCGCCACCGCCACCTTGTCGATGGTCGTCGTCGTCATCGGCTCCCACGAATGGTCGCTCTTCAGCGTCCAGCCCGCGTAGGTCGTGCCGTCCGAGCCGAGCGCGAGGATTTCATCCCCGGCGTCCAGGCCCGCCGTCTTCAGGTAGTTCGCCACGCTCACGTTCGCGGCGTACACGGGGTCGGTCGCGAGGGCGCGCCACGGCACGGCCGTCAGCGTGTCGGCCTGCGTGCTCGCCACGCGCAGCACGCCCACGATGTTCGTCGCGGGAATCTCGTTCGTGATGGCCAGGTTGTCGAACGGGATGATCAGCGTGTAGACGCGGTAGAGGCCCGAGGCGTTCTCGTCGAGCTTGATCGTGAGCTTCGTCTCGTCGTCCTGCGGCTCGCACTGCGGGTCCCACTCGCCGCTCCTCGCCTTGCGCAGATCGTACTTCACGAAGTAGCCGTACTGCTCGTCCGCCACCGCGGGACGCATCCCCACCGTGATCTCCGTTTCGGACTGCTCCTTGCCCGCCACGCTCTTCGGATCGACGTCCATCGTGTAGGGCAGCACCCGGTCGGCGCCCGTGACGAGGGTCTCCCAGCGGCGCAGATGGTTCGGCTGGAACGCATTGAGCCGGTTCCGCACGTCGGCGCGATCCGTCTCGGTGATGTTCACGCGCGAATAGCCAACCGACTTCAACAGCTCGTCGCTCACCTTGAACCAGTAGTCCTCCGCCACCGGCGAGCGCTGCAGCACGCGGAACGTGAGATCCGGGAAGCGGAAGTAGGCCACCAGCGTGCCCTTGGCGCTCGTGTGGATGGCCTTCACCAGCCCGTAGGCCGTGCGGCTGCCCCACTCCTGACGGCCCTCCTCGTCCTCGCCCGCGAAGAACATGACGCGGTCCGCGACCTCCTTCATCGACTGCTGGTTGTCACTGTAGGTGTAGGAGCCGTCGCTCGCGGCCTCGTCGGCCGCCGTGCCCATCGCGAAGTGCCACGTGCCCACGGGGGCGTCCGTCGCCACCGGCGCCAGCTGGATGTTCACCGGCCGATTCGCGCCCGGCACATACGGGTACGACACCCAGTCCGCCGCCGAATAGGCGAACGGCAGCAGGTCCGTGGCGGGATTTTTGACGATGCGCACCGCGCCGCGCCGCGTGTCGAGCATCGCCACGGGCGTCGGGTCGGTGTAGGCGTCGGTCGTCGTGGCGCCGTTCTGCCCCTGCACGCACAGACGGTACCGCACGTTCCGCGAGAAGACCGCCACGCCGTCCGCGTTCGCGTCCCACGTGATGCGGTGCCAGCCCGGCTCGTACAGCTTGGTGGTCGCGTCGCTCCTGACGCTCAGATCGACCACCGTGTTCGTATCCGCCGGGTCGCGGAAGTTCGCAATATCCCTGTACTCGCCCCCGTCGATGCTCACCTGAAGGGTCAGCTTCGCGCTGGCCCATTCGGCGTAGTTGGTGGTGAGGTGGTAGTCGATATCCACCAGATTGTTCCAGGGGTAGCGCTGGACGCCGCGCAGCACGGAGAAGCCCTCCACCACGAACACGGGCAGAATCCACTGGTCCCTGCCCGGCATGAGGAACGAGTAGACCGTGCGGCCATACGACTCCAGAATCACCTGCGCGTCGGCAAGGCCCTCCTCCGTATCCGCCAGCTTCCACCCGCTGAGGTAATAGCCGGTCCCCGGCGTCGCCCGCACGCGGGCGAACGTCCCTTCGCTGTATTCGACGCCGTCCCTCGTCGCGCCCTCGTCAACTTTGCCCTGCTCTTCGGGGAAGTCGCCCAGATACAGCTTCACCCGCCGGTCCGGAATCGTGAACGGGCGTATCTCGGGCGAGTACACGACGCGCGAACCGTCGTACTCCGTCGCCCGCAGACGCGCGTAGTACGTCTTCCCGCGCTCGAGCTTGTCACTGAAGTAGCCTAGATCGAGCTCGTACTGGTTCACGTTGGCATGTGCATAGCCTGTTCCAAGGTGATAGGTGCCAACGCCGGGTCCCGACGCATCCCCCTTGAGGTCGTCTTCGTTCTCGCTCCA
>JBJEWG010000205.1:0-1864 GCA_051884935.1 Kiritimatiellia bacterium | reverse complement strand
GTCCGGCGAGCGGGTCGCGGTGTGCGGCCCGAACGGGGCGGGCAAATCGACGCTGCTGCGGGCGCTGCTGGAGGCCTCCCTGCGGGACCGCGCGGGCCGGACGCCACCGGCCGTCTTCGTGCCGCAGGACCTCCCCGCCGAGCTGGAGCAGTCGATCACGGCACACGACTACGTGATGCTGGGCCGCACGCCGCACCTGAGCGCGTGGCGGCGTCCGTCGGCGGCGGACGAGGAGAGCGTGGCGCGGGCTTTGGAGTCGGTGGGGCTGGCGGGGTTCGCCGCGCGTCGGCTGAACGAAGTCTCCGGCGGGGAGCGGCGGCGGCTGGCCATCGCGCTGGCGCTGGCGAGTGGGGCGCCGGCGCTGCTGCTGGACGAATCGACGGCGCATCTCGACGTGGCGTGCCGGGCGGTGCTCTTCGACCTGCTCGCGCGCACGGGGCGGACGATCGTGATGGCCATCCACGAGTTCCCGCTGCCCGCGCGGTTCTTCACGCGCGTCGTGTGGCTCGACGCGGGGCGCGTGCGACGGGACGGCGTGGCCGAAGACGCGGCTGTGGCGCCGCGTGCCGAGAATTGGTATAGTATGGAACCAGTCACAAACAAGGAGACGCAATGAAGAACGTGTTGATGATGGCCGCGGCCGCGCTGCTGTGCGCGGGCTGCACGATGACCGCCGAGAAGCCGACCGCGCCGCTGCGCGTGGGAACCTACAACATCCGCATGTCGCCGGGCGACAGGGGCACGCCGAACGCCTGGGAGGCGCGCCGGGCGGACCTGGTGGCGCTCGTCCGTAGGCTGGACCTGGACGTCTTTGGGATGCAGGAGGTGTGTCCGGACCAGGCGAAGTACCTCGCCGAGGAGCTGCCGGAGTACGTCTACGTGGGCGACCACCGGGGGGCGGACCGCAAGAGCGACGAGGCCTCGCCCGTCTGCTACCGCAAGAGCCGCTTCAACGCGCTGAAGAGCGGCACGTTCTGGCTTTCCGAGACGCCCGAGGTGCCGGCCTCGAAGAGCTGGGGCACGGCGTGCACGCGCGTGTGCAGCTGGCTGCTGCTCGAAGACAAGCGGACGGGGAAGCGGTTCTGCTTCGCGAACACGCACACGGACCACATCTCCGCCGAGGCGCGGGAGAAGGGGATGCTGCTCGTGATCGAGCGGATGAAGGAGTTCGGCGCGGGCGTGCCGATCGTCTTCACGGGCGACCACAACTGCCGCGAGGACGAGAAGCCGGCGATGGCTGTGGCGAAGATTCTCAGGAACGCGCTCTACGAGTCGAAGACGCCGCCTGCGGGGCCGTGGCGCACGTTCGATGGCTGGAAGTGGAGGGATCGGGAAGTCGCCGCCACGGAGGCGCTCAAGCACCCGATCGAGCGGCGCAACATGCGGAAGCAGGCGCAGGACGGCGCGCCGGACTTCGGCCCGCGCATCGACTACATCTACGTCTCGCCGGGGGTAACGGTGCGCGACTACGCGACGCACGCGGACGCGCGCCCCGGCGCGAAGCTCTATCCCTCCGACCACTTCCCCGTGACCGCGACGATCGAGCTGTAGGCGGGAACGCGCGGCCTTCGCGCGGTCGCTCCGCTTAGAGCGGGCATTTTATGGTAAACTATCCGCTTGCTCGCCCTCGGAAGGGGCGGGACGGAAAGAGACGAATACATGAAGTGGACCAAGATGATGATTCAGACCCTCCGGGAGGATCCGGGGGATGCGGAGATCGACTCGCACAAGCTGCTCGTGCGCGCGTCGCTGGTGAAAAAGGTCGCCGGGGGGCTGTTCACCTATCTGCCGCTGGGGATGCGTTCGCTCAACAAGGTGGCGAAGATCGTGCGCGAGGAGATGGACCGCGCGGGCGCGCAGGAGA
>JBJEWG010000204.1:0-1869 GCA_051884935.1 Kiritimatiellia bacterium | reverse complement strand
TGTTATTGAAATACTGCTGTATAGTATAATATAAAATAGCATCTCTAACATAAGGTATATTAATATCAAATTGTCCAACCTGATTTAATCTTTGTGTAGAAATATTTAAATATTCAGCATCTTCGCTTGATGTGTATACATCTTTCATGAGCTCCAAAATTTCATTTCTTGTCCCGACGCATCCCCCTTGAGGTCGTCTTCGTTCTCGCTCCAGAGGACGTCCAGAATCACGGAGTCGAGTTCCCGCCGCGTCCAGTGGAAGCGGTTCGTCAGCACGACCGACCCGTTCTCCAGTATGGCGCCCTCCCCGGGCACCCACGCCGCCGAGTCGAGGTTGAGCCCGGGAATCTCAAGGGGCAGCACCTGCGGCGACACGGCGATCCGCCCGTCCGGCGCCTGCGCCACCAGCCGCACCCACCAGTTCGTGGCGGTCACGAGGGCCTCGCGCTCGACGGAGCCGATGCCCAGCGCGTTGGCGGCGTCGAACAGCTCCGCGCGGTCCACCCCCTGATCGGGGTGCGGCAGGCCGTCCGTCACCGCGCGCACGTCGGCCTCGTTCGTGCCGTAGAGCAGGTAGAGGCTGCACGCGCCCCCCAGCTCGCCCGCCCACGAGACGCGGTAGTCGAACGTCTGAATCCAGGTCGTGGGGTCGTAGGCGACCCGGTTCAGATCGACGACGGGCGTCCCCTCCAGGTCCTTCTGGCCGCGCATCACGTACGCCACAAGCACCACGCCGTCCGCGCCGTCGCCGCCCTTCCACAGGCTGGAATCGCCGTCGCCCGTCGAGGAGTCCACGCCGCCGCCGCCCGCGCCCGTGTTCGCCACGCCCGCCGTGGCGGGAACCTTGTTGACCGGGTCCGCGCCGTTGCCGCCCATGTTCGAGCCGCCGCGCCCGTGGGAGGACCAGTTCGCCCCGCCATTCCCGGTCATGTAGCGCACGCCGCCGCCGCCCGCGCCGTAGCTGACGCTGACGCCGGTGAGCGTACACTCAAATCCCTTGCCGCCCATGCCGCCCCCCGGCGGCATATCCGCCGTTCCGTCGAAGCCCGGCTCCAGCGCGCCGCCGCCGCCGCCCGCGGCGGACTTGTTCTCAAGGTCGGTCTTGCCGGTGTTGACGCTTGTGTTGCCGCTGCCGCCGTCGTTGGAGTAGGCCGAGTCGCCCTTGCCGCCACCGGCCTGCCCGTATGTGCCGCCGCCGCCGGAACCATCCGCCGCCGCGCCTGCGGCAAGGGCCGTATAACTGGTGTTGTAGTTGCCGCCCGCGCCGCCGCCGCCCGCCGTGATGTTCAGGACGCCATCGTCCGAGACGACCGTGGAGCTGTGTTCGGCTCGCCATAGACGAACGCGACGTGGTGCCACGTCTGGTCATCGGCCGGGAATCCACTGACATTGGCGGAATTGTTCGGCTGCGACTGACTACTTTCGCGCGTCCAGACACGCAGCGTCGTCGAGGAGCTGAGCTCCATGCCAGAGTACTGAATGCCCCAGCCCGCCGTGCCGTCGTCGCCCTTGTGCGAGACGAGATAGGCGTAGTCCGCCGTGTTCGTGCACCACTTCATCCAGAAGGAGACGGTGAACGCGGAACTGCCGTTGTGCAGCCTGTTCTCGGGGTCTTCGACGACGATGTTGCCCCACGAGGCGGAGGGGCCCGAACGCCGGCCCACGCGACGGGCGCCGCCGACCTTCCCGTCCTTCACCGCCAGCGAACGCGCGTGCGTGAGGCCCGTGAGGCCGTTGCGGCTGGACCCCTTCACCACCTGGATGCCGTCCTCCGGCTCGTTGAGGTGCCACACGCCCGAGTAGGTGGGGAACGGCTTCTCCGTGATGTCCGGCACGCGCGCGAGGCAGCAGCGGTAGCACATGGAGAAG
>JBJEWG010000203.1:0-1869 GCA_051884935.1 Kiritimatiellia bacterium | reverse complement strand
CACTTCAAGTGTCCGCAGTGGCTGTATTCGTTGACGGAAAGGCACATCTCAAATATACGGAAGAGTTCAAGGATGATGACGAGAAGGAACTCGTGTTCCATCGAACGCCCGAAAGCGTTTATTCGCAAATCCGTCCAATATTTGTTATAAAGTAGTCAGGGCGCTATAAGAAACTCGCCGAAGAAGCACAGGCGTATGCTGACGCACATCACGCACAGGCGAACTAAGGTGTCAAGTTAGAACTTTAATGTCGTGAGCCTCTGCTCAAAGCTCAGGTTTGTTCCGGGGTGTGTTGGGTGGTATGTTGTCACACGGTGTCCTTTCCCGCGTGCTGCCCCCTGGCCTTGCGTCGCCCGACACAGACCCCTTGGGTCGCGCGACCCCGAGGCCCTGGGTCGGGCGACCCAGACCCCACTTGTCCAGCGACGCAAGGCCAGGGGGGCGGGCGACCCTGCCTCTGTGATGCCATATGGCTCCCCAAAATGGTACAATGCGCCTTACCTTGGAGCCGGGAACGCGCCATGTCGAGAACAGCACTCACCTTTATTTCGACCATCTGCCTCGACCTTGGTCTAGTTGTGGGGGTGCTCGCGGTCACGGCCCTGACGGTCCACTTCGACGGCGCGGAAAATGGTGCGCACCACTGAAGCAAAAGGTGCGCACCATTTACATCTGCGGTGCGCACCATTTTGGACGGTGATGCGCACGAGATTGATGGACCCTTATCTCCGGGCTTCGGGAAGTGTGTCAAGATGGCACAGATGCGGGTGAGGTAGGAGGGGAGCGGGATCGCCTAGGAGGCTGTGGGTTTTACTGCGCAGTGGAGGGAATTCCACTCGGCAGTAGAATTTACTCCACTGCGCAGTAGAATTTCTTCCACTGCCGAGTGGAACTCGGGATCGCCTAGGAGGTAGCGTCGTCCGTCGGCTCTGATTTAACGTTCCGTCGGCGGGAGGTGGGCCACCTCGCGGGAACATCCGCGTGGTTGCCTGGGAGCGCCCGGACGGCGCGCGGTGGTGGTGGGGCCGTTCTACAACATATAACTGTGAAAGTGGAAAAGATAGATGGAATGAAGAATAAATGCAGGTCAATGCGGCCCAATACGCGGGTGGTGAGGTCCCACAGGTTCTCCGAGCGGTAGAAGTTTCGGCAGAGCCCTTGAATTTAACTCCGAACGTTGGCAAAGGGCTCCGCGCCACCTCAACGGCTTGTCGTGGGTTCAATAGGTTTGACTTTGCCGTGGCATTGCCACTATATTCCTGCTATACTACTCTCATCGTGCGGTTCTTATATTCAGCGACAGGAATTTTGTCATGACTGAGACTCTGACATCATTGCCGAAGACGGCGACATTTCAGTTCCGCATCAATCCAAAGGTGCGGGAGCGGGTCGAGGCGGTGTATGCGGGGTGCGGCCTCACGCTCACGGATGCGATCAACATCTTCATCCAGCAGTCCATCAACGTCGAGGGACTTCCATTTGTCGTCACCCGCAGGTCCAAGGCCGCGAAGCACGAGCAGGCCGTGACACGGCTGATGTCCGAAATCGCCGCAGGCGAGGCCTCTGCAGCAGACGAAGGATGGATAGACGAGTCCGCCATCCTCTCCGAGTTCGGGGGGTGAAGGTGAAGATGGGCCTCGTCCCGCGCCTGAGGACGATGCCTCGCCCCCTGTCATCGGGACGAGCGCCCCCCGAGTTGTGCCGATGACTCACCCCTCTGCGTCCTTGATTGAAGCAACTGACGTGATGATTCCGCGTGCGGTGGCGGGGTTTTATGGTAAAATACCCGCTCGTTTTGACCCTTAAGAGGTTCCTGGCATGAAAGTGTGCAAATTCGGCGGCAGCTCGCTCGCGGACGCGAAGCAGCTG
>JBJEWG010000202.1:0-9633 GCA_051884935.1 Kiritimatiellia bacterium | reverse complement strand
ACCAGAACCTCTGGAGCATGCGGCCCGACGGCACGAACCCGAAGGCCCTGTGGGGGAACGAGACGCCGGACCCACACTGCACCTTCCAGCCGCGGGCGGTCCCGGGGTCCCGCAAGATCGCGGCGGTCGCGAGCGCGCACCACGCGGTGACGGGCGGGCCGATCATCCTCATCGATCCCGGCGTGGACGAGAACGGCGAGGAGGCGATCACCCACGTCACGCCCGGGCACTACCCCGAGATCGACGTCGCGGGGTATGCCGCCCGGGTGAAGACGCCGAATGCGTCCGACCCGCACTATTCGGACAACGACTGGTACAACTCGCCGCATCCGTTCGGCGAGGACCTCTTCCTCGTCGCCTGGAGCCGCGACGAGCTGCGCTACGAGCCCGCGCGCCGCAATCCCGACGCGGCGCTGGGGCTCTACGTGCTCACCTCCACGCCGAAGGGGGGCGTGGTGCGGGAACTGCTCTACCGCGACGGGCGGCTGAGCGCGCAGTGCCCCGAACCGCTCGCGCCGCGTCCCGTGCCGCCGAAGTGGGTGAGCCAGTTCGACCCGGCGCTGCAGGCGGCCGGCGAGGGGGAGGTGTTCGTCTCGGACGTGTACCGCGGCCTCGCGGCGGCGCGGCCGGGGACGCTGCGGGAGGTGCGCGTGGTGCAGGTGTTCCCGCGCACGGCGCCGGACCAGTATCTGCCGAACGTGGGGTGCGGGGGGCACGAGAACGCGCGCGCCGTGGTGGGCACGGCGAAGGTGGAGGCCGACGGCTCGGCCCGGTTCATCGTGCCGGCGAAGGCGCCGATCCTCTTCCAGGTGCTCGACGGCGAGGGGCGCGCGTGGCGGACGATGCGCTCGGCGACGTCGCTGATGCCGGGCGAGCGCGTCTCCTGCGTGGGGTGCCACGAGTCCAAGCGCGAGGCGGCCGCGCACGGGGCGACGACGCGCGAGGCGATGAAGAGGCCGGCGCAGCGGCTGGCGGTGCCGCCGGAAGGGGGGCGCCCCTGGGGCTTCGTCGAGAACGTGCAGCCGATCTTCGAGCGCCGGTGCGTGGCCTGCCACAGCGGGGAGCGGGCGCCGAAGGGCGTGGACCTCACGCGGGAGAGCGACCCGCGCTTCTCGCACGAGCTGAAGGTGAAGACGGTGGGGCCGCGCCAGTTCTCGGCGCCGTTCACGAAGTCGTATGCGACGCTCGTCTTCACGGAGGAGAAGACGGGGCGCACGCCGGCGAACAAGCAATTCCAGTGGTACAGGCCGCGCATGTACACGGACAAGGAGACGGGCGAGCGCGTGCGGATGGTGCCGAACTGGCCGGAGTACAACCTCGTGCAGACGACCCCGGAGGGGCCCGGCGTCAACGCGCTCGGCTCGGGGTTGATGAAGAAGCTCTCGCGCGGCAGGCACGCGCAGCGGCTCACGCCCGAGGAGCGGCGGATGATCGCCACCTGGATCGACCTCAACGCCACCTTCTACGGCTGCTACGAGGAGCCGGACCTCTCGCGGCAGCTGCGGGGCGAGCCGATCCCGATGCCGGAGCGGCAGTGAGTTGGATTATGGTATAATGGCCTCGCATGAAAGGAGCAGACGCATGATCGTGGTACTTGGCAGCACGAATACGGACATGGTGGTTTCGGGCGCGAAGATCCCCGTGCCCGGCGAGACCGTGAGCGGGGGCTCCTTCATGATGAACCCGGGCGGCAAGGGGGCCAACCAGGCCGTCGCCGTGGCGCGCCTCGCGAAGAAGAGGGGGCAGTGCGTGTTCATCGCGAAGGTGGGCGACGACGTGTTCGGGCGCGACACGGCGGTGCGCCTCGCGAAGGACGGCATCGACGCGCGGCTCGTGGTGGACAGGAAGAATGCGTCCGGCACGGCCCTGATCCTGGTGGACGGGAAGGGGCAGAACTGCATCTCCGTGGCGCTGGGGGCGAACGGGACGCTGCTGCCGAAGGACGTGAGGAAGCTCAGGAAGGAGATTCAGTCCGCAGACGCGCTGCTTCTTCAACTTGAAACGCCGATCGAGACGGTGCTCTGGGCTGCCCGGGCCGCGCACGCGAAGGGGGTGCCCGTGGTGCTGAACCCGGCGCCGGCGGCCAAGCTGCCGAAGGAGCTCTACGAGTGCCTCGACTGGATCACGCCGAACGAGACCGAGGCGGAGCTGCTGACGGGCGTGAAGGTGACGGACGTCGCGAGCGCGAAGAAGGCGGAGGCCGCGCTGAAGCGGCGGGGCGTCGCGAACGTGGTCATCACGATGGGGGCGAAGGGGTGCTACGCGGGCGGGCGGATCCATCCCTGTATAAAGGTGAAGGTGGTGGACACCGTCGCGGCGGGCGACACGTTCAACGGGGCCTTCGTCGTCGCCCTCGCCGAGGGGCGTCCGGTGGAGGAGGCGGTCGCGTTCGCCCAGAAGGCGTCCGCCCTCGCGGTCACGCGCCCCGGCGCCCAGGCCTCCGTGCCGAGGCGCAGGGAGATTCGGTAACGGATTGGAGGTCGGGCCATGTACTTCTGCGACAACTACGCGCTTGCGGTTGCGTTCTGCTTCATCACGATGCTCTGCTGGGGCAGCTGGGGCAACACCCAGAAGCTCGCGGGCAAGACGTGGCGCTACGAGCTCTTCTACTGGGACTACGTGATCGGCGTGCTGCTCTTCGCGCTGGCCTCGGGCCTCACGGCCGGCAGCTGGGGTGGCGGCGAGTGGAGCTTCCTCGCGAATCTGCGGCAGGCGAGCGGCGGGAACATCGGCAGCGCGCTGCTGGGGGGCGTGGTGTTCAACGCGGCGAACATGCTGCTGGCGGCGGCGATCTCGATCGCCGGCATGAGCGTGGCGTTCCCCGTGGGCATCGGCCTCGCGCTGGTGCTGGGCGTGGTGGTGAACTACTGCGTGCGGCCGCAGGGGAGCCCGGCGCTGATCGCCGCGGGCGTGGGGTTCATCGTGGCGGCGATTCTCTGCAATGCGTTCGCCTACAAGATCAAGCAGGGGGCCGCGCCCGGGAAGTCGGGCAACCTCGCGAAGGGCATCGTCCTCAGCGTGGTCTGCGGCGTGCTGATGGCGTTCTTCTACGGATTCGTCGCGCGGACGATGGACATGGACTTCGCGGCGGCGGCGCCGAAGGCCGGCATGATGACGCCCTACTCCGCGTTCTTCGTCTTCGCCTGCGGCATCTTCCTCTCGACCTTCGTCTTCAACGCGATCGCGATGCGCCGGCCGGTGAGCGGCGAGCCGATCACGGAGCGGGCGTACTTCAGGGGCGGCTTCCCGATTCACCTCGTGGGCGTGCTGGGCGGCCTCGTCTGGGGACTGGGGAACGGCATCAACCTCGTGGCGGCGGGCAAGGCGGGGCCGGCGATCTCCTACGGCCTCGGGCAGGGGGCGACGCTCGTCTCGGCTTTGTGGGGCATTCTGGTCTGGCGGGAGTTCGCGGGGGCGCCGAGGCGGGCGGGCCTCTTGAACCTCGCGATGTTCGTTCTGTTTCTTGTGGGTCTTGGCCTCATCATCCTGGCGGGAGCCTGATGCGGGGGCCTTCTGAATTGGAGAGTTGAAGTTCGTCATGTCGCCGACACTTGAGAAGATCGCCGCGAATCCCGCGGCCTATCCGTTTGACGTGGACACGCTGGGGGAGTGCAAGATCCCCTCGCCGGTGCGCCACCATGCGTTCATCCCGGAGGGGGGGCGCGTCTACATGGAGGAGAGCGTGCCGCTGCTGCGGCTCCTTCAGGAGAAGCTGGGGCACGAGCCGAGCTTCGAGCGGGCGGGCCCGCACGAGAAGATCTACCACGATCCGGCCTGGACGCGCGTGGGCATCCTCACGGCGGGCGGCCTCTGCCCGGGGCTCAACAACGTGATCAAGGGCCTGGTCGAGATACTCTCGTTCGACTACGGCATCAAGACCATCTACGGCATCCGCTACGGCTACGCGGGCCTCACGCCGCGCGGCGGGCAGGAGCCGCTGCTGCTGAACCCGGACGAGGTGGACACCATCCACGAGATCGGCGGCACGATCCTGGGCAGCGCGCGCGGGCAGCAGCCGACGGAGGAGATCGTCGATACGCTCGTGCGGATGAACATCAACGTGCTCTTCTGCATCGGCGGGGACGGGTCGCTGCGGTGCGCGCGCGACATCGCCGAGATGTGCCTGGCGCGGCATCTCTCGATCTCGATCGTCGGCGTGCCCAAGACGATCGACAACGACCTTCAGTTCGTGGGGCCGTCCTTCGGCTTCGAGACGGCGGTCGCGGAGGCGACGAACGTCGTGCGCAGCGCGCACGTCGAGGCGAAGGGGACGATGAACGGCGTGGGGCTCGTGAAGCTCATGGGCCGCGACTCGGGGTTCATCACGGCGTACGCGACCCTCGCGAACCCCGTCGTCAACTTCTGCCTCATCCCCGAGGTCGATTTCGAGCTCGACGGCCCGCGTGGGCTCCTCTCCGCCCTGGAGCGCCGCTTCTCGAACGGCAAGACGCACACGGTGATCGTGGTCGCCGAGGGCGCCGGCCAGCGGCTCATGGAGGGCGAGGCGGGCCGGGACGCGAGCGGCAACGTGCTGAAGAAGGACATCGGCGAGTTCCTCAAGCAGAGGATCACGGAGCACTTCAAGAAGCGGGGCATCACCTCCAGCGTCAAGTACTTCGACCCGAGCTACATGATCCGCAGCGTGCCGGCGCGCGGGACGGACGCCATCCGCTGCTACATGCTGGCGCGCAACGCGGTTCACGCCGCGATGGCGGGCCGCACGAACTGCGTGGTGGGCACGGTGGGCGACAACTACACGCTCGTGCCCATCCGCCTGGCCACGATCGAACGCCAGCAGGTGCGCCTTGACGGCGATCTCTGGCGCAGCGTGATGGACGCGACGGGGCAGGAGTTCTACTTCACGGGCTCCGCCGGCGCCGGCGAGATGGCGCCCTGAGAGATTCGACATGAAATACCGTAGTCTTCTGGCCGCGCTGTTCGCGGCGGTCGGCGTCGCGGCGGCGGAGAGGCCGGTCGTGACGTGGGCGTCGTATCCCGTGGGGGGCGGCGATCGCGTGCTGGTGCACGGCGCCGACTGGGGGGAGTCCCCGCGCGTCGAGGTGGGCGGGCGGACGGTCGCGGCGACGCGGCTCTCCGATTCCGGCCTCGTGTTCCCGTATCCGGTCGAGGACGAGGCGATCGTGGAGGGGCGCGTCGTGACGGCGGCGGGCGCCTCCGAGCCGTTCGCCCTGAATGTGCCGACGGTCTGGTGGCTGCAGGGCGATGGCGGCGACGCCTCCACGCCGGGTGGCGTGCTGCGCGTCTTCGGGCGTTCGCTGGCGCCGCGCGCGGCCGCACGGGCGGGGGGCGTGGGCGTCCGGCTGGGGGACCGCGAGCTGAAGCTGGAGAAGGTGGACGTGTGGAGCCTCGCCGCGCGGGTGCCGGCGGACATGGAGCCGGGCGACTACCCCGTGCAGGTGCGCAACGGCCTTGTCGGCGGGCGGGAGTGGTACGAGGCGGGCACCTGGCGGATCGCGCCGCCCCGCGAGGTCTGGAAGGAGACCCGCTTCGACGTCACCGACTTCGGCGCGGAGCCGAACGACCTTGAGAGCGATTCGGACGCCTTCGACGCCGCGCTGGCGATGGCGGCGCAGAACGGCGGCGGCACGGTCTACGTGCCGGCCGGACGGTATATGCTCACGCGCACGCTCGTCATTCCGCCGCACGTGCTCCTGAAGGGCGAGGACCGCGCCCTCGCGCAGATCTTCTGGCCGGACACGATGTCCCCGCCGGAGAACCTCATCGAGGGCTCGCACTCCTTCGGCATCCACGACCTCTTCATCTCCTCGGGTCAGTACCGCAACGGCATCGTCGCGAAGAACGAGATGGCCGGGGCAAACTGCATGGCCGCCGCGCGCGGCACGACCACGCACGACATCTCGCTGAAGCGCCTGCGCGTGAAGCTCGTCTCGGACCAGTGGCGCGACGAGCGGAACCTGCAGAACTTCCTGCCGCGCTACTCGATGCGGGGCGACGGCGTGATCGTGCGGAACTGCCTGCGCGCCGAGATCGAGGACTGCGACATCTACTGCGACAAGGATGCGCAGCGGACGCTCTTCTTCAACTTCACGGGCGACTACATCCGCATGACGAACTGCCGCATCTCCGGCACGGGCTGGGCGATCTTCGGCGGCGACCGCTGCATCTACGAGGACAACGCGGCGAACAACTGCACCTACTCCATCTGCTCCGTCTGCCGCCGCATGTTCTGGAGCGGCAACCGCCAGACCGACCTCTACACGAACAACCGCGAGGCCGTCACCCACGACGGCGCGAAGACGGCCTGGAGCGCTAAGGTGCGCGGCGAGCAGGGCTGCGCCTCGGGCGTCGCCGACGGCACGCGGGTGAAGCTGACCTTCCCCGAGAAGCTCAACTGGAAGACGGGCACGAACTACGCGGCCTGGGTGGGCTGCGAACTGCAGATCACGGACGGGCGCGGCGTGGGGCAGACGCGCGAGATCGTCTCAATGAGGGGATACGGGGACCTCACGATCGACCGTCCGTTCGACATCGCGCCGGACGCGACCTCGCTCTTCGTGGTCGTCGCCGAGCGCAGGCACCTCATCTACGTGGACAACGACATCGAGGACGCCGGCGTGGCGATTCAGCTCTACGGCGGCGTGACGGACTGCGTCGTGGCGCGCAACCGCTGCCGGCGCGCGGGGGGCTTCCACGGTTCGGGGCGCGACTACCACGGCGTGATCACCTGCTGGTACGTCCAGTTCCTCGACAACGTCGTGGAGGAGGGCAACTGCCACCGCGGCTCGATCGGGACGGATTTCCGGGGCGCGGGGGCGAGCCTGATCGGCGCCTTCCCGCCGAACGTGAAGTGGCCGTTCTCGCAGTCGTACGTCTACCGCGGGAACGAGATCCGGTCCAACGGCGCGCTCAGCATCTCCGTGAAGAACGCCCTCGTCGAGCGGAACACGGTGCGCCGCTCCGACGTGGGCGTGACGAGCCGCCGTTACCAGGAGACGATGTACGTCGCCGACAACGTCTTCGACCGCGTGGAGATTCCCTACAAGGACCTCGCGGGCGCGCATATCACCCCGAAGTACGTCGATCACAGCCGCGCGCGCTATCTGGAGATGCTGAAGAAGGGCAAGTTCCCCGCCGGGCGCAGGTCCACGGTCCGGCGCGCGTTCGGCTTCGAGCTGAAGCCGCAGCCGTGGAACATCGCCTTCCGCGCCGTGGCGGGGGGCCGCAGCCACAAGCCGTTCAGGCTGCCCGTGACGCTGTCGCTCGCGGGTGTGCTGGCGGAGGACGTGCGCACGGCGACGATTCGCATCCCCGCGAGCGGCGGGTGGTCGTTCGGGGATGTGATTGCGCTTGAGGGGAAAGCGGGCGCGTTCGCGGGCGAGGTGCCGGTGACGCCGCCGCGCGAGGGGCCCGTGGGGATGTTCACCTGGCCGGTGACGGTGGCGGTCGCGGGGGAGGGGTGGAGCTTCGAGACGGTTCTGCGCGTGAACCCGCTCTCCCAGAACCGCTTCCTCAGCTGGGAGGCGGGCCTTGCGGAGAAGGGGAAGAGCCCGGCGGCGTGGCGCCCGGTGAAGTTCATGGAGGCGATGGACGGGCACGAGACCGTCTTCCCGGAGCGGCTCTGGGGCGAGGCGCTCAAGGGAAAGGAGTGCCACCTGCGCACGCGCATCCGGGTGGCGAAGGCGACGCGCTTCGCGTTCACGCGGGGCGACGGGGACACCTTCCTCTTCGTCGATGGCCGGCAGCTGGCCGAGCCCGGCGTGAGCACGACGACGGAATTCGACGTGACGCTCGAACCGGGCGAACACGTCCTCGAACTGCTGCGCCCCGAGGCGCCGCGCGGTGCGCGCGAGGGGCTCTTTCTGCGCTGCACGTTCCCGGAGGGCTGCGCGGCGGGCGACTGGGTCGTGGAGAAGTAGGCGATGGACGAGTTCATCGCATTCGCGGAGGAGACGCTCGGGGTTCCGAAGGGGACGCTGACGCCGGAGACGGCCTACGGCTCGATCCCCGAGTGGGACAGCGTGATGCACCTGCGCCTCGTGATGGAGACGGAAGCGCGGTTCGGGTCCGCCATTCCGCTGGAGGCCGTGCCGAGGCTGACGAAGCTGGCGGATTTCGCCCCCTACCTGAAGCCCGCCTGAGACGGTGGGGATGAATTGCGCGTAATCAACAGAACACAACGGAGACGGACGATGAAGAAGACTCTTTCGCTGATGATTGGAAGCCTGGCCTTCGCGTGCGCGGTGGCGGATATCGTCGATCCCTCGCATGAGGTGCAATGGCTCGCGGGCGTGACGGAGGGCGTCTACAACGACCCGGCCTGCTGGACGGGCGGCGAGGTGCCGGCGAACGGCGCCGACGGCAAGTACGGCATCATCAGCCTCCAGTCCAACGACGTCACGGTTCGCGCGCCGGCCGGCGGCCTCGTGGAGAACTCCGGCACGGTCTTCCTCGGAATGGGGGACGGGACCCACACGCTGACTCTCGACACGCGCGGCTCCTTCTGGGAGAAAAAGGGCGTGAAAAGCGTCAACGACTGGTGGTGTTCACCGTTCGCGGGCAAATTGGATGGAAGGCATACCTTCAATTTCGAGCACTGCGCGAAGAACGTCGAGAACGCGGACCCGGTCTGGAAGTTCACGGACGCGCTCTTCACCTGGACCTCGACGGGGACCCAGCGTCAGGACTTCGATCTCTGGTCCGGCACGTTCTCCTTTGCGAAGCCGTTGTATCTGGGGGCGGATGGCGGCGCGGTGAACTTCGTCATCCATCCGGAGGCGCGAATCGATTCCTCGGCCGATTTCCAGCAGCGCGGCAACGCGGTGACCCACACGACGTTCCTGGGCGGCCGCCATCGAATCAACGGCATTGTTCTTCAGGACCAGAACGCCGGCGGCGGCCGGACCTGGCTGCACGTGACGAACGACGCCGTGGTGATCGACTACGGGCAACTTGGCCTCGGCGCCCGGTCGGCAAACAACGCCCCGGGGCGCGACGGCCTTTCCACGGGCTTCCTTGATTTGTCCTGCACGGCGCGGATGGAGGTGACGAACGGCGTCTATCTTGGTGCGGGCGACGCGAATCGGTACAACCTCCGCAACGCGGGCGTCCTGACGATGACCGGCGACTCGACCTTCTATTCACACGGCTATACCTATTTGGGATATACGCAGGCTTCGACGGGGACGGTGACTCTGCTGGACCGCGCCGTGTTCGCGACGGGCAACGGCGTCTATTTCGGATTCAACTCGAACGCCGTGGGGCGGCTGGAGATGGCGGACGATTCGGCGCTTCATTGCTACGGCGTGCTTCGCCCGGGGGCCGGCCTGAACGGGCAGGGATTCGTTTCGCTGCGCGGTCGCACGCAGCTGGACGTCGGCTTGCAGACGGGGAACTGGCTGTCTCTCGGCACGGGCGCGGGCGAATCGCATGGGCGTTTCGAGGCGACGGACGATGCGGTGACGATGCTGGGCGACCGCGCCTCCATTGAGATGACGCTGGGCGGCGCGGCGCGTGCGGAGGTCGTTCTCTCCGGCAACGCCCGGATCGAGGGCGGCACCTACACCTACGTCACGAACAAGAGCGAGATCGTCGGCAACACGTCCGTGACCCTCGCCGACAACGCCCGGCTGCTGGTGAAGGGCGTCTACGGCG
>JBJEWG010000201.1:0-9647 GCA_051884935.1 Kiritimatiellia bacterium | reverse complement strand
AGTTCCAGAACTACTGGTCGATGACGGCGATGACGACGTTCCTGACGGACGCGCTGAAGAAGAACCCGCTCGACTTCTCGTCGATCGACATCGACGAGTCCGCGCTGGAGGCCTACGAGCCGGAGAACCCGCGCCTCGTCACGCTCCTCTACCAGACGGGCTACCTCACGATCAGGCGCTTCCGCCGGATGGGCATCATGCGGCGCTACGACCTCTGCATCCCCAACCTCGAAGTGGAGAACTCGTTCCTGACGCAGCTGGCCCCGGTCTACGCGGGCATCGACGAGACGCGGTCGATGAACTACCAGTTCGCCGCCGCCGACGCGCTCGTGGCGGGCGACGTGGAGAAGTTCGTGAAGGTGCTCGGGAACTTCTTCGCGAACATCCCCTACAGCCTGACGGACCGGCAGAACGAGCAGATGTGGCAGACGATCGTCTACGTGCTGCTCAAGTCGGTCGGCTTCAACGTGAACGCGGAGGTGCAGACGAACGAGGGGCGCATCGACATGGCGTGCGAGACGCCCGCCGGCATCTTCCTCATCGAGTTCAAGCTCGACCGCCCGGCCGAGGAGGCGCTGGCGCAGATCGACGAGAAGGCCTACGCGGCGAAGTATGACTTCGCGGGCAAGAAGGTGACGAAGATCGGCGTCTCGTTCTCGTCCAGAAAGCGCACGATCGTGGATGTGAAGACCGCGACGAACCAATGATTTCGAGGGTCCCTGTAGATTCCCTGCGGGAAGTCGCATACTCTTGTTTGCCAGGACAACAGGAAGAAGGAGATAAAAGAAGATGAAGCAGCTGATGATTGCCGCGATGCTCGCGGGTTCAATGCTCGTGGGCGCGCAGACCGCCGCCCCCGCGAAGGCGTGTGAAGGAAAGGCCGCGAAGCCTGCGATGGCCGAGCGCCAGAAGCTCACGCCCGAACAGCGCAAGGAGTTCCGTGAGAAGATGCTCGCGGCCCGCAAGGCCCGTCAGGCCGAAATCCTCGCCAAGGTGACCGCGACGCTCAAGGAGGCGGGGTTGACCGACGAGCAGGCGAAGGCGACCGCCGACAAGATCGAGAAGATCTACGCGGAAGGCCGTCGCAACGCCGCCGCCCATCATCGCCGTCCGCGTCCTGCCGCCGCGAAGTGAGGCGTGCGCCGCATCGGTTCGCCGAGGGCGAACGGAGACCGGCCTCCCGTGACAGACGCGGGGGGCCGTTTTGTGGTATACTGGGGCAAAAGGAGAGATTGGCATGAAGAAGCTTCTGGCAGGTGTCGTGATGGGCGGGTGCCTCGTGGCGTCCGCGCTTGAACTGGCGGCGTGGCGCGGCGAGACAGTGAGCGCGTGGCTGCCGGCCGGAGAGCGCGTGGGCGCGGCGCCGGCGGGCTTCGTGGTGAAGACGGGCGTGGCGCGCGACGTGAAGTACGCCCCCACGCCGAAGGCGGTGGAACGTCTGACGATGGCGGACCGCGTGGAGTGGAACGCGAAGGCGGAGGGGCCGCGGGTCGTGCAGATTCAGGTGCCGGCGGAGGCGAAGCCGGGGCGGTACGCGATCGGCGACGTGACGGTGCGCGTGGTGGATCAGGTGCTGCCGCCCGCGCGGGAGTGGAAGTACTATCTCGATCTCTGGCAGCATCCGTGGGCCGTCGCCCGCGTGGCGGGTGTGGAGCCGTTCTCGAAGGAGCATTACGCGGCGATGGAGCCGATCTGGCGGCTGCTCGCCACGGCGGGGCAGAAGACGCTCACGGTGACGCTCGTCGATCTGCCCTGGAACCACCAGTGCCAGGACGGCTACGGGGCGATGGTGAAGTACACGCGCCGCGCGGACGGCACGACGGCGTTCGACTGGACGCTCTTCGACGCCTACGTGGCGTTCGGGCGGCGGTGCGGGCTGGGTCCGCACATCGCCTGCTACACGATGTGCCCGTGGGGTTATCTGGTGAGCTGGTACGACGAGGCCGGCAAGATGCAGAAGGGCAAGGCCGTTCCCGGTGAGCCGTTCTTCGAGGATTACTGGGGGCCGTTCCTCAAGGCCTTTGCGGCGCATCTCAAGGAGAAGGGGTGGTTCGAGGACGTGCTCGTCTCGCTCGACGAGCGTTCGCCCGAGGATCTGCGCAACACGGTCGCGTTCCTCCGGAAAATGGCGCCCGGCATGAAGATCGCGATGGCCGGCAACCGCAAGCCGAGCGAGTTCAAGGGCATTGAGATGGCGAGCTATTCACAGGCGCTCGGCTACGTGAACCCCGGCTTCCTCGCCGAGGTGCCGCAGCGCCAGAAGGAGGGGAAGATCACCACGTACTACATCTGCTGTGGTCCGGCGCGGCCCAACACCTTCATGGACAGCGAGCTCGACGAGGCGTTCTGGTGCGGCGCGTACCCCGCGATGTGCGGGCTCGACGGCCTTCTCCGCTGGGCGTGGAACAGCTGGCCGGTCGATGCGTGCGCCGACGCCTCCTACGGCAACTGGCGCGCGGGCGACACGTTCCTCGTCTATCCGGATGGCTCGCCCTCCATGCGCTTCCTTGAACTGCTCAACGGCATCCAGCAGGCCGAGAAGTTCAACATCCTCAAGGCGCGGGGCGTGCGCACGGCCGAGCTGGACGCGCTCGCCGCGAAGTACGACCTGAAGGCCGCGCTCAACAAGAAGCCCGGCGACTTCAAGGCGCTCGTGAAGCTGACGAAGGAGACGCTGAACAAGTAGCCGGGTGGCTTCGGTTCGCGTTGCCGCGTTAAGGACCCTCTTACAGAAAAGGAAAAGACAACAACTATGAAGACTCTGGTTCCGATGATGGGGCTGGCGCTTGTGTTCGCCGGCTGTGTGACCGACTCCATCTGCTGCACGGGGACGTGCCCGAACAAGGCGCCCTGCGCGGCGAAGGCGTGCGCGGCGGCGCCGAACACGCTGACGGCGTGCGAGAAGGCCGCCGGATGGAAGATGCTGTGGGACGGCAGGACGTTCGACGGCTGGGTCGCCGAGCGGGGCGGCTGCAAGGCGCCGCCGACGAAGGGCTGGAAGATCGAGGACGGCGTGCTTACCGTGCTGCCGCAGTCCCGCATCAACGAGAAGGGCAAGTGGGAGAAGCTGCCGCCGGAACAGGCCGCGCTGGGCGGCGGCGGCGATCTAGTGACGGCGCAGGAGTTCAAGGACTTCGAGCTCATGCTCGACTTCCGCCTCACGAAGGCCGCCAACAGCGGCATCAAGTACTTCTACAACCCGAAGCTCTTCAAGGGGACCTGCGAGGAGTACCAGATTCTCGATCCCGCGCACCCCGACTACGACCGGCCGAACCCGGCGGGCGTGCCCGGCACGCACCGCGCCTCGGCGCTCTACGACCTCATGGCCACGGACGGCGCGGAGAAGGCCATCCGTCCCCTGGGCGAGTGGAACACGGCGAAGATCGTCTCGAAGGGGACGCGCGTCGAGCACTGGCTGAACGGCGTGAAGGTGCTTGCATACGACCGCGGCTCGGAGGCGTTCCGCGCCCTCGTGGCGAAATCCAAGTACGCCAGGGAGCAGAAGCCGGGCGAGCGCTGGGGCGAAACGCCCACGGGCCTCATCAAGCTTCAGGACCACGGCGACTCGACGGTGAGCTTCCGGAACATCAAGATCCGCGAGCTGTAAATTCGTTGAAATTCCCCCTTGCGCACCACCCGGAGGTTTTGATAAACTAACGCGCCATGGGACAGCAACTCAGACAGCGTGCCAAGAGGAACCGCCGGAAGGCGTACGCCAAGCGTGTGAACGCTCGGCTCCTCGCGGCGAAGAAGGCCAAGTAGGCCCTTCGATTTTGGTGGGATGGCCGAGCGGTTAGGTCGCGGACTGCAAATCCGCTTACAGCGGTTCAACTCCGCTTCCCACCTCCATTAACAAGCGAACCCGCGCCGAAGGCGCGGGTTTCGTGTTGTTTGCGCGCGTCGTGTCCTCCGGGTGGCGCATGGATTGTTCCCCTACTAGTTTTATCACGGAAACGTCACGAAAAATTGACATTTCTAGGACTATTCGTCTTCCCTTCGGTCTGATATCCTTTCCCCTGTCGGCGCGTGGTGCGGTTCGACGGGAAAAGGAGCTTGGAAGATGCTGGCGAAATGTCATTCGGGCGCGGTGTGCGGCGTGGACGCGCGGACGGTCGAGATCGAGGTCTGCTCGTCAGACGGCTCGCCCCAGTTCACGATGGTCGGCCTGCCCGATCAGGCGGTGAAGGAGGCGAAGGACCGGGTTTCGACGGCAATCGGCAACTCGGGGTTCAAGAAGATCGAGTCGAATATCACGGTGAACCTCGCGCCGGCGGATGTCCGCAAGGAGGGGCCGTTCTACGATCTGCCGATCGCCGTGAGCCTGCTGGTGGCGACGGGGAAGATTCAGGCGCCGAATTTGGGCGACTACGCGCTTGCGGGCGAGCTGGCGCTTTCGGGGGCGGTCCGCCGCGTGCAGGGGATTCTGCCCATCGTGCTCGAAATGCGCCGCATCGGGAAAAAGGGTATCCTCGTGCCAGTCGAGAACGCGGCCGAGGCGAGCGTGGTGGACGGCATTTCCGTCTATCCCGTGCGGACGCTGCGCGAAGCGGCGGATTTTCTTGCCGGGACGCACGCGATCAGCGCGGTCTATGCGGACCTGAAGACGCTGGTGGCGGAGGGGCGCGACGGCGGCGAGGACTTCTCGGACGTCAAAGGTCAGGAGCAGGCGAAGTGGGCGATCGAGGTCGCCGTGGCGGGTGGCCACAACATCCTCTTCATCGGTTCCCCTGGCAGCGGCAAGACCATGCTGGCGCGGCGGATCCCCTCCATCCTGCCGCCCCTCACGCCGGAGGAGGCGCTTGAGGTCACGCGCATCCACTCCGTGGCGGGGAAGCTCGAGGGCGGTGCCTCGCTCGTGACGCGGCGCCCGTTCCGCGCGCCGCACCACACGGTGAGCGACTGCGGGCTTCTGGGCGGCGGCACGCATCCACAGCCCGGGGAGGTTTCGCTGGCGCATCGCGGGGTGTTGTTCCTCGACGAGTTCCCCGAGTTCCGGCGCGGCGTGCTGGAGGTGATGCGTCAGCCGCTGGAGGACGGGCACGTCGCCATCGCCCGTGCGGCGGCGGCCTGCGACTTCCCCTCGCGCTTCATGCTCGTGGCGGCCATGAACCCGTGTCCATGTGGCTACGCGGACGATCCGAAGCACGTCTGCCGATGTTCCCAACGCCAGATTGCGGCCTACCGCGGGAAGATTTCGGGGCCACTGCTCGACCGAATCGACATTCAGTTCGCCCTGCCGCCCGTATCGGTGAGCGAGTTGGTCGATGCCCCGCACGGCGAAACGTCCGCAGCCATCCGGGCGCGCGTGATCGCGGCCCGTCAGCGACAGGCGGCGCGGTTCGCGGGGATGCCTGGAATCCACTGCAACGCGGATATGCGGTCGAGGGACCTTGCGGATTTCTGCCGCCTCGACGCGGCGGGGCAGGCGCGGATGCGGAGCTTGATTCAACAGCTGGACCTTTCGGCGCGGGCCTACGACCGCGTGTTGAAGGTGGCGCGCACGGTGGCGGATCTCGCGGGGTCGGAGGATGTAACGGTTGAACACGTGATGGCGGCGAGTGCCTGGCGCGAGCTGGACCGGATTTACTGGCGCTAGACGATGTTGTTTCTGGAGGAAAAGGTCCCGTCCGTGCGTCTTGCGCTGGCTGTGGGGACGTTCGTGGCGGGCGAGGGACTGGGCTTCGCGCTGCATGGGCTGGTGGAGGCCTGGGCGTGGATCGGGTTCTTCGGCCTGATGGGATGTCTGGCGGCCTATGGATGGGGTGTGCGGCACGTTGGGTTCGCGGCGCTTGCGACGCTAGGGGTGGTGTTGGCGCTGCGGACGGAGGTTAAACTCAAGGATCTATTGGACGCGAATGAAGGGGCATTGGGGCTGCCTCCGCCCCTGGAGGTTCGTGTGGAAGGAGGGGTGAACACGAAGGAGGGAAAACGGGCCGGTGAGAACCGCGTGGACTTCCTCACGCACGTGGGGCCCGTGCCGCTGAAGGTCGTTCTGCCCGTGCCGTGCGGCGCGAAGGGGCCGCAGGTTGGAGAGACGTGGCGGGTGGACGGGCGAATCTCCCAGAAAAAGGACGCGGCGAACCGCTACGCGCGGCGCACGCTGTGGGTGCCCGAGGCGGCGCAGGCGCAGTGGGTGGCGGAGTCGCCGCCGGATGCCGCGCGCGCGGGATGGGAGGCGCTGGGGGAGGATTTTGCGTGCCGCGTGGGGGAGGGCCTTTCGTGGTGCCCGGACCTGGCGGGCCTCAACCGCGCCATTCTGCTGGGGCGGCGAAGCGAACTGCCGTACGCGCGGAAGCGCGTGTTCGTGGAGGCGGGGACAATCCATGTGTTCGCGATCTCGGGGCTGCACGTGATGGTAGTGGCGTGGTTGCTGAACACGCTGCTGACGAAGGTCGGCGTGCCCGTGAGGGGGCGCGGGCTCGTTGGCCTGCCGCTCATGTGGGCGTATGTCGTGCTCACGGGGGCGCGGCCGAGCGCGGTCCGCGCGGCGGCCATGGCGTCGCTGCTGCTGCTCGCGCCGGTCTTCGGGCGGCGGCCGGACTCTCTGGCGGCCTGGTCCGTGACGGTGCTTGGCGTCTACGCGCTCGCCCCCGAGCGACTGTTCGATCTGGGCTGCACGCTGTCGTTCGTGGTGATGTTCGGCATTGTGTTCTGGTGCCACTGGTCGCGGCACTTCCGCCCGTGGTTCGCCGAGGGGAGCTGCTGGCGACGGTGGGCGGGTGGCTTCGGCGTGTCGGTTGCGGCCTGGGCGGCGGGCGTGCCGATCGCCGCCGCCGCGTTCGGCCGCTTCACGCCGGGGGGACTGGTGGCGAATCTGGCGGTGCTGGCCCTGGCGCAGTGGATGGTGAAGCTGGGCGCGGGCGCGTTGGCCGTGAGTTTCGTCTGCCTGCCGCTGGCCGCGTGCCTGAACAATGCGGCGGCGGCCTGCACGTGGGCGATGGCGTATGTCTCGGAGTGCGTGGCCGCGCTGCCGTTCGCGAGCTTCGAGGTGACGCCGTGGCCCCCGTCCTTTTGCGCGCTGTGGTATCTGGGGTGTTTCCTCGTGCTTCTGGTGGCGGGGTTGTTCCTGCCCCGCCGCGCACAGGTCGCCCGAAGGTGGTGGTGAGGAGTTCTTATGCGTCGATTTGCGCGATTTCGTGTTGCGGGGGCCGCGTTTGATATGTTATTCTCTCGGCATGAAGAAAATCATCCTGATGACGGTTGCGTGCGCGGGGGTTGGAATCTTCGCGGCGCAGGAGTGGTTCGTGACGGTCGATCCGAGCGTGGTGAAGGGTCCGATCAAGCTGATGAACGCCGTGAACAACGGTCCCACGAAGCCGCGCAGCGACCAGTCGAAGGGCAACTTCGACGAGTACGCGGCGCTGAAGATCCCCTACGCGCGCATCCACGACGCGAACCATTGTTCCGCCTACGGCGGGCCGCACACGGTGGACATCTCGGCGGTCTTCCCGAACTGGGACGCGGACGAGACGAAGCCCGAGAGCTACGACTTCGTCTGCACGGACGAGTACCTCGCGAACATCCGCGCCGCGGGCACGGAACCCTACTACCGCCTTGGGCAGTCCATCGAGCACTACATCAAGAAGTACCACGTCCACCCGCCGAAGGACAACGCGAAGTGGGCGCGCATCTGCGAGCACATCGTGCGCCACTACAACGAGGGCTGGGCGAACGGCTTCAGGTGGAACATCCGCTACTGGGAGATATGGAACGAGCCGGACGGCAATCAGGTGAGGGCCGATGGACGGCAGGGCCCCACCTGGACCGGCACGACGCGGCAGTTCCTCGACCTCTACAAGGAAACGTCGCTCCATCTGCGCAAGTGTTTCGGCGAGACCATCAAGATCGGCGGGCCGGCCTTCTGCTGGTGGGGCGCGTGGGAGAAGGACTTCGTGCCGTTCTGCGCGAAGGAGAAGCTGCCGCTCGACTTCTATTCGTGGCACTGCTACTACAAGGACGCCACAACCCCGGCCGAGAACGCGCGGCGCGCGCGCAAGCTCCTCGACGACAACGGCTTCACGAAGACGGAAAGCCACCTAAACGAGTGGAACTACGTGCGCGGCTGGGGCGACGAGTGGATCTATTCGCTCGAATGCGAGAGCGGGCGACTCTCCCAGAAGGGCGCGGCCTCGATCGCCGCGGTGATGATCGCCTGCCAGGAGGCCCCGCTGGACCTTCTGATGTTCTACGACGCGCGCATCGGGTGCGGCATGAACAACATGTTCGACCAGCTGACCTCCCTGCCGAAGAAGGGCTACTATCCGTTCTTCGCGTGGCGCCGCCTCCGCGAGCTCGGCACGCAGGTGCAGGTGACCGTCAAGACGAAGGACGTCAAGAAGCCCCAGCTCTTCGCGTGCGCCGCGAAGAACGCCGCCGGCAGAACGGCGCTCTTCCTTGCCCGCTATTCGGACGACAACAACATCGTCGAGACGCGCAAGGTGACAATCTCCCTGCCGAAGGGGACGGACTACGCGAATGCGCGTTGCCATATCACGGACGCCGTCCGCACCTACACGGAGACGCCGCTCGTGGTGAACGCCAACGGCACGGCGTCGTTGAAGCTTCAGCCGAATTCCTTCGCCCTCATCGAATTCTGAGCCCGCCCACCAACATCTGCCTCGCCCGCGCAGGTTCGGTTTCTTCGACATCGGGTGATAGGGTGGTCGGCCGATTGCATTTGGAGGCGGTTGGGAGGGTGGTCCCATAAACTCCGAGCGTTTGCGAAGAAACCTCGTTCAATCTAGTAGCAGGGGCGGACGCCCCTGCCGCCGGACCGAAAGGGGTCTTCTTTGTGAAGATGTAAAGAGCGGTCGGTTTTGAACTCCGAGCGTTTGCAAAGGGCGGTTCTAACGAACCGCCTGAGGCTTCGCGACGCTTCAACGACTTCTTTCTGTCAATCAACGGCTTTCCTCTATCAGAAAGAGCAAAACAAGAAGTCTGTCTTCGGTTTCGTGGCTGTGGCGCCGCGCCCCTACCACCGGACCGAAAGGGGCCTTCTTTGTGAACGTGCAAAGCGCGGCCGGTTTTAAACTCCGAGCGTTTGCAAAGGGCGGTTCTAATGAACCGCCTGACGCTTCGCGACGCTTCAACGACTTCTTTCTGTCAATCAACGACTGCTTTCCATCAAAAAGCGCACGACAAGAAGCAGGAAGGTCACGATAAGAAGCCAGCTCTCGGTCCCGTGGCAGGGGTGTCCGCCCCCGCCAGCCCTATTCCTTATCTACAACCCCCTGCCAGCTCTTATTCCTTATCTATAGGTAATATTATAGGTAGGACGTAATAAGGCGTAATAAGGTAAGGCGTGATAGTTTTAAGTCAACGAATAGTCGTTGAAGAAGCGCGAAGCGTCAGGCGGAGCGTTAGCGGAGCCCTTTGTAAACGCTCGGAGTTTCTAGAAAACCGGGCGGAGTGTCGGCGGATATAGTAGATATGGCGGGATGGGCGGCGGGGAATCGTCTAGATGGGGATGTGGAGCGGTCTAGGTGGGGGCGCGGGGGTAGTCTAGGAGGGGGAGGCGTTTCGCCTAGGAGGGGCGGGCGTTTTGTCTAGGAGGGGGCGGTCGAGGGTCGCGCCACCCTCCGGTCAAGTGTCTGGGCGATCTGGGGCTGGGTTGCGCAAGAGAATGAATTCAGTTGCGCAACTAAATC
>JBJEWG010000200.1:0-1885 GCA_051884935.1 Kiritimatiellia bacterium | reverse complement strand
ATCCGTTATCTTCGCCGCGTCCGCCGCGTCGATCTTGTCCTTATCCGAAATCGGATAGTTGTACCAGCCGCTCCACTTCGACAGCTGATCGCCCTTGTATGTGCCGACAAGGACGACGCGCCCCGCCGCCTCATGCGTACCCTGTGAAACGCCACTCCGCGCAGTCTCTGCTTTCTTCGTTGCCATTGAAATCCTTACCTGTCTCTGCTCCAAAAGGCTACCGCACATTGTATCAAAAATCATCTCCCACGGGTGATGGTGAAAAGGGAGGAACTATCAGCCCCCGGTGCGCATCGACTCGGAAAATGGTGCGCACCACTGAAGCAAATGGTGCGCACCAGTCTGGCCTGTGGTGCGCACCAGTTCGGAGGTCTTTACCATCTGCCGAATGCTCCACCGCTCAACAACGGCGATTGACTGTAATCTGTCGGCAGTTGGGCATCATGCCATCCGCGACCATCTCCTGAATGTCCTCACGGAGAGAGAGACAAGCATACGCTTGAGTTCGTCGAGCGTGCGGCCCTCGGTCTGGTGGTCCGGGTACTCGTTCCAGTAGCCGAGCCACATTCCGTCCTTTGTATCCTGCCAGTATGTATAACTTGCCGTCATTGCTCCCCCCTTTCCATTCACTCGATGTGGACTGTAGCACATCCTGCGGCGCGTGGCAATATCGTACGCAGAGTGGTAAACAAAGCACCGCACACCGCACGAAGCTCTACCCCGCGTCTGGGAATAAGCATACACTCCCCTAGGCGACTCAAAGTTCCACTGCGCAGTGGAGTAAATTTCACTGCTGAGTGGAAGAAATTCTACTGCCGAGTGGAATTCCTTCCACTGCGCAGTAGAATCCGCAGCCGTCTAGACGATCCCCCGCCACCCATCCCGCCATATTCGCCAATCCGCCGCCCGGTTTTACAAACCCCGGGCGTTTAAAAGGGCCAAGTCGTCCGCATAACTCGGGCCGGGTCATCGGGATGAGAGAGGTTCGATCACCGAGAATGTGTCAAAATGACACAGGTCGGCCGATGCTAGGCCTCTTGCCCCGAACCGTCCGCGCGGCGGAGGAAGGTACCGGCGACGGCGAAGGCGCTTACGACGTTGAGGGAGTTCTTGAGGCCGTGGGACCTGATTTCGAGCACTTCGTCCGCCATCGCCACGACGTCCGGGTCAAGTCCGAAGCGTTCGTTCCCGAGCAGGACCGCGCAGGGGAAGACGGGGATGAAGCGGGCGATGTCGGTTGCGCCGTCCACGGTTTCAAGGGCGTAGATGCGCCGCCCTTCGGCCCGGAGCCGGTCGATGGCGTCGCGCACGTCGCCGACGTGTTCCCAGGGCGTCGAGATGTCCGCGCCGAGGGCCGTCTTCTTCACCTGCGCGTTCTCGGGCGTGGGGGAATAGCCGCAGAGCACGATCCGCTCCGCGCCGAAGAAGTCGGCCGTGCGGAAGATTCCGCCCATGTTGAACGCGCTGCGCACGTTGTCCGCCACCACCACGAACGGCGCGCGGTCCACGTGGCCCGGCTCGTCCGTCGTGCGGATGCCCATTTCCGAATCGGTGATCTTCGCCCGCGTATCGACGCGCTCCAGCGGGACGAGGGCCGCCTGGATGGAGCGCGCCGTCGCGCCGGGCTGCAGCAGGTGGGCGATGGCGAGCAGACGCTTGGACTCGGCGGTGCGCAGGAAGTCGAACGCCGCCGCGCGCGCCGCGTCGTCGCCCCGGGCCGCCTCCTTCACGAGGCGGTAGGCCTCGCGCCACTCCTCTGTGCTCAGGTCGATCACGCGCCCATCACGGCGTTGTCGATGAGGCGCGTCTTGCCGCAGAAGACGGCCAGCAGAACGGCGACGCCCTTCGTCAGCGTCTTGACGGGCTTGAGCGTGTCGGCATCGAC
>JBJEWG010000199.1:0-9763 GCA_051884935.1 Kiritimatiellia bacterium | reverse complement strand
CGCCTGCTCTTCCCCGCTCTGCGCCGCCACGGGCAGCGCCAGGGCGAGCGAAAGACCCATCACCATCGTCAACATCCGCTTCATGTCATCGTCTCCTTTGCAGTTCAGCTCTCCGCACCCGCCTCTTCGAGCAGGCGGCTATCGACGGACTTCGTCGTCACAACTCCCATCGCCTTCAGGGACTCCATCTGGCGAATCACGTTCCCCGGCCCCGCGCACAGCTGCCCGTTCGCCTTCCGGTAAGCCTCGGAGAGCCCGTCCAGCCGCTTCCCCACATCGGCGAACGTCGCGGAGAAGGTCGCGAACTTCTCGTACATCTTCGCCGCGGCCGCGGAGATCCGCTCCGCGTTCTCGTTCTGCGTCTCGCGGCTGCGCAGCAGGGCGACGATCTGCACGCAGAGGAGCAGCGTGGTGGGGTTGACGATGATCACGTGCCGGCGGAAGGCGTCCGTCGCCAGCTTCCGGTCGCGGTCCATCGCGAGCAGATAGCTGCCCTCGTTCGGGATGAACATGAGGATGTAACCCTGGGAGCCCTTCACGCGCTTGATGTAGTCCTTGTCCGCCAGCTCCTCCATGTGCTTGCGCACGGAGGCGACGTGTGCCTTCGCCGCCGCCTCGCGCGCCACCTCGTCCGCCGCCGCCACGTAGTCGAGGTACGCCGTCACGGATGCCTTGGAGTCGATCAGCAGCTTCTCCTTGTTCGGCAGGGGAATCTCCACGTCGGGGATGAGCCGGCCGCCCTGCGCGTCCACCTCCTGCGCCTGCGGGAAGTAGTCCCGCCCCTCCTTCAGCCCCGCCGCCGCGAGGATGTTGCCGAGCACCATCTCCCCCCAGTCGCCCTGCGTCTTCGACTCGCGCTTGAGCGCCTTGGCGAGGTTCTCGGCGTCCGCGCCGATCTGGAGGGCCCGCTTCCCGAGGTCCGAGATGGCCTGCTCGAAGCTCGCCTTGTTCGCCACCTGCTGCCTCTTGTCGTCCTCGAACGCCTGGCGGAACTCCTTCAGCTGGGCCTGGAACGGCGCCATCAGCTCGTCCAGCCGACGGCGGTTGAGTTCCGAGAGACCTTCGCTGGAGGCCTTCAGGTGCTGCTGCGCCAGATGCGCGAACTGCACGCGCAGCGTCTCGGCGGTCTGCTGGGCCTGCTGGACGCAGGTGGCCTCCATCGCCGCGAGCCGCTGTCGGCAGGCCTCCTCCTTGTCCTCCAGCCGCTTTCGGCAGTTTTCCTCCCCCGCCTGCGCGAGCAGGCGCGCCGACTCCACCTCCGCCCGCAGCCGCGCCGCCTCGGCCTCGGCCGCCGCGCCGGCCTCCCGCGAACGAATCCCATGCACGCACAGAACCGCGCAGCACACGGCCAGCACCGCGCTCACGCAGGCAAGAACAATGACGACGCTCACTTCAAATGGACTCCTTTGACATTCGAAACGGGCGCATTGTAGCACAGGAACCACCCCCCTAACAAGCATCTCCCCAACGGAGTTCCGCATATTTCTCCAACAACGCACACAGTTTCGAGGCAGTGACAGCCTTTTAGAGGATGAACGATATCGCACCGTGCAATTCCGAAGTTGAAACTCGGATTTGCACGGGCATGGGTGACTGTGGTACAATCTCCCCGTCTTAAGCGAGAAATGCGATGTACATTGAGCGCGATATTGAAAGCCATATTCAAAAGCTGGCTGGGTTTTACCCTGTTGTCACGGTAACCGGGCCTCGTCAGTCTGGAAAGACGACGCTTATCCGGCATCTTTTCCCCAATCATGTGTACTATAATCTGGAGACTGCGGATGTTCGCGACCTCATCATGGCGGATCCTCGTGACTTCGTGGCGCACGCGCGCGGGCCGATGATTCTCGATGAAGTTCAGAAGCTACCGCAGATTCTGGAATATGTTCAGGTTGAAGTCGATCAGCGTCAGGACAAGGGGCGGTTCATCTTGACGGGCTCTCATCAGCCGGAGCTTGAGCAGGCGGTGAGCGAGTCGCTTGCAGGAAGGACAGGGTTGGCGGAACTTCTCCCGTTGAGTTGTGATGAACTCAGGCGGGCGAAGGTTGACGTGACACAACGTGATCAGATGCTGTTGAATGGTTTCATGCCTCGGCGACTGGTGGACGCCATTGAGGCTTCGCAGTTCTATGCGGACTATTTTCGAACGTATGTCGAGCGGGATGCACGGCGAATCCTGAACATTGCGGACCTCGACCGATTCGAGCTATTCGTAAAACTATTGGCGGGACATGTCGGACAGCAAATCAATCGGCAGGCACTTGCAAACGATGTCGGCGTCAGCGACAAGACGATTGCCAGTTGGCTGAGCGTTCTCCGTGCGTCGTACATCGTCTTTCCCGTCAAGCCTTATCACAACAACTTCGGCAAGCGTCAGACCAAGGCGCCGAAGATCTGCTTTACGGAAACGGGGCTGGCAACTTATCTTCTGGGCATCAGGAATGTGGACCAGTTGTTGACGCATCCGCTGACGGGGCATCTCTTCGAGAACATGGTGACTGTTGAAGCCCTGAAGTATCGATTGAATCGCGGACTAAACTCCGATCTCTATTTCTATCGAAACAGCTCCGGTTCGATCGAGGTCGACTTGCTGCTTGAAGATGGTTCAAGACTATATCCGCGGGAGATCAAAAGCTCGTCAACCTATTCAAGTTCCATGAGCGCGAACCTGAAGGCCTTCTGCGCATTGGCCCCGCAGGCAACGAACCCGCTCGTCGTCTATTCGGGCATGACACTTCCATCCGTCGCGGTACATTACGCCGACACAAATCACTGGCTGGGCCATCCCCCGGCGTAAGTAGGCGTGGCAGGAGAGATCGTCAAGACGCGGGGCATCGTCCTCGCAATACACCCCTGGTCGCGGACAAGCCATGTCGTCGCCTGGCTCACGCCGGACCACGGCGTGGTGACGACGCTCGTCAAGGGGGCCGTGCGCCCCAAGAGCGCCTTCCTCGGCCAGTACGACCTCTTCTACACCTGCGACTTGCTCTACTACGCCCGCGCGTCGGGCGAGCTCCACGCCCTCCGCGAGGTCACCCCCCTCAACCTGCGCGAACACCTGCGCGGCCGCTGGCGCGAGACGTCCCTGGCCGACTACGCCGCCGACCTCGTGCGCGCGCTCGCCCCGCCCGGCGGCGAATCCGGCGCATGGTTCGACTTCCTCGACGGCTTCCTCGACCGGCTCGTCGGCTCCCCCGCCGGACTCGTCCTTCTGGAGATGGAGATCCTCCGCCTCGCCGGCGTCACGCCCGACTTCTCGGCGATGGCCCCCCACGCGGAGTGGACGCCCTTCGCCGTCGATCTCGGCCGCTGCGGCGAAGGCGCCCGCACCCTCCGCCTCTCGCCGCGCACCGTCGCCGCCCTGCGCCGCCCCGACGCCGCGACCACGCCGCCGGACGCGCTTTCGTACGCGGTGCGCTTCCTCGGCGTGTTCCTCGCCTTCCACCTCGAACAGCCCCCCAACGTGCGCCGCGCGCTCGTCGCCCTGCTCACAGCCCCACGATCGACTTGACGTCCTCGTAGGTGAGCTTCTGCACGGCCGCCTCGTCCGTGGTGCCGACCGTCGCGTCGATGACGAGCTGCTTCTTCTGCTGGAGGGCGAGCACGCGCTCCTCCACGGAGTTCTCCGCGATCATCTTCACCACATACACGGTCTTCTTCTGGCCGATGCGGTGCGCGCGGTCGGTCGCCTGGTCCTCCACGGCGGGATTCCACCAGGGGTCGAAGTGCACCACCATGTCCGCCCCCGTGAGGTTCAGGCCCGTGCCGCCGGCGTGCAGGGAGATGAGGAAGAGCGGGATCGACTCGTCGGTGTTGAACCGCCGGCACTCGCCGAGACGGTCCTTCGTCTCGCCGTCGAGATAGCAGTAGGCGAGGCCCCGCGCCTCCAGCTCGCGCCGCAGGATCGTGAGCATCGTCACGAACTGGCTGAAGACGAGCACGCGGTGGCCGCCGTCGATCGCCTCGTCCAGCAGCTCGAAGAACACCTCCAGCTTGCCGGAGAGCGCCTCGGCGTCGGGCGCGGCGGCGCCCCGCGCCGCGTGCTTCTCGCAGTATTCCTTCAGCAGCTCCAGATGGCTCGCCACCTGGCGGAGGCGCATGAGCAGGGCGAGAATCTCCATGCGGGACTTCGCGAACCCCTTCGCCTTCACCATGTCGCCGATCTTCCCGCGCGCGTCCGCGAGCAGCCTGTTGTACCAGTGCTGCTGCTCGGGCGTCATGGGGCAGTAGGCCACCTTCACGATCTTGTCGGGCAGGTCCTTCGCCACGGTCTTCTTCAGCCGCCGCAGGATGAACGGGTGCAGCTTGCGGTGCAGCTTCCCCTGCGCCGCGCGCCCCTCGGGGCCGCCCGCCTCGATCGCGTCCTGCGTCGTCACCTTGAACTCGTCGTACCGCCCCAGATAGCCGGGCAGCAGAAAGTCGAAGATGCTCCACACGTCGGCCACCGAGTTCTCCACGGGCGTGCCGGTGAGCACCAGCTTCTGCACGCTCTCCAGGCGCTTCGCCGCCTTCGCGTTCCGCGTCTGCCGGTTCTTGATGTGCTGCGCCTCGTCAAGGACGACGAGGCTGAACGTCTTGTCCAGATAGGCCTCCTCAAGGTCCCGCTGGAGCAGCGCATACGATGTGATCACCAGATCGTGCGCGGGGATCTGCGCGAAGGCCGCCGCGCGGTCGGGCCCCGAGACGACGAGCCGCCGCAGCCACGGCGTGAACTTCTCCGCCTCCGCCGCCCAGTTCTGCACGAGCGAGGTGGGGCAGACCACGAGCGCGGGCTTGCCGCGCGCCTCGGGGTCCGTGCGCGCGAGCGAGATCCACGTCAGCGTCTGAAGCGTCTTCCCAAGGCCCATCTCGTCCGCCAGCAGACCCGAGAGGCCGCTCTTCTCAAGGAAGCGCATCCAGTAGACGCCCTCCTTCTGGTAGGGGCGCAGGGTCCCTTCGAGGGGCCCCAGATCGACGGGCTCCCACTTCGCCCGTTCGTCGTGGTTGCGTTTCGTGGCGACCTCGCGCCAGTTCGGCGCCGCCGCGTCCTCCAGCTCCACCGCGTCCGAGATCGCGCCGAGCGACGCCTGCACATACGGCGCGTAGACGGATGAGACGCGGGCGTGCCCCGGCTTCGCGCCGGGCCGGCTCGGGCAGTCCGCCAGCACGTCCCGCATCTGCGCGATCGCGTCCACGTCCAAGAGCACCGTCTCGCCCCTCACCATCAGATAGGATTCGCCGCGGTTGATCGCGCCCTGAATCTCCGACTGCGAGATGTTCCGCCCGCCGTCGTCGAACGCGCAGCCGATCTCGAACGACCCGTCCGCCGCCCCCGGCACGTCCGCCACGTCCACCGTCGCGACCACGTGCCCCATCCCGTCCACCAGCTCGTCCAGCTTCTCCGAGAAGAGCACCTTCCACCCTCTGCGCACCAGCGCCGGCCCCCCGCTCCCCAGGAAGTTGAGCACCTCCCGCGGCTCGGTGATGAACCTGCGCACGGACTCCCCCTCCTGCTCGAACCCGTAGCTCTCCAGCGTCTTCAGCGCGGCCTGCTCGGCGGGCAGGTTCCGCATGTGGTAGAGCAGCATGTCCTCGGGGTCCGGGCGGCAGACGTCGTCCGGCCCCGCCGGCTTGCAGCAGGGAATCTGCCGGTCCCCGTAGACGGCGAAGAGCTCCGCCCCCAGCGAGGCGCGCGTGCCCGTCACCTTCAGGCGGAACCCCGGTTCGTCCGGCACGAACCTGAACAGGTCCTCGGAGGGCGACATCTGCACCTCGCACTGCGCGCGCAGCAGCGGCAGGTTGGAGTGCAGAAAGGCCGGCATCGCCGCGCGCGGGATGATCTCGTCCCCACGGTAGAGACACTGGAACGGCCCCTCCAGCACGTTCGCCAGCACCGTGAACACGCCGCGCCCCTCGCCCGCCTCCGTCAGCGGCCGACTCCACACCACCCCCTGCTTCCCGTGCACGAGGAACCTGTCGGACGACGCGAGGTGCTCGAACGGCAGTTCGGCATACGGGTAGAGCTCGAAGCTGCCGTTCTCCTCGAAGTACTCCGCCTTCAATACGCACGCCGCCTTCTGCGCCGGCGCCATCAGCTCCGCCACGTTGAGGAAGTCCGCCGGCTTGAGCAGGATCTCCCGGCGCGCGGGCCCCTCGCAGACATCCTCCAGAATTCCCAGCAGGTTCTCCGCCGCCCGCGAGAGCAGTACGCCCGGCGCCGCGCGCAGGCGCGGGTCCTCGGGCGAGTAGCGCCTCCCCGCGCGGTCGAAGAGCGCCAGCGTCGCCTTCACCCCCTCCGCGTAGAACTCATCGACGAAGGTCCGGTCGTCCCACGTCAGCGAGAGCCGCATCGGCACGCCGTTCGGCGCGCGGCGGATGTAGCTCGCCGGGTCGATGTTCGCGACGCGGCGCGCGGCGCGCTTCTCCCGCTGGTACCGCTCCTCGGCCTCGGGGTCCCCCATGCGGCACATCAGCAGCAGCCCGATCGCGACGACGTGCGGGCACACCATGCCGAACTCCTGATTAGTCCGGCAGGGGCAGTGCGACTTGATCCGCCCGTCCGAGAGCAGCGTGAACCCCGTCTGCATCTCCCATCCGCTCGACTGCGCGATCTTGCCCGTCGCCTCGCCGGTCGCGTCGTCCCAGTCCGCCGACACCACCTGCCCCCGCTTCGCCATCACCAGCGCCTGGTTGAACACCTCCGCGCCGCCCCACCCAATGAGGATTTCGTTCGTCAGGTCCTTCGGCGTCATGCGAGGGCCTCCACGAACCGCGCCGCGTTGGACTCCACCGCCGCGCCAAGCTCCTCCGCCGAACACCCCCGCAGGTCGGCCAGCGCGCGGACCAGGCTCGCGAGCAGGTCCTCCTGCGAGGGGCCGCCCGTCGCCACGCTCCAGTCCGTGTCGGTTTCGACGAGCACGCGGTCAATCGGCAGACCCTTCGCCATCTCGCGGTAGTTCACCGCATGGTCGTTGAGCAGCGCGGGGCCGACCGAGACGAACCCGTTCAGCGCGGCGATCTCCGGGAGCAGCCCCGCGCTCCGCGAGAAGCCGTGGAACAGGAACGCCGGAATCCGCCCCCTGTGGGGCCTGCACGCCCCCACCACCTCGCCCCAGCACTTCGCGCCGTGCAGCACCACGGGCCGCCCCCGCTCCGCCGCAAGCGCCAGCTGTTCGCCGAAGAGCCGCCGCTGCTCCCCGGGGATCACCTTCGTCCGCAGCCGGTCCAGACCGATCTCGCCCACGCCCACGTGGGGATCCCCCTCAAGCTGCGCCGCCACATCCGAAAGCCGAGGCCCCGCATCCGCCGCCTGCCACGGATGGACTCCCGCGAAGCGGAACTCGCGCCCCCGCAGGCACAGATAGGTCTCGAACTCGTTGCGATGATAGTGTGCGTCCGTCACGATTCCGCCTCCCGGCTCGGAACAAACTCCAGCGTGAAGCCGCCGCCGCGCGCGAGGTCGAGGCAGATGCGCGCGTCGGGGGCCACGCCCTCCAGCGTCTGCCGCACCACGCCCGCCGCCCGCGCCTCCGGCGCGTCCTTCGCGTGTGGGTCCCGCACCACGTTGACCGCATACTCGGTTCGCCGCAGACCGCCCGGCAGCCAATGCCACAGATCCTCGAACCGCACCGTCAGCGTCATCGGCGCCACGCCGAACGCGCCCACGGTCCACACGCCCCCGCTTCGCCGCGCGCAGACGAGAAACTCCTGCGGCTCGCCGCGCAGCACGCGGAAGTCGTCGCCGCCCGCCGCCGCGCCCGTGAACACGGCGAACGCCGCGCGCGCGGCCGCCGTCACGCCCGCGCCGAACGCCGGTTCGGGCAGGGGGCCCCGCACGAAGGGCACCACGCGGAACGCCGCCGTCAGCAGGTCCCCGCCCCCCTCAAGCGTCAGCTCCGCCACCGGGGGGAGAAGCGCAAGGCGCGCCGCCGCGAGGTCCGCGGGGCGCGTCCATTCGCGCGGGGGAATGCCCGGACCCGAGGCCCGCAGCACGCCGTCGCGCCACGCCAGCTGGCAGACCGGGTCCACCCGCTAGAGCTTGAGCCCGTCGAAGGCGGAGCCGAGGTTCGAGAACGAATCGCTCTTGCCCGCGTTGGCGCTCATCCAGTCCCGCACGTCCTGCGCCGCCGCCTCGGCGGCAATCTCCTCCGGCGTGCGCGGCTTGAGGGGCTTGGACTGCGTCTGGCGGATGGAGAGCGAGATGCGCTCGCGCTCCCAGTCAAGCCCGATCACCTTCACCGTCACGAGGTCGCCCTCGCGCACGAAGTCGCCCGGGTTGACCACCTTGTCCCAGGAAATCTCGCGCACGGGCACAAGCCCCTCCACGCCGCCGAGATCGACGAACGCGCCGAAGTTCAGCACCTTCACCACGGTGCCGTTCACGGTCTGCCCCTCTTCGAGCGTGTCGCGCATGTAGTCCTTCGCCATCTGGAGCTCCTGCTCCTGAATCGCGCGGCGGCTCACGATCAGGTTGACGCCCCGGTCGTCCTTGCCGTATTCCTGAACGCGGAACTGGAAGCTCTTGCCCACGTAGGGATTCTCCGCGCCGGCGGGAAGCGGCTTGCGGACGCGGTCGATCTGCGAGTAGGGGCAGAAAGCGCGCTGCCCGGCCACCGTCACCTCGTAGCCCCCCTTCACCTCCTTCTCGACCCGCCCCTCAAGCGCGAGGCCGTTGTTGAAGGCGTGCTGGATCGTCTGGTCCATGGCGATGACCGCCGCCGACTCGGCGACGTCCGCCTTCGCGAAGAGGAAGGCGTCCTTCTGCATCGCCACGAACGAGACCTCGATCTCGTCGTTGCGCGCCACCGTCACCTCGCCCTCGTCGTCCGTCACGTCCTCGACGGGCAGCAGCCCCACGCTCTTCGCGTTCACGTCCAGCGTCACATAGGTCTCGCCCACGGTCACGACGCGCGCCTTCACCGTGTCGCCGGGGTTGAATCCCTTGCGGTAGTTTCGCAGCTGGTTCTCCAGCATCGAGGCGAAATCCATCATCGAAGCACTCTTGTCCATGATTCCTCTTCTCGGTTCTTGTAAATTGACGGGATAGTATACCGCATTCGAAGTCGCGGGGGAAAGCCAAAAAAGGCCGCGGCGCGGAAGTCGAACGCCGCAGGCGGGAGACAAAAAAGACGAGGCCAAAAGGCCTCGCTTCCTGAATTGGCTCGGGCGGCTGGATTCGAACCAGCGACCAATTGATTAACAGTCAACTGCGCTACCACTGCGCCACGCCCGAACGTGGTGTTGAAAACGGCACATAGTCTACCACACTCCCCTCCGCCGCGCAAGGGGGATTTGAGAAAAAGTTTACGCGCGACTTGTCGGCGCCGAAGATGCCGATACAAAACCGAACCCTATCGTGTCACTAGACCTCTATTGAGTCAACGGACAGTCGTTGAAGACGCGCGAAGCCTCAGATGGTTCGTGAAAACCGCCCTTTTGCAAACGCTCGGAGTTCTCAAAACGGTCGAGGGGTCGAGTCATCGGCACAACTCGGGTCGGGCGTCCCGGTGAGATGGGCAGGAGTCCGTAGGAGGGGGATGATCGGGCGGGGGGCGAGAGCGGTTTCTGCCAAGGGGGAGACACCATACGGGGCCGAGACGTCGCCATCCTGTTGGCCATCACCCGATTCAACTGCCCGACGGAAAGAAATCAGTTGCGCAACTAAATATTTTCTGTCGGGCGACAAAAAGTTTTCCGTCGGGCGACAGAAAGTTTTCTGTCGGGCGACAGAGAGGGTCGGGGTCGGGCGACCCAAGGGCCTTCCCTCGCCGACAGATTTCAAACT
>JBJEWG010000198.1:0-9822 GCA_051884935.1 Kiritimatiellia bacterium | reverse complement strand
TCCCCGCCGGGTCCTTCACGATGCCGTAGTACTCCACCGCCGCGCCGTCGTCGTCCCCCACCACCGTCACGGCCCCCTTCATCGCGGGATCGACCGCCGCCGGGACGCCGCCCGCCGAGAACTGGATGCCGAACGACACGGAGACGACGCGCTCCGCGTCCCGCCCCGCCACGGGCTCGAACTCAAGCGGACGCTCCGCCGTCGCGCCCACGCGCAGCGCGCGCGCGCCCTCCGCGCCCCCGAGCAGCGCCGTGTCGGTGTTCCGCCAGGTCCCCATCCCCAGCTCCACCTTGTCCCGGCCATCCGTCGGCCAGTCGGCCAGTCCCTTCACCCCGGCGTCGAACCAGACGACGCCCCGCGCGGCGCTCGCCGCGACCAGCGCACACGTCAACAGAAGCCCCGCACGTCCCATGGTCGCCTCCTTCTTTCGGCATCAGTTCTTGTAGCGCACCGGCGTCCGTCCGCGCGGCGCCGGCCGAGCCTCTTCGCGCTGCTGCCGCACGCGCGCGCGGCGGCGCTCCTCCGCCGTGCGCCCCACCTCGGAATACGCCCTGCGGTCCCCCACCAGCACCGGCCGCGTGAAGCCGTTGCGCGAGAGAATCGCCATCACCTTCCGCTGCAGCCGCCAGTCGGTCATCGTCTCGGGGCAGTGGATGTTGATCGTGTCGTGCCTGTCGAGGCCCGACCTCCTCAGCAGCCCCGGCAGGTCCTCTGGATCGACGAACTCGCCGCGGTACGTCACGCCGCCGTCCTCGGTGATCGCGATCTCGGGGTGGCGCGCGTCCGTCACGTAGTGCTCCGTCGCGCAGCCGCAGAGCAGCGCCGCGCCGAGCACGAGGGCGAAGAGGGGCCTCGTCACGGCTCTACCTCCTCAGCCCGGCCGGGCCGAAGTCCCAGGCCTTGAACCCGAGCGCGAACGCCGGCGAGCCGGCCTTCAGGCGGAAGTCGCCCGCCTCCGCGTTCTCGAACTGCGGGTCGGCATACCGCCCCCCCGTCTCCTTCCCGCACGCCGCCCACTGCGCCCAGTCGAGCCCGTCGAGCTCGGGCCTGCCCGAGGCGTCCCACCAGAGGTTGTTCGCCCACACGCCGCCCACGCCGCGCGGCCCGCGCCCCACCAGCGGCCCCTCGCGCACGAGCACGATGTTGTTCACGAAGTGGAGCGTGCACGGCACCCCCTGCACCACCTGCCGCGCCATGCGCACCGCCCCCAGCTTCCGGTTCCACGCGAAGATGTTGTTGCGGATGACGCACCCCGCGCCGTAGTGCTGGTGGAAGCCGCCGTCCGTCGTGTTCCAGCAGAGGTTGCGCTCCATCACGATCCCCTCGCTGCCCTCGTCCGTGTAGAGCGCCCAGCCGCCGTAGGAGTAGGACCACACGTCGTGGATCACGTTGTCGTGCACCGTCGTGCCGTAGCTCGTGCCGAGCGTGTAGACGCCCCCCATGTCGCTCATGATCCCCTTGCCGAGGTCGTAGATCTTGTTGAAGGCGATCTCGTTGCGCTGCGCCACGCTGCCCGCGAAGCCCCACGTCCACCCCACCGAGACGCCCGTGTAGAAGAAGTCGTGGATCTCGCAGTGCAGCACCTTCGAGTCCGAGACGTGCGTGTAGGCGACGCCCGTCCCCTCCGGGTTGAACCGCCCGCCCCCGCGGATCGTGCAGTTGTCGATCAGGTTGAACGCCGTCGCGCGCGGCGCCAGCGTCCGGATCACGCGCCGCGTGAGCGCCTCGCCCTTCGCCACGTGCCCCGCGCCCGCGCCCATCCACACGCCGCCCGCCCCCAGCTCCTCAAGCGTGCAGTTCACCACGCGGTTCGACGTGCAGCCGTCGTTGAACCGCAGCGCGTAGTTGCCCGTGTTCCGCACGCGGCACCCCTCGAACGCGACGCGACGCGCCCCCGCCAGCGTCACCGCGCCGTCGCTCCTGCTCGCCGCCTGGTGCTGCCAGCTCTCCGTCGGACCGTTCCCGCCGGTCGCCGTCGCGTCCGAATAGGCGAAGCCGATGTTCCGGAACGTCACGTCGTGCACGTACGCCCCCTTCTCCGGGTCGCCCCGGAACGCCACCAGCTGGCTCAGCTTCGCGTTCGGCGCCACCACCACCGCCCGCGCCATCTCCTCCCCCGGCAGCGGACGGTACAGCACCTCCCCCGCCTTCGCGTCGTAGAACCACTCCCCCGGCGCGTCGAACGCGCTGCGCACGTTCTCGAAGTGCACCAGCGTCTCCTTCTCGTTCCACACCTGCCACCCCGTCCAGGAGAACGGCGACCACGTCTCGACGCACAGCCCCGCCATGCCGTCCGCCGCCGTCACCCCGCGCAGGATCCGCCGCGCGAAGCTCCACTTGTGGATCACGCACATCTGGGCGTAGGGCATCTCGTCCTTCGGCAGCCGCGCCAGCGCCGCCACCTCGGCGTTCGTGATCGTGGCGTGTTCGAGGTAACGCCCCTTCACCGCGCCGTCCGGCGCCACCGTCGGCCTGCGGATGTTGAAGTACCCCGTGTTCGGCAGCCGCGCGCGCGCCGCGCGCCGCCCGTTCACCCACAGCTGCTCGAAGTAGGCCGGCTCGCCGTTCGGCGCCTTCGGGATCGGCGCGCGCCACACCCCGCCGCCCGCGTCCGTCCAGCCCCCGATCCGCTCGCCCCCCGCGAACACCGCCTCGCCCTCGCCGACCCACGTCACCGGCGCCTCCGGCGTGCCGGAGTCCGCCGGCGTGACCACCAGCGTCTCCTTCAGCGCGTAGTGCCCCGGCTTCACGCGCACGGTCCACGCCGCCTTGTCGCCCCGCGCCTTTGCGGCCCGGATGCTCTCAAGCGCGCCCTGCGGCGAGAGGCCGTTCGGTTCCACAACGAGTTCGCCACCAACGACGGCCAGCGTCGCGGCGGCACAGCAGGCGAGGAGAGTTCTCTTCATGGCAACCATTATAGCACAGTTGCCGAAATCCGTCCCGCCGAACCGCAGTCTATCGGATGAGCGAGAGGAACTCCTGCCGCACCTTCTCGTCGGACCGGAAGCTGCCGAGCATCGCGCTCGTCACCATCTCGGAGTTCTGCTTCTCCACCCCGCGCATCATCATGCACAGATGCCGGCACTTGAACACCACGCCCACCCCCTCCGCCTTCGCGGTCTCCTGAATCGCCTCCGCCACCTGCTCCGTCAGACGCTCCTGGATCTGGAGCCGCCGCGCGAAGCAGTCCACGATGCGCGCGATCTTCGAGACGCCCAGCACCTTGTTCTTCGCGATGTACCCGACGGCGCACGTCCCGTAGAACGGCAGCATGTGATGCTCGCACATCGAGTAGACCTCCACGTTCCGCAGCACGATCATGTGGTTCGCGCCCGCGTCGAAGATGGCGTTGTTGAGCACCCCGCGCGGCGTCTGGCGATACCCCCGCGTGAGGAACGCGAGCGACTTCGCCACGCGCGCCGGCGTCTTCAAGAGGCCGTCCCGCTCGGGGTCCTCGCCCAGTTCGATCAGCAGCTGCCGCACGAGGGCGGCGATCTTCTTCTCGTTCGGCTCGTTCGTCTTCTTCTTGTCCATGGCCCTGTTCGTCTTCTTGTCCATAGGCGCATATTCTACCATATCTCGCCGCCCGCGTGAGAAATACGGCGGGCCACACGCCGCCGATTTGAAACTCCGAGCGTTTGCAAAAGGCTCCACTAACGTTCCGCCTGAGGCTCCGCACGTCTCAACGGCTCATTCGATGCAGCTTCTTCCGCCCAAAGAGAGCACTCCTCCCCACCCATTATATATAGTCGCGCGCGCGCGAGGCGAGGTATCGAAGCGCGTGGCTTCCCCGTGGGGCCTCTCCACCCGTCCGTGGGGCCACGCGCCCGCCCCCGAGCGGTCGCCCGTGTGACGCTGGAGGCTACGCCATTCCCCTCCCGACGAAACGGCAGATCGCGCCGACCCAGCGGCAGAATCCCCCCGTCATCCGGGATTCTCTTGCGCAACCAAATGAATTCTCTTGCGCAAGAGAAAAGATTTAGTTGCGCAACTAAATTCAGTCACTTGCGCAACCCAGCCCCAAATCTCCCTATCATCCGACCGGAGTGTCGCGCACCACTGACCGAGGTGTCGCGCATCACCCGACCGTCCCCCTAGGCGAAACCACGTTCCCTCCTAGACAATCCTCCGCCATCCCCCGCCACTGAGCCGAAAGCCGCCTTTTTGTCGAGGGAAGCCGGTCATTGATAAAAAGAGAGGTCGTTGAAGCGTCGCGAAGCCTCGGGCGAAACGTTAGTGGAGCCCTTTGCAAACGCTCGGAGTTAAATCAATACTGTGCGCACCGCGGCGCCGAAAATATCGCCACCCATACTTGACAAAATGGGCGGTGAGCGGTTAAAATCCTCGGTCCTTAAACCTTAAAAGAAGGAAACGGAATGTTCAAGGCGGGGGGACGCCCCCGCAGAGAGGATGAGATATGGCGGTTATTCGGCAGGGATTGATTGCGGGCGCGTTCTGCTGGGCGTGCTGTGCCCAGGCGGCGCTGGACGACGGGCGCCTCACGGTGGACGCGGGTGGCTACGTGGCGGCGGAGGCCGTCGCGGTGACGAACGTGGCGTTCACGGCGGCGGCGACGATCTCCGGCGCGGGCTATCTCGACTTCGGGGCCACATCGACGGAGGCCCCCGGTGAAATCTTCGTCCCGGAGGGCGTCACCGCCGTCTTCGAGGTCCCCATCACCAACGCGACGGACGGCGCCATCCGCAAGACGGGCCCCGGCGCGCTGGAACTGACGCGCGACGACGACCTCCAGCTCTTCACCCTCGTCGAAGGCGGCCTCCGTCTCGTCGGCGGCGTCCATGAGGTCGATCGGCTGACGAAGGAAGGCTCTGCGCCCGTCACCCTGCATATAGACGGCGCGGCGCTGTATTCGAACGGCTACCTGAACGACATCTTCGAGTCCGCCACGATCGGCGCGGGCGGCTTCACCCTCCTCATCCACGGGAATAATCACACCTACGTGAGCCAGTCGTTCGCCTCCGCGCCCGACGTGCAGGACGGCGGCCTCACGCTGACGGGCGGCACGATCGTCTTCCAGGGTCAGAAGAACACGTTCACCGGCGGCATCCAGATCAAGGGCTCGGAGAAGACGGGCGGACAGTTCCGCTTCAAGGAAGTCTGCTCGCTCGGCACGGGACCCATCTCGGTGATCAGCGGCACCGGCCTTTTCCTGGATGGGTCCGACAAGCCCAACCACGCCGTCTACGACCTCCCGAACGCCCTGCGCATCCACCGGGGGCAAAGCGTGGGCGTGACAAGCGGCTCGCACCTGATCCTCCACGATCTCGGCCTCTATCCCGATTCCAGCGCGTCGCCCGCCGTCCTCCCGATCCTGCGCACGGGCACGGCCGACACCTCCGGCACGATCACGCTGGCCCTGGACGCGCCCGGCAACGAACCGATCCCCGGGCTTGAGCTCAAATACGCACTCTCCCTTGCGTTCGACGGCGGCACGCTGCGCATGGGCGAGAACGCGCTCTCGCCGTTCTTCAAGACAAGGGAGCTAAAGGCGGCACCCGTCGCGACGGTCAGCCGCAGCGGGCTCACCGTGGACGTCGCCCCCGCCGTCACGACCGACCTCGGCCTGTCGCTCACGTTCGCGGAGGGCTTCTCGACGAACGCCCTCGCCGTGGAATACCCGCCCAACTGGTCGTTCGAGGAGGCGGGCACGCTGAAAGAGACGGGCTGGACGATTGAGCGGACGCCCGAAAGCTGGAGCGGAAACGGCTCGCTACGGGAATCCGCGGAGGCGAATGGGAGCGCGTTCTGCACGGACCCCAACCATTACACGTCCTTCGGAACGCACTTCGCGGTGCTGCGGCAGTGCAATCGTCTTTCGCGCACCGTCACCGTTCCTGAGGACGGTCTGTGGCGCGTCGTCTTCGAGGGCGGCTGCCGCAATGGCGGCTACGGCGGCACCTACAAGAGCACGCGCACGGTCACGCTCGCCGACGCGAACGCCGTCACCAATCTCGCCCACGTCTTCCCGCCGGCGACCGCCCTCTATACCTTCGCGCGCCACGAGACGCCGCCAGCCACGCTCAAGGCGGGCGACCACACGCTCGCCATCGAGCTGAGCCGCTATGAGGGCGGCGACGGGAACGCCACCTACTACGTCGATGCCGTGCGGCTCGAACGGGTGGAGATCCGCGAGCACACGCCCTTCGTGAAGACGGGCGCGGGCACGCTGAGCGTCACCAATCTCGCGGGGAACTGCGGCGTGGCGGTGAGGGAAGGCACGCTCGCGTTCACGGACGACGCCGCGTGCAGCGTCCGCACCGCGAACGTCGAGCCGGGCGCGACGCTCCGCCTCGGCGCGGGCACCCTCTCCGACGCGGCCGTCTCCGTGGCGGCCGGCGCCACGCTCGCCTTCACGCGGACGACGACGGATGCGAATCTCCCTGGCACGACCCTCGCGTTCACGAAAGGCGCGCGGATCGAGGCGGCGGCGGACGTGACGCTCGCGGCGGGCAGCGTGGTGGTGGATGGCACGGTCATCCGCGCCGGCAGCCGCACGCGCCTCGCGGCGCTCGGCGTCGAGGTGAGCGGTCCCGGCCGAATCCGGATCGGCAACGGCGACGGCACCGCGATCATCATCCGCTAGCGATAGATGAACTGGGCGGTTGCCGTGCAGGCGCGGTCGGCGCGCACGCGCACCCAGTAGGCCGAAAACGCCACCGGCAACCCCACCGTGCGCGCCTCGCCGGCCCTGACGGCATACGTGCCCGCGGCCGCCCACGTTCCGCATCCGTCGATATCCGCCTCAAGCGTGATCACCGCGTCGGCGTCCGCCCTCAGCGTGAGGAACTTCCGGTCGAAGCCGTTCATCAGGTAGGCGTCGCTCGGCTCATTCGCCTGCACGGCGGTATCCTTCCACGGGCCGCCCACGCCGACCGGCTTGCCCAGCCGCCACAGGTCGTCCGCCACGCCGATCTTCAGGGCCGTGGCGTCCGCGTCGGCTCCCTCCTTCATCACCAGGCAGCCCTTCCAGGTGTCGTAGTCGCGAATCTGCCGCGGCGTCGCGGCGACGGGATGGACGAACCGGAAGCCGCCGGCGTTGTCGGCGGGGAGCTCATAGAATATCTCGCCCACGTGCAGCAGGTCGCGCTCCGTGGAGACTTCGCGGCAGAGACGCCCGCACGTCGCCGCGCTCGTTTCCGCGCGCCGGGGCAGGCGGCGCCGCACGCCGCCGTCCTCGTAGATGAGCGAGGCCGCGTCCGCCGTGATGAGCCCCTGCGGGATGGGCGCGTCGTTCTCGAACACCGTCGCGGCCGCGTCCGGCGCCGCCGCCTGGAACGGCTCCTCGTCCGCCGCCGCGCGCGCGCTCGTGTAGTGGAACACCGCGAAGACGTTCTGCGCCGCCTTCCGCGCGACGAGGCGCACCCACTCCGCCGTCGGCGCGCCCGTCAGGTCGTGCCCACCCGGCGCCAGCTTCCGCCACGTCGTCCAGTCGCCGTCGCCCTTCACGTCGATCTGCACCTCGACCGGCACCGTGAGCCACAGCCACTTGCGCTCATACCCCGCAAAGAGGAACGGGTCGCTCGCCTGCCCGGCGATGACGGCGTCGCCGCTCCACACGGCACCCTTGCCCTCGCGCGGCCCCAGCGCGTCCAGACGCGCCGGCTCCACGAACCAGAGATTGCTCTCGCTCTGCCGCGCCTTCGCGCGCTTCCCCTTCAGCGCCCGCACGTTCAGGAACTCGCTCTTCGCGTGGTCGTCGCAGCCGAAGACCACCCGCTCGCCCCAGCGGCAGAAGTCGCCGATCACCTTCAGGTAGGTCGAGCGCGGGCGCACCCCCGCCGCGCGCCCCTGCGCGAAGGCCGCCGGGAACTTCCAGAACGTGCCGTGCATCGTCGCCAGATAGTCGTCGCCCGTGCCGATCTCGCGGATGCGCGGCCATTCGGTGTTCCACCCGTGCGCGCCGTCATAGCTGTGCGAGCCCTTCGGCAGACGGTAGTCGTGCCAGGTCCGGCCGTCGGAGGTCGTCGTGAGGATCACGCTGCGGTGGTCCCAGCCGAGCGCCCAGATCGGGTTCGCGTCCGGGTGCTCGTTGCCGTAGATGCCGTCGCGCGTCGTCACCTCCGTGAACTGGTTCGTGCGGATGAGCGTCCAGTTCCTATCGCCGGGCTCCCAGTAGGCGAGGCAGCCGGAGGGCGTGCGGGGGTCCCTCTGCGCCGCCGCGGAGGCCATGCCGTTGTTCGCGTAGAAGACCCGCCCGAAGCCGGAGCACGTGCCCTTGCCGTGGTAGCCGAAGAGGGTTGACTCCTGCGCCTCGTTCCAGCCGGGCGGCGGCGTGCGGCCCCACTTCCTGAAGAAGTCCTCGAATGCCTTGCGGTTGTGCCCGTCGCGGATGAGGGTGAACGTCTTCGTGGGGTCGGTGACGTCGAGCTCGTAGAGGGCCTCCTCCATGTCCGTCACGTAGACCTTCCGCGCCGGCTCCGTGAGGTGCCGCGCCGCGCCCGTGAGGCGCCCCGGCATCCGGCTGATCCACACGGTCTCGACCGCGCCGTTCGAGGCGACGAGGTACTGCCCGATCAGCAGCTTGCCCGTCTCGCGGTGGATGAGCCGATTCGCCGGCGTGCCGCCCACGGACTCCGGGCGGATCACCCGCGAGAGGTCCGGCTGGATCTGGTAGAGCTTGTCCGTCGAGCCCACCGGCGCGTGCGGCGCGTAGGTCACCACCCACAGGCTCCCCGCCCACGGCACCACCGCGCCCGTGCCGCACTCGCCCTCCTGATTCACCATCGCCAGATGTGGATACACCCCGCCGACGCAGAGCGGCTCGGCCGCGTGGGCGAGAACGGTTGAGGCGACTACGACGCTTGCAAGTATCTTCATGGCGGTTAGTATAGCAAAACCGGGGATTGAACGGCCGGCGCCGCTCACTTTTCGAGGAACGCCCGCAGCGTCTTCGCGAGGTCGCGCCCGAACGCGCGGACCTTCTCCGGCGTCACGACCGCGCCGTTCGCCGTCGCGAACGGAATCTCGAAGGTGTGCCCGAGCTTGATCGCGGGCAGCGTGTTGATCGCCCAGTTGATCGAGCTCCACCCCTTCTCGTAGTTCCCGCCCGTGTTCCAGGCCTTGCCGTAGGGCAGGTCATTGGCCGCCTTGTATCTCAGCGACCCGCACTGGAGCTTTTCGAGCAGCGCGTCGAACCGCGCCTCCGCCGCCGCGTTGCGGTTGTTCACGTCGCGCTTGAGCGGCGAGTAGACGAACTCGTTGTAGTTCCCGCGAATCCACGGGCAGTGCAGGTCGAGCCACACGTCCAGCTGGTCGTTCGTCCGCTCCTTGATCCACGCGACCGTCGCGCGCGTCTCGTGGTGGATGAACTCCGTGTAGTCGCGGTTGTGGTCGTGGGGCTTCCGGTTCTTCCCCTGGTCGCCGTCCACGCAGCCGTCCTTGTCCATGAACGGCACCACCATCACCTCCACGTTCTTCCGCAGCCACTCGCCGAGCTCGTCCTGCCCCAGCACCGCTTCGAGGAACCCCTCAAGCGCGTAGGTGGCCACGGCCTCGCTGGCGTGGTGGCGCGAGGTGAGCAGCATCGTGTACTTCGGGTTCGTCAGGCAGCCGAACCGCGCCCGCTCGACATCCCGCCCCTTCTTCGTCTTGCACAGCACGCCCGTCTCGAAGGCCTTACCCCGCGCGTCCGCGTGGCGCGCGAGAAACGCCTCCCAGTCGGACTGGTTGTACGGATGGCACTCGTAGAACCAGACCTCGTCCGCATCCTTCGGGAACGTGTAGGTGAACCGGTTGAGGGCGCACGCGCCGTCGCGGGGATAGGCCCATGTCCTGCCCTTGTCGAGGGAGACCACCGGCCCA
>JBJEWG010000197.1:0-9832 GCA_051884935.1 Kiritimatiellia bacterium | reverse complement strand
TTGATCCTGGGGCGCGAGGGGCAGGAGGTCATCGTCAACAACAACGAGTTCTGGGTGGGCGGCCATCCCGTGCTGGATGCGGACGGCACGACGCCGGACGTCCAGCTCGACGTCTGCGGCGGCAAGCTGACGGTGCCGAACTTCTTCGGCGTGGGCCGCACGCGCAACGACGTGCCGACGAACAACGGCCTGCTCAAGCGGCGGCCGAACTACACGTTCAACCTCTTCGCGGGCGAGGTCACGGCGCATGACTTCCTGATGAACTACTGCACGGACCTGAAGCTCTGCGTGAACAGCGTGGTGAACATCCACGGCGGCAGCTTCACGGTGACGGGGGGCCGCTTCGCGATTGGGCATCACACGTCCAGCGTCACCATCGACGGGAAGAGGAACGAGGCCGTCTTCAACCAGTACGGCGGCACGGTGCGGTCGCTGGCCCAGGACGTGTGGGTGGTCGGCTATTCGACCGGCGGCCGGGGCGAGCTGAACCTCTACGGCGGCGTGTTCGACGCGAGCGGGAAGCAGGTCGGGACGCGCCTCGGGAACGCCGAGGCCGATGCCAGCGTGATCCGCCTCGCGGGCGGCACGCTGAAGACGAAGCGTCTATATAAGGAAAGCGGTTATGGGCGGGCGACGCTGGTGCTGAACGGCGGCGTGTTCCAGCCGACGGCGGACGAGGCGCTTTCCGGCTTCAACAGCTGCTACGCGAGCACGAACGCGACGGCAATCGACGTCTCGCTCGTCGAAAGCCACACGCTCGACCAGGTGATCGCGCACGACCCGGAGCTCGGCGAGACGCCGGATGGCGGGATCGTCAAGCGCGGGGGCGGGCGGCTGCTGGTGAAGCGGCAGGCGACGTTCACGGGTCCGCTGGACGTTGCCGCGGGCGTGGTTGACCTCGACGGGGCCGCGCGCTACGAGCTGGCGGGGCTGAAGGGCGCGGGGGCGGTGACGAACGGGGGCGTGTTCGTCTCGGGGATCGTCGAGCCGAAGGCCGACTCCGAGTCCGCAGGTTCGGACGGCGTGACGCTGGCCGTGGACGCGCTGACGTTCGGGACGGGGGCGAAGTGGCAGGTGGACGTGATCGACGCGGAGGCGGGAGTGGCCAACCGTCTGGCCGTGAAGAAGACGCTCGTGGCGCAGGGTCCGGTGACGGTTGACTTCGGCCATTCGGCGGAGAATCCGCTGCCGGGCGACTTCTCCGCCCTGATCGGGTTCGTGGACGCCGCGACGGCCCTGCCGACCTTCGCCTGCGTGAACACGGGCCTGTCGAACGGCCGACGGATGGTGATTTCGCGCGTGAACGGGAGGGATGTCTACGCGCGGGCGCTCCCAACCGGGACGGTGATCCTGTTTCGCTGATCATAAGACGGGTAATGGTCTGTTAAACGCTCGTTTCGGCGAGTTAAAGCACGGTTCAGGGTGCTTTGAGGCCGGGAATTGGCTCTGGTTGAGCCGACTCCCGGCCTTTGCGTCGCGCCGAGGCCCCGCCCGACCGTCGCCGACAGGCCGGGGGAGGGTCGCGCCACCCTCGGGCTTAGGGTCGCGCGACCCTCGACCGGGCCCTCGGCTTCAAGGGCCCGTCGGCCCACTCCCCGCCTCGCGCGCGCGCGACCATATATATAGGGGGCAAGAGCCTTGCGGGGCGATTTCCCCGGCTCGGCCCCGATTGAGGTCGCTTAGTTGTCCTAAAGGCGGAGGTTTTTTGATATAATACTGTCAATTTATCGACAGCAATGGAGACGCAGATGTTCAAGCCGGTATCGAACAAGGCCCAGTTCCCCCAAATGGAGGAGGATGTTCTCAAGTATTGGGCCGAGGCCGATGTGTTCAGGAAGTCCCTCGCGCGCAACGAGGGTAAGGAACGCTACAAGTTCTACGACGGGCCTCCGTTCGCGACGGGCCTGCCGCACTACGGGCATCTGCTGGCGGGGACGATCAAGGACATCGTGCCGCGCTACCAGACGATGCGCGGGAAGTACGTGGAGAGGCGGTTCGGCTGGGATACGCACGGTCTGCCGATCGAGGCGCTGGCGCAGGACGCGCTGGGGGTCTCGGGCGCGCCGGAGATCAAGGCGCTGGGGGTGGACAAGTTCAACGAGCAGTGCCGCTCGATGGTGCTGAAGTACGTCTCGGAATGGCGCAAGACGGTGACGCGGATGGGCCGCTGGGTCGATTTCGACCACGACTACAAGACGATGCAGCCCGAGTTCATGGAGACGATCTGGTGGGTGTTCAAGCAGCTGTGGGGGCAGGGGCGCGTCTACAAGAGCCACCGGATCATGCCGTATTCGTGGAAGCTCTCGACGCCGCTGTCGAACTTCGAGGCGGGGTCGAACTACAAGGACGTGCAGGACCCGACGGTGACGGTGCGCACGCGGGCCCTCACGGCGGAGAGCGAGGTGATGAGGGGCCTCCTCGCGAAGGAGCCGGTCGTCTATCTGCTGATCTGGACGACGACGCCGTGGACGCTGCCCGAGAACCTGATGATGTGCGCGGGGGCGGGGATCGACTACGTGGCCGTGCGGGACGTGACGGACGCGGCGCGGCCGGTCTACCTGATGGCGAAGGCGCGGCTGCCGCACATCTTCAAGAAGGCCGAGCAGTACGAGGTGGTGTGCGAGTGCAAGGGGACTGAGCTGAAGGGGATGAGCTACGAGCCGATCTTCCCGTACTTCGCGGCGAAGAAGGCCGAGGGCGCGTTCCGCGTGCTGAACGACGACTACGTGACGACCGACGACGGCGTGGGCATCGTCCACATCGCGCCGGCGTACGGCGAGGACGACTTCCGTGTGTGCCGCGAGGCGGGGATGATGGCGCTGGTGGACCCGCTCGACGCGAGTTGCAACTTCACGGAGGAGGTGCCGGAATACGCGGGGCGGTTCTGCAAGGACTGCGACCGGGACATCATCAAGCGCCTCAAGGCCGAGGGCAAGCTCGTCCACCAGGCGACGATCACGCACTCGTACCCGTTCTGCGACCGCACGGACACGCCGCTCATCTACCGCGCGATCGACGCGTGGTACGTGAGGGTGGAGGACCTGCGCGAGCAGCTGGCCGCGAACAACGACGGCGTGCACTGGACGCCCGAGTACGTGGGCGACAAGCGCTTCGGCAACTGGCTGAAGGACGCGCGCGACTGGAACATCTCGCGCAACCGGTTCTGGGGCAGCTGCATCCCGGTGTGGGTGAACGACGACGACCCCGAGGACATGATCTGCGTGGGCTCCATCAAGGAGCTGGAGGAGCTGAGCGGGGAGACGGTGACGGACCTGCACAAGCACTTCGTCGACAAGATCGTGATCCGGCGCGGGGGCAAGACGTACCACCGCACGCCCGAGGTGCTGGACTGCTGGTTCGAGAGCGGCTCGATGCCCTACGCGCAGCAGCACTACATGGGCGGCGCCGACGGCCGGCCGGACCCCGCGGGCTTCGCGGACTTCTTCCCGGCCGACTTCATCGCCGAGGGCCTCGACCAGACGCGCGGCTGGTTCTACACGCTCATGCTGCTCGGCACGATGCTCTTCGGCAAGAGCCCCTACCGGAACGTGGTGGTGAACGGCCTCGTGCTCGCCGAGGACGGCAAGAAGATGTCGAAGCGGCTGAAGAACTACCCCGATCCCACGCTGATGCTCGACACGTACGGCGCGGACGCGATCCGCCTCTACATGATCTACTCGCCGGTGGTGCGCGCCGAGAACCTCAAGTTCTCGGAGAGCGGCGTGAAGCAGATCCTCCGCGACCTGCTGATCCCGTGGTGGAACGCCTACTCGTTCTTCGTGACGTACGCGAACGTGGACGGCTTCCACGACCGCGAGGTGGCGGTGCCGGACTCGCCGAACGTGCTCGACCGGTGGATCTGCAGCTCGATGGAGACGCTCATCGCCGACGTCACGGCCGCGATGGACCAGTACGACCTGCAGAAGGCGGTGCGCCCGTTCGTGGCGTTCATCGAGGACCTCACGAACTGGTACATCCGCCGCAGCCGCCGCCGCTTCTGGAAGAGCGAGGACGACGGCGACAAGCTCAACGCCTACCGCACGCTGCGCTACGTGCTCGTGCAGCTCGCGAAGGTGGCCGCGCCGTTCACGCCGTTCATCAGCGAGACGATCTACCGCAACCTCAGGGGCGAGAGCGACCCCGAGAGCGTGCACCTCTGCGACTTCCCCACGGCGCGGGCCGGCGCGCGCGACCTCGCGCTCGAACGCGAGATGGCCGCCGTCCAGACGATCGTGGGGCTCGGGCGCCAGCTGCGCGTGGACAACGACCTCAAGGTGCGCCAGCCGCTCGCGAAGATCCTCGTGGCGGGCGTGGATACGAAGCTCGACGACCTGATCCTCGACGAGCTGAACATCAAGCGCGTCGAATACATCGCCGACGAGACGGCGCTCTGCGACGTGAGCTACAAGGCGAACTTCAAGACGCTCGGCAGGACGTGCGGCGCGAAGATGAAGGCGGTCGCCGCCGGGATCGCCGCGATGACGGGCTTCACGGGGACGGCGACGGTGGAGGGCTTCGAGCTGACGGCGGAGGACGTGATCGTCACGCGCAGGCCGAAGGCCGGCATGGTCGTGGCCTCCGAGGGCGCGATCGTGGTGGGCCTCGAAACGGCGCTCACGCCCGAGCTCGTCTCGGAGGGCCTCGCCCGCGAGTTCGTGAGCCACGTGCAGGCGATGCGCAAGGAGGCGAACTTCGAGGTGACGCAGCGCATCGCCGTCACCGCCGAGGTCGATGCCGAGCTGCGGGCCGCGCTCGCGGCGCACGCCGACTACGTGAAGGCCGAGACGCTCACGACGACGCTCGCGTTCGCCGCGTGCGGCGACGCGCCGGCCTGCGACCTCAACGGGCACGCCGCGAAGATCGCGGTGGCGAAGGCCTGATGCTTTCATTCACACCACTACACCCACAAGAACAAGGATACGTACATGAAAATCGCCATTGGCTCCGATCACGGTGGCTTTGAACTGAAGCAGGCGCTCGTCGCCAAGTACACGGACGCGGAGTTCCTCGACCTCGGGCCCGCGAGCGCCGACCCCTGCGACTACCCCGACTTCGCGGACGCCGTCGCCGAGACGGTGGCCCTCGGCGAGGTCGACTTCGGCGTGTTGATCTGCACCACGGGCATGGGCGTGTCGATGGCCGCCAACAAGTTCCAGGGCGTGCGCGCGGCGCTTTGCCGCGACGAGAAGGACGCCACGCTGGCCCGCGCCCACAACGGCGCGAACGTGCTCTGCCTGGGGCAGGACCGCACGAAGCCCGCCGCCGCCGTGAAGATTCTCAGGACGTTCGTCACGACGAAGGTGGACGCCGCCAGCCGCCACGCGCGGCGCCGCGCCAAGCTTGAGCGCGCGAAGCGCCTGAGCGACTTCAGCGGCCTCGCGAAGGCCGACCCCGAGATCTACGCCGCGATCAAGGCGCAGGTGGTGCAGGAGGATACCGAGATCAACCTCATCGCCTCCGAGAACACGTCGAGCCGCGCCGTGCGCCTCGCCGCGGGGTCCGTGCTGATGAACAAGTACGCCGAGGGGTACCCGGGGAAGCGGTGGTACTCGGGCTGCCTGCCGGTCGATTCCGCGGAGGAGCTGGCCCGCCAGCGCGCGTGCAGGCTCTTCGGCGCCGAGCACGCGAACGTGCAGCCGCACTGCGGCAGCGCCGCGAATATGGCGGTCTACTTCGCCACGATCAAGCCCGGCGACACGATCATGTCCCTCTCGCTGGACCAGGGCGGGCACCTCTCGCACGGCTCGCCGGTGAACTTCTCCGGCAAGATCTACAACATCGTGCCGTACACGGTGGACAGGAAGACCGAGCGCATCGACTACGACGCCCTTGAGAGGCAGGCGCTGGAGGTGAAGCCGCAGATTCTGCTCACGGGGGCCTCGGCCTACCCGCGCACGATCGACTTCAAGCGCGTGCGCGAGATCTGCGACAAGGTGGGGTGCATCATGCTCGTGGACATGGCCCACATCGCGGGGCTCGTCGCCGGCGGTGCGCACCCCTCGCCGGTGCCCTACGCCGACTTCGTGACGACGACGACCCACAAGACGCTGGGCGGCCCGCGCGGCGGCCTCGTGCTCTGCAAGGAGAAGTGGGCGAAGGCGCTCGACAGCGCGGTCTTCCCGGGCATGCAGGGCGGCCCGCTCGAAAACATCATCGCGGCGAAGGCCATCCTCTTCCGCGAGTGGATGATGCCCGAGAAGAAGGGCTACGCGCAGCAGGTCGTGAAGAACTGCAAGGCGATGTGCAAGGCGGTGAAGGACCGCGGCTACCGCATCGTCTCCGGCGGCACGGACAACCACCTGTTCCTCGTGGACGTGAAGACGACGAAGGGCATCACGGGCAAGGAGGCCGCGGCGGCGCTCGACGCGGCGGGCATCGTCGTGAACAAGAACACGATCCCGTACGACACCGAGTCGCCGTTCAAGACCTCCGGCATCCGCGTGGGTACGGCGTCCATCACCACGCGCGGCATGAAGGAGAAGGAGGCCGCGAAGATCGGCGAGTGGATCGCGGACGTGCTGGACGACATCACGAACGTGAAGGTGCAGGCGAAGGTCAAGGCGAAGGCGAAGGCCCTCACGGCGCGCTTCCTCGTGCCCTGATCGAGGGGGCGTCTCCCCCCGGGAACGCGGCCGGGCAAGTCGTCTTGCCCGGCCGTTCTGATGAAAGGTGGACGACATGAAGAATCTGTTTCTTGCGGGCGCGCTGGCGGCCCTCGCGTTTGCGGTGCGGGCCCAGCCGTGCGAGATCGCCAGGTGGGATGCGCGGATGGCCGTGGAGACGGCCGTCGTCACGAACGGCGTGAAGTGGATCGACGGCCGGTACCTGCCGATCGAGGGACGCGCCTTCAACGACGTGGAGCACTACTATGATCGTCTGCCGGCCGGCGTGACGACGAACGTGAACGGCGGCGTGCGGAGCATGAAGCACCACACCTCCGGCATGCTCTTCCGCTTCGTCACCGACTCGAAGAACCTCCACATCAAGTGGGTGCCCTACTCCGGCGGACTGTCGATGGACCATATGCCGTCCACGGGCGTTTCCGGCATCGACGTCTACCGCTGGGACGCGAAGCTGGGCCGTTGGCGCTACGTGAGGACGGGCCGCATCCAGAAGCCGGAGGGCGCGACCTGCGACCTCGCCTGGACGCCCGGCACGCCCTGCATCATCAACCTGCCGCTCTACAACGGCGTCAAGTCGTTCGAGTTGGGCATCGACCCCGCCGCGAAGATCGAGGCGTATGCCCACCGGAGCGGCGTGGAGAAGCCGGTCGTCTTCTACGGCACGTCGATCACGCATGGCGGCTGTTGTTCGCGCCCGGGCCTCGCCTTCGTGAACAGGGTCGGGCGCGATCTCGACGTCCCCGTGGTCGGGCTCGGCTTCTCGGGCTCGGGCGTGATGGAGTTCGAGATGAGCGAGCATCTGGCGCGCATCGACGCGAGCTGCTACGTGCTCGACTGCCTCTGGAACATGGGCATGAGGGCGTGGGCGAATGGCGACAACGGTCGCTGCGTGGACGTCAACTACGAGCCGTTCATCCGCAATCTGCGCGCGAAGCGTCCGGACGTGCCGATCGTGATGGCCGAGCGCTGCGACGTGTGGTGCGGGGGGCCCAACGACCAGGACCGCTACATCCGCGCGCTCTACGAGAAGCTCGTCGCGGAGGGGTGGCGGAATCTCGTTTATCTGCCCAAGGACAGGATGTTCGACGGCGACTTCGAGGGCACCGTCGATGGCTGCCACCCGAACGACCTCGGCATGCAGTCCATGGCGAAGGCCTTCGGCGGCGCGGTGAAGACGGCGCTCAATCTCAAGTAAGAAAGGGAACGACTCATGAAGAAGACAAACCTCAGGATCGGCGCCTTTGCGCTGGCGGCGTTGGCGGGAATGGGCGTGTGGGGCCTCCCGGTGGGCGAGAAGACCTACCTGTGGCCGGAGGGGAAGATGCCCTACTATCAGGATCATCAGATCGCGGCGACGGTCGCCGAGGCGACGGCGCCGGGGTTCGACGCCGCGGCGAACCGGGCCCCGCACCTCCAGTGGTACCCCGCGCCGAATGCGTCCAGGCGGAAGGACGCCTGCATGATCATCATCTCGGGGGGCGGCTACAACTGCTGCTGCGACCTGCCGGCCTTCGAGCCGCTGGTGCAGAAGTTCCTCGACGAGGGCATCGCCTGCGTGAACCTCACGTACCGCACGCCGCGCCCGAAGGGGCTGCCGATCCACCAGACGGCCTGGGCGGACGGTCAGCGCGCTGTGCGGCTGGTGCGCAGCATGGCGAAGGCGCGCGGCTTCGACCCCGAGAAGATCGGCGTGATGGGCTGCTCGGCCGGCTCGCACCTCTCCGTGATGCTCGGCACGAGCGCGCTCACCCCGGCCTACGAGCCCGTGGACGACCTCGACAAGACGCCCTGCCATGTGAACTGGGCGATTCCGATGTGCACGGCCTATGCGCTGACGGACGGCCTCACGGGCGCGAACACGACGGCGGGCAACGGGCCCGACGTCAAGTTCAACCCGACCTTCAGGTTCGACGCGAAGACGGCGCCGATGTGCTTCTTCCACGGTGGCAAGGACCCCTACGCGCCGACTGGTTCGACCCAGCTCTACCGCCAGCTGCGCCGGATGGGCATTCCCGCCGAACTGCATCTCGACGCGGACCGCGGCCACGGCCCCGTCAGCGCCGCCATGTTCGAGCGGGCGCTGGAGTTTCTGCGCCAGATGGGCTTCCTCGGCAAGCTTGGCCACGAGCAGCGCGAGGACCATCGGTGGCACCCGGACGGTACGCTGCGCACGGAGAAGGAGATGCTCTGGCCGGCGGGCAGGATGCCGGACCCGCAGCCGAACCAGACGTATGAGCCCTACCTCGTGTGGTACATCCCCGAGAAGCCGACGACGAAGGCGATCCAGGTGATCGTGGCGGGCGGCGGCTACGGGTTCTGCAACTTCGTGGGCGAGGCCGAGCCGGTGGCGTACTATCTGAACCAGAAGGGCATGACGGCCGTGGCGGTGAAGTACCGCTGCCCGCGCCCGCAGAACGGCCCCAAGCATCTCTCGGGCTGGCAGGACGCGCAGCGCGCGATCCGCATGGTCCGGGCCGAGGCGCCCGCGCGTGGCCTCGACCCGAACCGCATCGGCATCATGGGCTTCTCCGCCGGTGGGCACCTCACGCTCATGACGTCAACGAACACGCAGACGCCCGCCTATGCGCCCGTCGATGACATTGACAAGCAGCCCTGCACGCTTCAGTGGGCGTGTCCGATCTATCCTGCCTACGCTTTGACGGACGGCGTTGACGCGCCGAACAAGACCAAGGGCAACGACGATTCCGCCGTGATTGTCCCCGAGTTCGCCTTCGACGCGGATACGCCGCCGATGTGCTTCGTCCATGGTGACGCGGACGTCTGGGCCGCGATGAACTCCGTCAAGTGCTGGGAGCAGCTGCGCCGCATGGGCCGGCAGAGCGACCTCCACACGCTCGCCCGGCGCGGCCACTGCTTCCAGATGTCCGCCGCCCCCGGCACGGGCAGCTTCACCTGGCTGGACCGCCTGTGGGAGTTCTATTCGCGCAAGGGGCTCAACCGCTGATGAAGATCACCGCCATCAGGACGATCATCGTCCACTGCTTCCGCACGAACTGGGTGTTCGTGAAGGTCGCCACGGACGAGGTCGTCCATGGCATCGGCGAGGGTACGCTCACGAATGTGCGTCCGCCGGATTCCTGTGACTACGACCACGCCTGAGTATGGTATAATAGCGCCTCGTTCGTGCCGGAGTGGTGAAATGGCAGACACAGGGGACTTAAAATCCCTTGACTGGTATCAGTCGTACG
>JBJEWG010000196.1:0-9852 GCA_051884935.1 Kiritimatiellia bacterium | reverse complement strand
GGGATATCCTTCACGGAGAGGAGCGGGAGCTTCGCCGTGTCCTCGGGGCGGTCCGGCGCCGCCTGATGCCGTTCGAGGGCGCGGCACGCGGCGAACACCTGCTCCGTCTCCTCCTTCGTCCACCCCGCCTTGATCTTCGCGAGTTCGGCCTTCTCTGCGGCCTGACGCGCCGCGGCGAGCGTCGGCGACGGAATCATTGTCAGCTCGGCGTGGTGCGGGTTTTCGAGCAGCGCGCTCTTCAGCAGGTCCTCGAAGTGGCCCGTCGCCAGGCGACCGCGCAGGGAGGCAAAGCGCGACGCATTCCGGAAGGCGTCCGCGGGGTCGCCCCCGTAGAGCCACTGGTCGTAGGCGTCCGAGAAGAAGGCCAGCCCGCGCGGGAAGCCGCCGTAGTCCTTCTCGCGGTCGTGGAATTCCGCGCGGTCGAGCAGCGCCGCGAGGCGCGCGTGGTCAAGCCCCTTCGCCGCAAGGCCGGCAAGCACCTCACGCACCGTACGGCGCACGGCCGCGACGTTCTCGCGCGCGACGTTCTTCACGACGAGGGAGACCTCCAGCTGGGCGCCGCCGCCCACACCGAGGCGGACGTCCTCGCAGAGTCCCCGTTCGAGTAGCGCCTTCTTGAGAGGCGCGTCGTTGTCGCCGGCGAGCGCGTCGGTGAGCACGTCCATCGCCAGATACTTCTCGCGCTCGTCGAACCGCCCGAACACCCAGCAGTCGCCCAGCAGCACCTTGCCCTCGGGCTTCTCGTCAGCGCCGATCTCGTACTCGATCGTCTTCGCGTTCGAGACGGGCCTCTGGTAGGCGACTTCGGCGTCCACGGCGGCGCGGGGATAGGGCGCGAGGAATGCGTCGAGCTTCGCCAGCACCGCGGGCAGATCAACCCTGCCGTCCAGGAATATCCGCGCGTTCGACGGATGGTAGAAGCGGTTGTAGAACGCCTTGTACTTCTCGAAGGTCAGCTCCGGAATCGCCGCGGGATCGCCGCCCGAGACGTAGCCATAGCAGGTCTCGGGGTAGGCCAGACGGTGCAGTTCGTGGTAGAGACGGCGCTCGGGATTCGCGAAGGCGCCCTTCATCTCGCTGTAGACCACGCCGTTGCGCTTCAGCTCGCCGTCCACCCCGTCGAGCTCGTAGTGCCACCCCTCCTGCTGGAAGGCCATCGGGCTCCTCACGCTCAGCGGGTGGAGAACCGAGTCCATGTACACGTCGATGAGGTTCAGAAAGTCCGCCCGGTTACGCGAGCAGACGGGGTACATCGTCGAGTCCGCGCTCGTCCAGGCGTTCAGGAAGGTCGCGAAGGAACTCTTCAGGAGGTCCACGAACGGCTCCTTCACGGGATACTTCTCGGACCCGCACAGCACGGAATGCTCGATGATGTGCGCCACGCCCGTGTCGTCGTAGGGGAACGTGCGGAACCCGATCGCGAACGTCATGTTGTCGTCGTCGCGGTCCAGCCAGGCCAGGTCCGCGCCGTTCTTCTCGTAGCACATCCTCACGAGCCGCCCCTGAACCTCGGGGAGCTCCGTCACGCCTTTCACGGTGAACCCACTCACCACGTCCCCCGGCTTCAGGCCTGCGGCCATCAGCGGCAACGCGGCGGCTACAATCGGCATCGTCAACTTCATCTCAGTCTCCTTCACTCCCCGCTCAGACAATCGAGAGCACCTGGGCCTTTGCGGCCACCCGCGCGGGCAGCGCGGCGCGCGTCGGCTGCCCCATCACATGGACGCCCTTCCCGCGCAGCCGCCCCGCGCCGTACTGCGCGAGGAAGGACTCCACGGCGGACGCGGACGCGAAGAACACGTCGTCAAACGGCGGCAGACTCCCTGTCGGCGCGCAGAAGACCGTGTCGTAGAGCACCACGTCGTCCACCGTCGCCCCCGCCTTCCTCAAGGCCCGCGCGACGGCCGAACCCGCCTTCGCGCTCCGCAGGCGCAGAACGCGCAGCCCCTTCAGGCTCCGCCTCCGAATCTCGGCGATGAGCCCGTTCGCGGAAAAGTCCTCCGCCGGCACCACGTCGCTCGCCACCCCGTACCGCCGCAGTTCGGCATCCGTCCCCGCGCCGCAGGTGTAGAAGGCCGGCAAACGGCGGCGGTCGCCGGCGACCGACTCGAAGAAGATGCGGACGGACGACGGCGACGTGAGGACGATCGCGTCGTAGGGCAGCGGGGCGTGGAGATCGGGCAGCGGGGCCTTGGGCCGCAGGTGGATGAGCGGCCAGCGGATGGGCCTTCCGCCACGATCCTCAACCGAGGTGGCGGCCTTCTCCTGCACCGCGTCCGAACAGGTCAGCAGCACGCGGCGACCACCGAACGCGCCGAGCTTCGGCCAGAGATGCGTGGCGGCTGAACCGACAATGAACAGCCCGGGGCGCGGATCATCCGAAAGGTTCGTCACCGCGCCCAGCGTCATCGGGCGCACCTCCTCGCCCACGCCGCCGGCGTCCAGCACGAGCGCGCACGGCGTTGACCGGGGGTAGCCCTCCGCGACGAGCTTCCGCGCCTCGTCTTCGAGAATCTGCGTCGCCATGAAGAGCACGAGCGTGCGCGGGCGCGCGGAGGGCGTCGCCGCGCGGCGGGGCGTGTAGACGGTGAAACCCGTGGATTCGCCGCGACGGGTCAGCAGCAGCCCCGTCCCCGTGGTGCCCGCCGTGAGCGCGCTCACGCCGGGCCGCACGAGGAATGGAATCCCCAGAGCCGCCAGGGCGTCCGTCTCCTCCGCAAGCCGCCCGAAGAGGCCGGCGTCGCCGCCCTTCAGGCGCACCACGCGCCGTCCCCGACGCGCCTCGTCGCAGATCAGCCGCGTGATCTCGGGCTGCTTCATCGCGTGCGCGCCGCACCGCTTGCCGACGTGGATGAGGCGCTGCGCCGCCGAGGCGCCACGCCGTTGGTCGATCAGGGCCTGGCCCATCAGATCATCGTAGAGGACAACGTCGGCAAGGGAGATGTCGCGCGCGCCGGCGACGGTGCAGAGGCCTGCGTCGCCCACGCCGGCGGAGACGAAGCGGACCGCCTTGACGAACTTCTGGCGCATCGCCACGAGCCGCGCGTCGCCGGCACGGAAGACGACCGCCAGATATCCCTGCGCCTCCGGCGGCTCCAGCTCGTCGAGGGGAATGGGGCGGGCTTCGACCCCCTGGGGCAGTCCCTCGGGATACAACCGCTTCAGGCCCGCCATCGCCATCAGCACGGCGTCGTACCGCCCCTCGGCAAGCTGACGGATGCGGGCGTCGATCGCCCCGCGAATGGGCAGCAGCCGCCCCTTCGGGTAGCAACGTGCCGCATAGGCCCGGCGCCGTTCGCTGGAGACGCCGATGCGCGGCGCGCGGGGATGCGCCCCGCCCGCGCGCACCACCCAGCAGTCGCGCGGGTCTTCGCGGTTCGGCAGCCAGAACCAGTCCAGATCGTCGGCAATCGTCTCGGGCAGGTCCTTCGCGGAATGGACGGCGAAGTCGATGCGGCCGTCGCGGACCGCGTCGTCCAGATCGCGCGTGAAGAAGTCGGGCGCGCTCGCCTCGATCGGCGTCGTCAGATCGCGGTCGCCGGGCGTCTCCACCGGCACGACGCGATACGCCGTGCCCAGGAACGCGCGCGCCAGGAACTCGACCGCGCCCTGGGTCTGGATGCGCGAAAGCCGACTGCCCCGCGCACCGACGACAAAGGACTTTCCGCGTTTCGCCATCACTTCACCCGATCGCGCCGCAGACCGCGTCGAACTTCGCGAGGAACTCGTCGATGTCGGCCGCCGTGTGGGCGGCGGAGACGAAGTTGCACTCGAACTGGGAGGGCGCGATGTAGACGCCGCGGTCGAGCAGGCCGTGGAATATCTTGGCGTAGAGCTTCGTCGAGCAGGCCTTGGCGTCCGCCAGGCACTGCACCGGCAGGTCCGTGCAGAACGGCGTGAAGACGCCGTTGAAGCTCTGGCAGGTGACGGGCAGGCCGTGCTCGGCGGCGATCGTCGAGATGCCGACGGCGAGCGCGCTGCCCAGCTCGGCCATGCGGTCGTAGGGCTGCTCGCGCTCCAGCACGTCGAGGGTCTTGAGGCCCGCCGCCACGGCGACGGGGTTGCCGCTGAGCGTGCCGGCCTGGTAGACGGGGCCCGTGGGCGCCAGCTGCCGCATCCACTTCGCCTTGCCGCCCACGGCCGCCAGCGGGAAGCCGCCGCCGATGACCTTGCCGAGCGTGATGAGGTCGGGCGTGACGCCGCCGTAGAGCGCGGAGTAGGACGAGAACCCGAAGCGGAACCCGTTGATGACCTCGTCGCAGATCAGCAGCGCGCCGTGCTTCTTCGTCACCCCGCGCAGCCCCTTCAGGAAGCCCATCCCCGGCGGAACGAGGCCCATGTTGCCGGCCACCGGCTCGACGATGACGGCGGCGATCTCGTCGCCACACCGCGCGAACGCCGCCTCCACGGCTGCGAGGTCGTTGTAGGGCACCACCATCGTATCCGCAACGGCCCCCGCCGTGACGCCGGCCGAGGACGAGGCGCCCATCGTGAGCACGCCGGACCCGCTCTTCACGAGCACGGCGTCGCTGTGGCCGTGGTAACAGCCGTCGAACTTGAGAATGATGCGCCGCCCCGTGACGCCGCGCGCGAGGCGCAGCGCCGTCATCACGGCCTCGGTGCCCGAGTTCACGGCGCGCACCATGTCCATGCTGGGCACGAGCGAGACGAGCCGCTCGGCGAAATCGACCTCCATCGGCGTGGCGATGCCGAACGTGCTGCCGCGCGCGGCGGCGGCCTTCGCGGCCGCCACGATCTCGCGCCGCGCGTGGCCGAGGATCATCGCGCCCCAGCTGCAGCAGTAGTCGGTGAGCTCGCGTCCGTCCGCCGTGCGGATCTTCTGCCGGCGCCCGCTTTCCACGAAGACGGGCGTGCCGCCCACGCCGTTGAACGCCCGCACGGGCGAGTTGACCCCGCCCGGAATGACCGCGCGGGCACGCTTGAAGAGGAGGTCGTGTTCCATGGTCTGCTACTTGTATTCGACGTTGGCCTTTTCGCGGAGTTCGGCGACGAAGGCGTCCATCACGCGGCCCCGCGCCTGGTGGCGCAGCAGGTCGCGGATCTGGTCGGCCACATCGACGAGCGTCTGCGGGCCGCCCGCCTTCTCGTCCGTCTTGAGGATGATGTGGTAGCCGAACTGCGTCTCGATGACGTCGGAAATCTCGCCGCAGGCCATCGAGAAGGACGCCTTGTCGAATTCGGGCACCATCATGCCGGGCCCGAACCAGCCCAGGGAGCCGCCCTGCGCGCCGCTCGGGCAGTCGGAATGCTCCTTCGCCTCGCGGCAGAACGCCTGGCCGATCTCGCCGGGGTCCCCTGCGGCGAGGATGCGCGCGCGGATGGCCTTGATCTTGTCGAGCGCCTGGACCTTGTCGGCGGCGTCCATGCCCTCGGTCTTCACGAGGATGTGCTGGGCGAGCACCTGCGGCTGCGTCACGAAGTCGCCCTGATGGGCCGCGTAGTAGTCGGCCACCTCCTGCTCGGTGGGGTCCGGCACGTTGGCGCAGGCCTGCTGCACGAGCGCGTCCACGCGGCAGCCCTTCACGATGTCCTTGCGCAGGCTCTCCTCCGAGACGCCCTGCTGCGCGAGCGCGCGGGTGAAGTTCTCGCGTCCGCCCACCTGGGCGACGATCTCGGCGATCTTGGCGTCGACGGCCTTGTCGTCCACGGGCAGGTCGAGCTGGGTCGCGCGGGCCAGCAGCAGCTTCGCGCCGATCGCCTGCTCCTGGGCCTTCTCGACGAGCTTTTCGAGGTTCTTCTTCACCTCCGCGTGGGACATACCGTGGGACGTATAGAACTTCACGAGGCGGTCGAGCTCGAACTGCACCGCCTCCTTGGAAATGGGTTCGCCATTCACATAGGCCTGCTTCATGTCTTCTCCTTGGGTTTTCTCGAAGACCTCATTATACCATAATGTGGTATACTACCCGCCATGCAGACGGCGGAACAGAACGAATTTCTCGCGCAGGCCTTCCAGGAGCACCGGGAGCGGCTGCTGAGGCTGGCGGAGCGCCACCTGAACCCCATTCTGCGCCGCCGCGTCTCGCCCGAGGACGTGCTTCAGGAGGCGGCCGCGAACGCCTGCCGCTGGGGCGGCTCCTTCATCAACAACGCGAACCTGCCGGCCTACTTCCGCCTGCGCGCCATCCTCCTGCAGGCCATCACGCACCTCGAACGCCACCACCTCCTGTCCGCCAAGCGCGACGCCTACCGCGAAAGCGAGCCGCCGCCGGTGGACGCGGGCGAGGAGGCGCCACCCGCCTGGGACGACATCCCGGATACGGCGACGTCGCCCCTCTCCGCCGTCGCGCGCGCCGACCGGCACGCGATCCTCCGCCAGGCCCTGCGCGACCTCTCCGAATCGGACCGGCAGATCATCCTCCTCCGGAATTTCGACGACCTCTCCAACGCGGAATGCGCCGACGTCCTCGGCATCGACGTCAAGGCCGCGAGCATCCGCTACGTGCGCGCCCTCCGGCGCCTCAAGGTGAAGCTCGTCGAGTTCACGGAGTTCCAGTCGTGAGCGCCGGCAAGACCTTCGAGGAGGTCGTCGATCTCTATCTCGACCGCTGCCACCTCGGGGACGCCCCGGACATCGTCGCCTTTGCGGCCGAGCATCCCGAGCATTCGGACGAGCTCCTCGAAACCCTCCCCCTTCTCGACGACCTCGAACACATCGGCGACGCCGCGCGCGGGCGCTCCGTGCTGAGCACACACGACCTCCCGGAACTGCCGGGCTCGGACTTCAAACTCATCCGCAAGATCGGCAGCGGCGGCATGGGCGTGGTCTTCGAGGCCTGCCAGATTTCGCTCGACCGCCCCGTCGCCGTCAAGCTGCTCGCCCCCTCCCTCGTCTCGAACGCCGAGCGCCGCACGCAGTTCGAGCACGAGGCGCGCCTCGTCGCCACGCTCCAGCACCCCGGCATCGTCAAGGTCATCGGCGCCGGACAGTCCGCCGGCACCTGCTACTACGCGATGGAGCTCATCAAGGGCGAGCGGCTGGACCGCCACGCCTTCTCCAGTCTGCGGGAGATCGCCCGCGCGGGGCTTCAGGCCGCCCGGGCCCTCGCCTACGCGCATGACCAGCAGGTGATGCACCGCGACATCAAGCCCTCCAATCTGCTTCTGGACGAGTCCGGCACACTCCACATCGCCGACTTCGGCCTCGCCTGCGTACTCGAAGTCGGCCACGACGCCATCGACCGCCCCGGCGCGCAGAACGGCACCCTGCGCTACATGCCCGCCGAACGCCTCATCCACGGCATCAGCTCCTTCTCCGGCGACCAGTACGCCCTCGGGGCGACGCTCTACGAGCTGATCACCCACCGCCCCATCCTCCAGGAACGCTCCGCCACGCGCCTCTTCCGCCGCATCTGCTCGACCCCCGTGCCGCCCCTCTCCTGCGCGGAGTCGGACCTCGCCGCCATCATCAACAAATGCGTCTCGTTCGACCCCCGCGACCGCTATGCCTCCATGCACGATCTGGCGGAGGACCTGCGGCGGTTCCTCGACCACGAGCCCGTGCTCGCCTCGCCGGCCCCCGCGGGGCGGCGCCTCGTCTTGTGGATTCGCCGCAAGCCCGCCGTCGCCGCGCTCACCACCGTCGCGGCCGTCTGCGCCATCGGCGCCGTCACCGCCCTCTCCGTCGGCTACGCGCGCACGGCGGACGCCCTTCGCCTCGCGGAGCGCAACGCCTCCCTCGCCGGCGCCGCCCTCTCGGGCGTCTTCCGCAGCGTGGAGAACCAGCCCCCGTCCCGCCGCGACACCCTGCTGCTCACCGAGATGCTGCCCTACTACGGTGAACTGGCCCGGCGGCAGGACATGCCGGCCGACAAGGTCGCCGAGGCCAACCGCATCCTCGGCACCTGCGCCTTCCGAACGGGCAACTACGCCCTCGCGGAGAAGGCCTTCCGCCACCTCTCCGCCTCGAACCCCACGGCCGCGGACCGCAACAACCTGGCCGACGCCCTGCGCCGCCAGGGCCGCGACGACGAGGCCTCCACCATCTACCGCGAAGTCGCCGACCGTTTTTCGACCTCGACAAACGCCGTTGACCGCTTCGAGTCCGTGCGGGCCCTCAAGGCCCTCGCGCAGGACGACTACGACAGCCCCGACCGCGCCCAGGCCTTCCAGATCGTCTCCGACCTCCTCAAGGAGTCCCCCGGCAACCCCGAATACCGCTTCCAGTACGCCCTCATCCTCGGCGCCAACCCGCGCTTCTACGCCGGGCAGAGCATCCCCAACCTCAAGCCGAACCCCACGCTGATCCTCAACCAGCTCGCCGATGAATACCCGGACCGCCCCGAATACGGCCTCGCCCTCGTCGATCTCGTCGATCACCGCCTGCGCACCATCCGGAACCCCAAGCTCGCCGACCGAAACGACTTCTCGCTGGCCATCGAACGGGCCGACCGATTGCTCGGACGCTTCCCGAATATGCCGGACGTCGTCTCCGCCGTCATCCGCATGCGCTCCTCCTACGCGACCTTTCTGCGGAAGGCCGGCAGCAAGGCCATGGCGGAACAGGTCCAGGCCCGCACCTCCGGGATGCTCGAAATGCTCACGCACAGCTCCGAGACGCCGGCCTCCCAGCGCTTCGTCTTCAATTCGACGAACGGCGTCAGCCTGGCCTACCGCCAGATCGCCGTCAACCGCAGCGTGGCCGGCCCGGCGACGCTTGTGATGATCCTGCACGGCAAGAACGCCTGCGGGTCGGACAACGTCCAGCAGCTCGCCACGCCCACGCTGATGCCCCTGCTCGAATACGTGCAGATGCACGACGAGAAGACCGTCATCCTCCTGCCGCAGTGCCCCCGCAAGCTGGACTGGAAGAAGCTGCGTCCCGTCGTCGATGAACTGGCCCGCAAGAAGGCGCGTGAATTCCGCGTCCGCCCGCGCCACATCATCGAATTGGGCGAGAACATCGTGAGTGAAGAGGAGATAGACGCCCTCTTCCAGCGAACGCACAACAGTGCCCCCTTCGACCGCTGATCCCCTCACGCGAAAGCCCCACCCCACCGACTCCGAACGTCGGCGAAAGCTCCGCTAACGTGGTTGCCGAGCCCGTCGAAGCACTTCGGCTGAAGCCCCGCGACTTTCAACGACCTCTCTCCGCCCAATGAAAAACTCCGAGCGTTTACAAAAGGCTCCGTTCACGCTCCGCCCGATACTTCGCACGCTTCAACGGCTCATTCGATAAACAGCTTCTTCCGCTAAAAGAAAGCACCCCTCCACCTATTATAAAGCACACCCCCACCTATTATATAGTCGCGCGCGCGAGGCAGATCGTCAGCTTCCTCGGCATCGGTGTGCAGAGCGAGCCCATTATAGGGCGAGTCTATCATATAATCGCGCACGCGCGAGACAGAGCAACCCTTTCTGTTGTGCACTTTGTATTGGTCCTATCTAGCCGCGCAAGGCGGGGTATCGGAGTGCGTGGCTTCAGCCACGCCAGTTGCCACGTTTTATAGCCGCGCGCAAGGCGGGGGCGTCCGCTCCTGCCAATTTCCCTTTCCTTATATATAAGGTAGGCGACTAGATTATAGGTAAGCGGCCAGAGGCGGCGGTATCCAATGACCAGCCGTTGAGGAAGCGCGAAGCCTCAGGCGGTTCGTTAAAACCGCCCCTTTGCAAACGCTCGGAGTTAAAATCGAGTGTCCGTCGGCCGGCCGCCGGTCCGGTTACTCGTTCGCCCGGCGAACCCGCCGCCTCGGTCGATGAGCTTGTCGAATCGATCGTTATTCTTCATTCCGCAAATCTCCTTCCATGCTTTCGCAGTTATATGTTGAGGCGCCGCCTCACCGCCACACGCCACCCGGACGCTCCCGAGCCTTCGCCCGAACGCCCCCGAGC
>JBJEWG010000195.1:0-9887 GCA_051884935.1 Kiritimatiellia bacterium | reverse complement strand
CCTTACGGACATCTACTTTGATTCCGTTGGACGCGGCGCGGTGCTCAATCTCGGCATTGCCCCCGATCGTCATGGTGAGGTCTGCGCGGCGGATTGCCGACGTCTTGCGGAATTTGGTGATTACGTGCGGTCATTTGCATCCGTCGATCTCGCCGAAGGTGCGCGCTGTACCGATAAACGCGACGGCAACGAACTGACGATTGAGCTTCTGCTGAAATCGCCCGTCCGCTTCAACTGCGTCGAGATGAAGGAGCGCATTACGCTTGGTCAACGCGTCGATTCGTTCAAAGTCGAAGTCTTCGCCGATGGCGTCTGGCGCGAAACGGCGCGTGGCACGACCATTGGCTATCGCCGCCTCGCGCGCTTTGATGAAGTCAAAGGCGATAGAGTTCGCATGACGGTTACGGGGCGCGCCGCGCCCTTGCTCGAACCGGTCAAGGTGCGGTATGCGCCGGTTGTCATTGAGGGAGCCGCACGGCCGCACGATCTTCTGTCCAAGAACGACTGGCGTATCATCAATCAGACCTGCACCAATCCGGGCAACGCCGATCAGGCGATTGATGGTGACGAGCGCACCTTCTGGCAGACGAATCTCTCCGGACACGCGCCGATGCCGCCCCCGCAGAGCTTCACTGTTGATTGTCGCCGGATGGTTACGATACGTGGATTCGATTATGTTCCGCGCATGGACGGTTGTCGGGACGGAATGATCGATGGCTACGAATTTGAGGTCTCGGATGATGCGCGCGCATGGCGTAAGGTGAAGTCCGGTGAATTCGGGAATCTCACGGCGAATCCGATTCGTACGCGTGTCGCTTTCGGGGAGCCGGTCCACGCGCGGTATTTTCGCTTCACGGCGACTCACGCACTGATGGGGAACCAACAGTGCTGCCTCGCCGAGATTGACTTGTGGTAGGCAATGCGCGGTGTCGCCGGCTGGATTCTCCCGCGTGTCTAGTCGAGGGGCCCACGGGTCTTCTCATGTATGCCGTTGCTCAACGGGCGACTGAATTCTAACGAGATGTTATAATTCCGTTACTTTCTTGAAAGGATTTCCTCCGGCGATTATGCTTTAATCTTCTCCGTACGGGACCCTTCGTCCCATCTTCACACGGAGAAAGATTATGGCAAAGATACTGGTCGCTGAAGACACTCCCGCCGTTCGCGAGGCGATTGTCGATCTTCTGGAGTCGGAGTTCCATTCCGTTTTGTCAACCGACAACGGGCAGGACGCGGTCGATCTCTTCTGGAAGATTCACCCGGATATTCTTCTGCTTGACGTCATGATGCCGCGGAAGAGCGGCCTCGACGTCTGCCGGGATGTGCGGAGCGGGGATCAATCGACCCCCATCATGTTCCTTTCGGCCAAGGTGGACGAGACGGACAAGGTACTGGGGTTGGGGCTCGGAGCCGATGATTACCTGGCAAAGCCCTTCGGGGCGCATGAACTGCTCGCACGCATTGCCTCCCTGCTCAGGCGGGCGCACGTCTCCAGGATGAACGACACCTCCGTCGAAGTCTTCCGGGTTGGTTCGGGAACGGTCATCGGGAACGAGCTCACCTTCGTGACGTCTTCCGGGGAACGCATCGGCATTACGCACCGAGAGTACAGGCTTCTGCGTCTTCTGAACGCGCGCATCGGGCAGGTGGTGACGAAGGATGAGATCATGAATTTCCTTTGGGGCGAACACTATCTGCCTAATTCGCGGACGCTGGAACAGCACCTGTACAACCTCAGGCGCAAAGTTGAGGGGAACGGCTTTCAGATCGTCACCGTTCCGCGGTGCGGCATCCGTCTACAGATGAGCTCGTGCGCTGCCTGACGTCAAGATTCTGTGAGGCCACCACATAAAATCTTGATGAAAGTTTAGGGGTGAAACTAAAGAATCATTTCGACGGATGTTGTATTCTGTTCTCGTTCCCGCGGATTGTCGGCGGGGAAGCGGAAAGGAAAGACGATGAACGATAATCGAACTGAAATGGCGCCTCGGTACCGGGCCTGTGATTCCTATGTTCACGCCAACATGAAGGGGACCGGGAGCGCGTGCCGGTTTGAGCTCCATCCCGCCCACGAAGACACTCCGGGGAGCGTGTTCGCGCAGTTGGCGCCTCAGAAGACGATCGGCTCCAGTCGGGGCGGCGGGCAGGGCTTTGCGACCTTTGACTGGGAGAAGAAGATCGTCATCAAGTTGGATCGCGCGGATCTGGCGCAGATCCTTCAGGTCCTTCGCGGAATGAGGGAGACCGTCAACGACGGAAAGGGGCTCTTCCATCGTTCGGCGCGTGGAAACACGGTCATTAGGTTCTCGCATCAGATTGAACCGCGGCCGGGCTATCTTCTCGCGGTCTCCCGAAAGACCGTGGAGGGCGACCTGCGAAGCTGCTCGTTCCTCTTCGACGAGAACGAAGCGCTGGCACTGATGCTTTCGCTTGAACAGTCGATGATGTATGTCTGCTTTGGCGTTCCCATCGTGATGGAGCGCCGGGCGCAGACGACGGCCGTCTCGCGTGAGACGCGCGCCGTGCCGATTCCCGTCCAGATGCCGCAGACCGCCGAACAGTCGGCCTATCGCCCCGTGGCGGGCGGTGCGTTCTGATTCTTTTTATCCGGCCTCCGCGCGGAACAAACAGAGGTGTATTTTCGCCATGGGAATTCGAACCGTCCTGACAAAGTTGTTGACCCGTGGCCGCTTGGCTGATTGTACGCGCGTGCCGGAAGGTTGCGGAGGGGATTGGGTGATGAATACAAATACAGTGGAAGAGGTGGAGGCGCGGGTCAAGCGGGAACGCGGGGCATTGAGCGTCGCCCGCGGCAGATGGGGAGAGGACGTGGCCCTCCGCTATCTTGGCACGCGGGGGATGGTGGTCATTGGACGCAACGTCCGCCCCTGTGCAAGGGACCGGCGATGCGAGATCGACTTGATTGTTCAGACCAAAGATGGGCGAACGGTCATCTTCGTGGAAGTGAAGACACACTGCCGCCGCTCGAATCGGGCGAGCCGATTGTGGTGCATCGACAAGCGAAAGCGGGGAGTGCTCCTAAGGGCCTGCTCGAACTGGATTCTCAGGAACAAGTGGCACGGGAACTTCCGCTTCGATGTGGTGGAGGTTTATGGCGTGCCGGAGGGAAGGCGGGGACCTGAGATCGACCACATTGAGAATGTCCATCTCTTCCCCGCTAAATGGAGGTTCTGGTAGACGGTTTTGGTAGGTGTTATATGGAGATTCTAGTTGGCGGGCGGGTGGGTAATATGGCGGCTTGGGTAGATGGCCGGTTTGGGCGATGAGGGACTGGTAGATTGGTAGTGGGTGATATGGCGGCTTGGATAGGCGGCGGATCGGGATGATGAGGTTCTGATCGGTTGTTAGGAGGTGGGATGATGGCTTAGATAGGCGAGAGGCAGAGGCGATGAGGTCTGGATGGGCAGGTAGGAGGTGATTGGCGGTTTAGGTAGGTGGTAGGGTTGTATGGTGGCTTAAGTGGGCGGCGGTAGGGGCGGGGTTATAGGGCGGCCTGGGTAGATGTGATTTGGTATAATGTCGCCAATGAAAACGGCGAGTCATATTCTCATCACAGGGGCGTCGAGCGGAATAGGCGAGGCATTGGCGCGGGAATGTGCGCGACGTGGAGCGGCGCGACTGTTCCTCTGTGGACGCAACGGCGACCGCCTTGAGGCGGTGGCGGCAGGCTGTCGCGATCTGGGCGCGGAAGTCCATGCCGAGGTCGTTGATGTGACGGACGAGGTGGCGACGCGCGAATGGATTGCCCGATGTGATTCAATCGCACCCCTTGAACTCGTGTTCTCGAACGCCGGCGTGGGAACCGGCGTCGAGAGCGAGGCGAATATCCGCCGCACATTTGCGACGAACGTCACGGGGAATCTCAATGTCGTCCTGCCGGTTCTGGAGCGGTTTCGCGCGTCTCCTGCGGGTCGTGCGCGGCGCCAGATCGTGGTGACGGCGTCGATCGCCGGCTATGCGCCGCTTTCGACGTGCCCCGCCTATGCGGCGACGAAGGCCGCGATGAAGTCGTGGGGACTGTCGTTCCGGGGGCCGTTGGCGCGCGAGGGGATTCGCATGAACGTCGTTTGCCCGGGGTTCGTCCGTTCGCGGATTACGGACCGGAACACGTGCCCGATGCCGTTCTTTATGGAGGCGGAGAAGGCGGCGCGGATCATTCTCGACCGCGTGGACTGCAACGTGGGCCTGATCGCCTTCCCCTGGCCGATGCGTCTGGCCACCTGGTTTCTGTCGGTTTGTCCCTGGCGCCTGGCCGAATTCATTTCCGGCATCCTGCCGGAGAAGAACTCGGATGCCTCGAACTGCTCGTTCTGAACCATGGTCATTCTCGGAATCGACACTTCGCTCCGCTCAAGCGGGTATGGCGTTCTTTCGGTCGAGGGGTCGCGGATGCGGTGCCTTGAGGCGGGCCGGATCAGGAACTCGCCGAAGCTTCCGCTTTCCGCGTGCCTGCGCGCCATCCACGCGCGCGTGGCGGAGCTGATTGCGCAGTACTCGCCGGACGTGCTTTCAATCGAGAGCGTCATCTATGGCAAGAACGCCGGCACGATGCTGGTTCTGGGGGAGGCGCGGGGCGCCGTCATCACGGCGGCGGCGGATGCGGATCGTCCCGTCTACGAGTATGAACCTCGGCGGGTGAAGATGGCGGTGTGCGGGAATGGTCTGGCTGAGAAGGTACAGATTCAGCGCATGGTGAAGACCCTGCTGGCCCTCGATGAACTGCCGCAGAACGATGCGGCGGATGCCCTGGCACTTGCGATTACACACGCGCATTCAAATTCGATTCTGGGGCTACGCGAACCAATCTAGAGCACGGGCGGACGCCCGTATACCGACCCGCAAGGCGGGAAATCAGCGCCATTTTGGCCGTTTGGCACCTCGACGGCCGGTCGGGTCCATATCGGGGGTGAACGATGGTGCGCACCACTGGAACAAATGGTGCGCATCATTTACGTCTACGGTGCGCACCATTTGGGGCGGAGATGCGCATCCATTCGGGAACCGTTGCCGACGGCGGCGGTTCCGTCGCCCGACGGACCGGAATCCCTCGGCGAGGGAAGGCCCTTGGGTCGCCCGACCCCGACCCTCTCTGTCGCCGACAAAAAACATTTAGTTGCGCAACTAAATAAATTCTCTTGCGCAAGAGAATTCGTTTGGTTGCGCAACCAAATTGATTCTGTTGGGCAAGAGAATCTATTTTGTCGGCGATAGAATGCAGTCTGATGCCCGACGAACGACCGACTCTCCGGCTTCGGAATGGTGCTTGGTCCCTGTCAGAGGCCGCTTTCGTCCCTGCCTACCAGCCTCTTTCTACGGACCCCTGACCGTCTCATCCCGATGACCCGACCCTTGTCATCGGGATGAACGACCCCGAGTTGTGCCGATGACTGACCCCGAGTTATGCCGATGAACGACTATGAGTTATGCGGACGGCCTACCTTCCATTCGATTTTTGGAACTCCGAGCGTTTGCAAAGTGGCGGTTTTCACGGACCACCTGGAGCTTCGCAATTTTACAACAACTGCTCATTGGTCAAACTGTGCGGAAATGATTTGCACCATTGACCAGATCAGATGGGGAATTTGTATCCAGTTGGCGTTTTCTCCGCCGGTGTGTGGAAACATTTCACGCTCTGTTCTATTCGGTGGACGAGGGTCCGCTGCCGCAGCTGGCCATTTGCCTGGGCCGCCAGCGCTGACCATTGCCCCTCCATATCGTCGCCTTTAACCATCGAACATTCGTGCGCGCGTCCATACTATGAGGAAGTATCTCGCATTCGCGGCGAGAGGGGGAGCAATACGGCATTTCGGAGAATACTTCAAGATAGAAATGGAACATGTAATGAGTAATTGATGCCCAAATCTGAGCATTAACAGGCCGCGCCCAGAAGGAGGGAGGCAGGCAAAATGGAAGAGGACAAAATGAAGGCGGTGGCACAAAGTAAAACGGAACGGGGCAAAACTTTTCGCCATAATGGCGAATCATTGCGCAATCACGGCAGATTGTGATACAATGAAAGCATTATGAGCGCAAGTATCATTCATCGCCGTGGTCGTATTGGTTGTGCTGGCGTCGTCTGGTTGAGTCATTTTGCCCGTCTCTGGGTCTGCTTCGCCTGTTGCGCGGGGGCGGTTTGGTCCGCATGCGCCGAAACACGGGTTTGGCGGGGGGCCGACGGCGACTGGAACAACGCCGCGAACTGGAGTCCGGCAGGCGTGCCCGCCGCAGGCGACACGGCGCGGTTCTCGACGGACGCGGCCATCTCCTCCGCCTGGACGCTGCCCGGCAACCTCACGATCAGCGTGGACAAGGACAAGACCCTCGACCTGACGGGCGTGATCGCGGGTGCGGCGGATGCGCGGCTCACGCTCACCTCCGCCGCCACCGACGGCTCCGGCACGGTCAACTTCCGTGCGTCCAACACGTTCGCGGGCAATTTGGAGATTCTGAGGGGGCAGGTCTATGGCTTCGGCGAGAACCCGTTCGGCGTGGCGGAGGACGATACGCCGATGATTGACTTGAAGGCCTCCGACAAGTTCACCAAGCTCTACCTTCGGGACGTCACCAGCCTCAAGCGCATCCACCAGTGGTGCGATGATAAGGCGGCCAACTACCAGCCGACGCTCCTCTTCGACGGCGACAACACGATCGGGCGCTATGAGACGTCCAGCACGACCCGCTCGAACGTGCGCAGCGGCAGGACCGTCGTCACGCGCGGCCTCTCCAATTCGGGCCTCTGGATTCCGTTCATCGACAAGACCGCCTCCCTCGTCATTGCCAACGTCCCGGCCGATCGGATTCAATACTATGGCGAAGGCGGGCCGGGTCCGCTCGTCTTCGCCTGCGCGGGCAACAAGTTCTTTGCGGGGTACCAGGTCGCCATGCCCTATCGATGCGACGTGAACGGCGCGCTCGATCCGTCCGCGAACCTGGCCTATGGTTCGGATAATGGCAACTGCACGAATCCGATGCTGGACCTGAACGGCACCACGCAGACCGTGAGCCGCCTCTATTCCAAGAAGAAGCATACGTACGATGGCACGGTGACGAGCGCCGAGCCGGGGCTCGTGACGGTGACGGATACGCAGGACTTCGACAACCGCATGGTCTTCGCAGGGCGGGCTTCGCTCGAACTGGCCCTTGCGGAGGGGAGGACGGCGACGCTCTACGGGCAGTCAACCTCCTCGGGCGAGCTGATCCTCACCTCCGGTTCGGCGGTGATCGCCGCCGGCGGGCACTGGTCCGGCGACGTCCGCATCAGGTCCGGCGCGGCGGTGCGCCTGACCACGATTGGCGAGCTGGACGCGCAGGCGGTTCTCCATCTGGAGGGGGGCACGCTTGAAGTGCCCGCCGGGACGATGATCGTGCGCGGCATCGTGGATTCGGAGGGGCGGGTGCATACCTCCGGTGTCTTCGCCGCGACGGCGAAGGATGGGGCGACGGCGCTGCCGGGCCTCGCAGGCGAGGGATTAATCGAGGTGATCTCGGGCGAGCCCGAGGCGGAGGCGATCTGGACGTGGACCGGCGCCGCAGGCGACACGCGGGCCTCGAATCCCGGCAACTGGGTGGACGCCGGCGGCGTCGCCGGCACGGCGGAGCGCGGCATCGACCTGACGGCGCGGGGCAATCAGCTCCACTTCCCCGCCGCGGCCACGGTGACGCTCGACGCGCCCGTCTCCGCCGGTGGACTCTTCTTCGATGGCGCGGGCGAAGGCGCGGTGACGATCGAGAAGACGGACGACGGCTATCCTCTCTCGCTCTTCGGCGGCGCGTTCGTCGTGACGAACGAGACGGGGACGGCGAAGACGGTTGTGTTCAACGCGCCGTTCCGCTACCAGGGAACCGTGGGCGTGAGTGTTCAGGCGGCGGCGAAGCTGGAGTTCAGAGGGGCGCTCTCGACGATCGGCGCGGCGGACTTCGTGAAGCGCGACTCTGGCGAGGTGTTCGTGCGGGGCGACGCGAACCTGCTTACGGGCACGTTCGTCAACTCGAACGGCACGCTGCGCGTAACGGGCAACGACCCGTTCGGGCCGAACTGCACGGTCTACAACTACCAGAAGGACGGCGATGCGAGGACCCGGGTCGTCCTCTCGAATGCGCGAGTGACGGGGGCGTTCGTCAACCACGCCTACGGCAATTACGGGAACGGGCAGACGTGCCTCTACGGCGCCGCCGACACGACGAACGTCGTGTTGGGCAGGATTAGGAACGTGAACGGGCATTTCCGCTTCCGCTCGGAGAAGAACGCGGAGCTGACGCTGGCGGGCGGCGTGTTGCCGGGCAATCTTCTGATCCCGCAAGGCGACGACTGGTCCGTGACGCGCATCGACACAACGCCGATCAGTGTGAACAACCAGCTCTACTACGACTTCAACCAGTGGTGCATCTGCGCGCTGGCGGTGACGAACAACGTCTTCAATCCGACGATGCTGATCACGGCGACGCTGCGGACGGAGGTCGATGGCGCGGTGCGGAACGATATGCGGTTCCGGTTCGCCAAGGAGAGGGGCCGCGTCGATCTCTGGGGCACGACGCAGCACGTGGATAACGCCTCCATCGAGCACGCCGTCATGAACGCCGCCGGCGTCGTCACCAAGCTCACATGCGAGACGACCGCGTCCAATGGTGGACGGGACGATCTGTGCGCGGGCACGATCAAGAGCGACCGTCCCGGCGCCTACATCGCATTCGTGGGCGATTCGACCTATCCCCGCACGCCGGTCTTCGGGGGCGCCGTCTCGTTCGAGCGCGGCGGCACGGGCACGAACGTGATCTACGAGGCGAACAGCGCGACGGGCGAGGTGTTCGTGACGGGTGGCGCGTTGCGCTTCGCGGCGCCGGGCGCTGCGTGGATGTACAATGGCGTGGTGCAGACGTACAAGTCGACGGGCGGCGCCTGGGCGGGCCTCGGCGCGACGGTGACGGGCGGCACGCTGGCGCTCGACCACGGCGCGGCCTTCTCGAAGGACGTTGACATCCGCCTCGGCGGCGGCGAGCTCGCCCTGGCCGAAGGGGTTGTGCAGCGTGCGAATTCGCTGTGGTTCCTTGTGGACGGCGAATGGGTGAAGCAGAAGTCCGGCACCTGGGGCGCCCTCGACAACGGGGGCGTGTCGCCAGACCGCCGAACCGCGCTCATCACTGGCGGCGGCGTGCTGGCCGTGAAGGAGACGGGCACGCTGCTCATCGTGAGATAACACGAAACAAGGACCGAGCCTTACCCGCCCTTTCGTTGGGCGGCGTGGTTTTTGATATAATGGGCCGCATGGAAAAGGCGGCGACAGACATCTATTCATTTCGCGAGCTGCGCGAGAATGGCTTCACGTACGTTGACAAGACGGCGTTGATGGTGCCGCTCATCAACCGGTCGATCGGGAAGCAGTTCTTCCTCGCGCGGCCGCGGCGCTTCGGCAAGTCGCTGCTCGTCTCCACGCTACACTGCCTCTTCGAGGGACGTAGGGAGTTGTTCCAGGGGCTGGCCATCGAGGATCGGTGGGACTGGTCGAAGACGTGGCCGGTGATTCATCTGGACATGGGGACGGCGCAGTCTGGCACGATTGCCGAGCTGAGGGAGTTCCTGTTCAGGTTGATGGAGACGGAGTCTGAGCGATTGGGAGTTCCTCTCCGCGAGGCGGAGCTGCCATCGATTGTGTTCCGCAACTTGATCGAAGACGTGGCGCGGACTTCGCCCGACGGGCAGTGCGTTGTCTTGATCGACGAATACGACAAGCCGCTTCTGCCGCATCTCTCCCGCCCGGACATCACGCAGTTCCGCGACGAGCTCAAGCCGTTCTATGGGGTGATCAAATATACGGAGGCGAAGCAGCGCTTCACGTTTCTCACGGGCGTCTCGAAGTTCTCCAAGGTCT
>JBJEWG010000194.1:0-9967 GCA_051884935.1 Kiritimatiellia bacterium | reverse complement strand
GGCAAGGTGCGCCTTGCGTGTGTCGGCATCGGCCAGCAGGCCTGGAACGACATCCGGGAGTTCGAGAAGACCGGCCTCGTCCAGATCGCCGCGCTCTGCGACACGGACCTTGACGGCAAGCAGTGCGTCGCCGCGCTCAAGCAGTACCCGAACGTGCCCCGTTTCCGCGACTTCCGCAAGATGCTGGACGCGATGGACGGCAAGATCGACGCCGTCGCCGTGATGAACCCGGACTTCTCGCACTTCCCCGCGCTGATGGCCGCGATGAAGCGCGGGCTCGGCGTGTTCTCCGAGAAGCCGCTCGCGCACACCTTCGAGGAGTGCGAGCTGCTGATGGCGGCGGAGAGGAAGTACGGCGTGGTCACCCAGATGGGCAACCAGGGGCACTCCGGCAACAACTACTTCCAGTTCAAGCACTACGTCGAGACCGGCGTGCTGGACGTCTCGAAGCTGACGCGCCTCGTCGCGCACATGAACAACCCCCGCCGCTGGCACAAGTGGAACGGCAAGGTCGCCGCGTTCCCCACGGGCGAGACGATGCCGAAGGGCATCGACTGGGACACCTGGCTGGGCACGGCCAGCCATCACGACTACTCCAAGGACTACGTGCAGGGCGAGTGGCGCAGCTGGTACGACTTCGGCAACGGCTGCCTGGGCGACTGGGGCGCGCACACGATGGATACGATGCACCGCTTCTTCGAGCTGGGGCTGCCCACGGAGGTCCAGATCAAGGACGTCGAGGGGTGGAATCCCTTCGTGTTCCCGATGCAGGACACGCTCGTCTTCAAGTTCGGCGCGAAGGGGAAGCGGCCCGCCATCGACCTTGAGTGGTACGAGGGCGTGAAGAACATCCCGCAGCTGCCGAAGGGGCACAAGGCCGTGGACTGGGGCAAGGACATCCCGACGGCGAAGGGTTCGGTTGCCGACAAGGCGCGCAAGCTCAACCCCGGCAAGTTCTTCGGCCTTTCGGACGGCACCTACTGGCAGGGCGGCTCGCACGGCGCGGCGATCTTCCGCTGCGACGGCGAGAAGGCGCCGGCCTACCCGAAGCCGGGTTCCAACCACTACAAGAACTTCCTCCTCTCCGTGATGGGGCAGGAGCAGACGCGCTCGCCGTTCTCGGTGGCGGGTCCGCTCAGCGAGGTGTTCTGCCTCGGGTGCATCGCGCAGCGCCTCAACCGCAGCTTCAAGTTCGACCCCGCGAAGAAGGTCGTCGTGGGCGACGAGGAGGCGAACGCGCTCTTGAAGGGCTCGAAGGGAACGCCCCGCAAGGGCTGGGGGGAGTTCTACTGTGTGTGACCTCAGCAGACGGGGCTTCCTGTCGCTGGGAGCCTGCGCGGCCTGCGCGCCGACGGTCGTCGGCTGCGCGGGCGCGCGGGGGGCGACCTGCGGGACGGCCGCGGTCGATCCCAGCCTCTCCGTCTTCCTCTCCGACATCCACGTGAGCGGGAAGAACGTGAAGGGGCAACCCACCTACCAGAACCCGCTGTTCGAGAAGGCGGTGGAGCAGGTGCTCGCGATGAACCCGCGCCCGAAGCGCGCGCTCATCTTCGGCGACATCGCGCTCTGGGTCGGACGTTCCGAGGACTACGCGGAATCGGCCCCCCTCATCCAGCGGCTCAAGGACGCGGGCATCGACGTGTATCTCACGACGGGCAACCACGACCACCGCGAGCCTCTCTTCCGCTTCCATCCGCGCCAGAAGGAGATCACCCCCGTGCCCGGGCGCGTGGTCTCGGTGGTCGATCTCGGCACGGCGGACTTCGTGCTGCTCGACACGCTTCAGGAGAACCCGAAGGGCGAGGGCTCGGGAAACGCCGTGAGCGGGGCGCTCGACGAGGCGCAGGCGGATTGGCTGTTCGCGTTCGCGAAGGCGGCGAAGCGTCCGTTCCTCTGCGGGGCGCACCACCCCTCGAAGGAACTCGTCGTGAGGGGCAAGAAGCTGATTCAGCACCTGGAGGACAACCCGAACTTCGCCGGCTACGTCCACGGCCACAACCACCGCTGGTACAAGGAGTGGTTCCACTGCGGCTATTCGAAGCCGCACGTCGTCCGCTCCGCGTGCCTGCCCTCGACGGGCTGGTGGGGCAACATCGGCTTCGCGACGTTCCGGACGCAGGCCGACCGCGCGACGCTCTCCTTCGTGCAGAACGACTTCTTCTTCCCGCGGCCGCTGAAGCCGGGCGAGGCGCGTCCCGCCGAGTGGGACGAGATCATGCGCGAAACCGCCGGCGACACCTGCACGTTCCGCTACGGACGCTGAGCGGGCGGCGCCCGCCCGCGCCGAACTCCTCTGCGGGTCGAATCTGTGATATAATGATTCGACCTGCAAAGAGGAGATTTGACATGCTGAAACTTCAAGGCACGATCACCGCGATGGTGACCCCGTTCGATGCGCACGACAACATCGATTACGGTGCGCTCAAGGCGTTTGTGGACTGGCAGTGCGAGAACGGCGTGGAGGGCGTCTGCACCGTGGGGACGAGCGGCGAGTCGCCGACCCTCTCCCACGAGGAGCACCACAAGGTCATCGAGAAGACGATCGAGTTCGCGGCGGGGCGGGTGAAGATCATCGCCGGCACGGGCGCCAACTCGACCGCCGAGGCCCTCTCCCTCACGCGGGCGGCCATCGCGGCGGGCGGCGCGGACGCCTCGCTGCAGGTGACGCCCTACTACAACAAGCCGAACGCCGAGGGCATCTACCGCCACTTCGCGACGATTGCGGACCTGGGTCTGCCCGTGGTGCTCTACAACGTGCCGGGCCGCAGCGGCAAGGAGATTCCACTCGACGTCGTCGCGCGCCTCGCCCGCCATCCGAACGTGGTGGCGATCAAGGAGGCGGGCGGCAGCGTGGACCGCGTGAGCGCGATCAAGGCCCGCTGCCCCGACTTCACGGTGCTCTCCGGCGACGACTCGCTCGTGCTGCCGATGGTGAGCGTGGGCGCGGAGGGCGTCATCTCCGTGGCCTCCAACGTGATTCCGAGGGAGATGAGCGACTTCGTGCGCACGGCCCTCGCGGGCGACATGGCGGCGGCGCGCGCGCTGCATCTCAAATACTACGCCCTCTTCCACGATCTCTTCATCGACACGAACCCCATCATGGTGAAGGAGGCGCTCGCGCTGATGAAGAAGATCGATTTGCAGTTCCGTCTGCCGCTCTGCGAGACGACGGCGGAGAAGCGCGAGCAGATGCGCGGGACGCTGGCGGCGCTGGGGCTTGTCTAAGTGCGTGGAGGACTGGCGATGAAGGTTGCGATTCTGGGCGCGGCGGGGCGGATGGGGCAGATGCTCGTGAAGCTCGCCGAGGCGGATGCGAATCTTGAGGTCGTCGCGAAGGTCGATGTCGCGGCGGGCTACGACGCGACGTGGCCGGTGGGCACGGAGGCCGTGGTGGACTTCTCCTTCCACGCCGCCGTCGCGCCGAACGTCGAAAAGGCCGCCGCCGAGGGCGTCGCCTACGTCATTGGCACGACGGGCCTCACGGCCGAGGAGCAGGCGCGCGTGGATGCGTGCGCCGCGAAGATTCCGCTCGTGCAGGCGGCGAACTATTCGCTGGGCGTGAACCTGCTGCTCGCGCTTGTGCGCCAGGCCGCCGCCGTGCTGGGGCCGCAGTACGACGTCGAGGTCGTCGAGATGCACCACCGGCACAAGAAGGACGCGCCCTCCGGCACGGCCCTCATGCTGGCGAACGCCGCCGCCGAGGGGCGCGCCGTGAAGCTCGACGAGGTGGCGTGCTACGGCCGCAAGGGCCTCGTCGGGGAGCGTCCGGAAGGGCAGATCGCCCTCCACGCGCTGCGCGGCGGGTCCGTCGTGGGCGACCACACCGTGATGTTCGCGGGCGAGCTTGAGCGCGTGGAGATCACGCACAAGGCGCAGAGCCGCGAGGCGTTCGCCGCCGGCGCGTTGCGCGCCGCGCTCTGGGCCGCCGGGCGCGGACCCGGCAAATACGACATGCGGGACGTGCTCGGCTTCACCGAGTAGCCCCGTCGATTCCCAAGGAGGTGGATATGAGGCGATTGACGAGTCTGCTGCTGGTTCCCTTCGCCGTGTTCGCGCATCCCGCGCACGAGGCGGCCCCGCAGGGCGATCTTGCCGAGTTCCACCCCTGCCGCGTGACGGGACGCACCGACCCCGGCGCGTGGGTGGTCGCCAACTCCGGCGAGATCGTTCAGGCGGACGCCCGCGGCCACTACGAGATCACGTTGCCTGCCCAGGGCGTCTACTGCCTAAAGGCGATGAAGGACGGCTTCGGCGAAGCGGTGCGCCCGTGGCTCGTGGTGCCGGCGAGATGCCCCGTCAATCTGCCGCTCTGGGCGCGCCCGGACCCGCAGCGCCGGGTCGTGCACGGGAACCTCGGGCATCCCGCCCAGTTGGTGATCACGGACTCCGGCGCGCCCGTGCGCGGCTTCGACTTCGCGGGCACGCCCATCGGCGGCTACCCCGCGCCGAAGGGCGTGTGGCACGAGCGGAACCGCCTCTTCTGGACGCTGGGCGAGTATTGCTTCACGGCGACGGGCGAGGTGAAGATTGTCGAGACGCCGGACTTCCCCGAACTGCGGAAGAGGGGCTGGTTCAAGGGCGACTTCCACGCGCACGTCGTCCACGGCGAGAACTTCTACCGCGCGAACATCCAGCAGATGAACTTCATCTGCCGCGCCGAGCGGTTCGACTGGATCTGGCTCTCGCAGGCGCACGCGAACGACGAGTATCCGCTCGACCACGGGAAGCTCTGCGAATACCTCTCCAACGACCGGCTCTTCCTGCGCGTCAACAACGAGTTCCCGAAGAACATCTACGGCCACTTCGGCGACGTCGGCGTGGGGCCGCTCACGACCAAGGACTACGGGCCGGACTACCGCGAGGACCGCGTGACGAACCTCGAACTCGCGGAGCGCACGATCTACGCGCGCGGCGGGCTCGCCGTGCCCGTGCACCCGATCTACGGGGACGTGGTGCGGACGGACAAGAAGACCGGGCGCAAGATGTACGGGATGATCAACAACGAGCTGATGCTGTGGCTGCTCTGCCGCCCGGACCTTGTGCCCGTCGTCGATTTCCTCTACTTCCCCGAGGTGCGCGCAGAGAAGTTCTGGTATCGCCTGCTCAACCGCGGCTACACGCTCGCCTGCTCGGGGACGAGCGATGCGGCGTTCGACGTGGGGCGTTCGCCGGGGTCGAGCCACGCGACCTACGCGAAGCTCGACAAGCTGGACAACGCCTCCATCCTCAAGGCGTTCAACGAGGGCCGCACGATGGTCTCCTACCGTGGCGCGGGCGTGATCCTCGAAATCGACGGGAAGACGAGCGGGGACAAGTTCGCGCCGGGCGACGCGACGCGGCACCTGACGGTGGATGTCTACGCCGACCCGGGGAAACGCTTCACGGTTCAGGTGATCCGCAATGGCGAGACGTTCGCGGAGGAGACCTTCACCGCGCCGCCGGACGGGCACTTCGTCCTGCGCCGCGATCTCGTCGAGAAGGAGAACGCCTGGTACGTGGCGGTGCTTCGGAATGCGGGCCAGCCGAATCCCCGCGCCGCCGCGTCGCCGATCTACTTCCGCGGGCCGGACTTCCGTCCCCCGGAGGTCATCCCGTTCCCGAAGCCGCTGCCGCAGAACATCAAGGAGCGTCTGCTCTTCCTCACGCCGGACGAAGTCGATACCGACGCCTGGTACGAGGAGCTGAAGGCTCTTCTGAAGGCGGCGAACTCCGCCCGCTGAGGGGCGACAACACACATACACACAGGAGGGCAACCTCATGAAGAAGTCGTGCTGGACGTTGGTTCTGGCGCTGGCGGCCTGCGTCGTCGGCGCAATCGCGCAGGATGTGGTGCCGCGTCGCCCGCTGCCGCCGGTGATCGTGCGGCCGGTGGATTTGCGCGCGGACGAGAAGCCCACGACGGTGGACGCCTGGGACGTCGATGCGCGCGTGAACGGCGCCTTCGCCACGGTCACCACCGAGTTCACGATCGGGAACCCCAACGACCGTCCGCTGGAGGGGGTGCTTGAGTTCCCCCTGCCGGACGGCGCGCACGTGTGCGGCTACGCGCTGGACATCGACGGCGTGATGACGGAGGGCGTGGTGGTGCCGAAGGAGAAGGCCCGCGTGGCGTTCGAGCAGGAGGTGAAGAAGGGCGTCGATCCGGGGATCGTCGAGCACGTGAAGGGGAACGCCCACCGCACGCGGGTCTACCCGATTCCGCCGCACGGCGCCCGCCGCGTGCGCCTCGCCTACGTGACGCCGCTCGCGTACGCACCGAACGGCGACGCCGCGCTCGTGCTGACGATGCCGCGCACGAAGCTGAGCTCCCGCCGGGTCGCGATCTCGGTGCCGATGGGCGGCGGGGTGCCGCAGCCGGTGCTAGGCGGGCTGGGCGACGCGCGCTTCGCGCAGGCGGAGGCTGTGTGGCGCAGCGAGACGCGCGAGGCGGAGGTCACGCCGACGGAGGACGTCACCGTGGCGCTCCCCGCGCTGCCGGCGCAGGTCGTCGCGGTGGAGACGCACGGCGCGGAGTGCTGGTTCGCCGTCAACGCGCAGGCGCCGGACCTCTCGACCGCGAAGACGTCCCTGCCCGTGACGTGGCGGATTCTCTGGGACGCCTCCGGCAGCCGCGCGGAGCGCGACGTGGCGGCGGCGCTCGCGGTCGTCGAGAGGCTGCCCAAGAACGCCTGCTACGAGCTGATCGTCTTCAGCTGCCGCGCCGAGCGGCCCGTCCTCTGCGCGACGCGGAACGAGCTGATGGGGCATCTGCGCAGGTGCGGATACGACGGCGGCACGGACTTCGCCGCCCTCGCGGCGGCGCTGCGGAAGGGGCCGCCCTGCGAGAACCGCACGCTGCTCTTCACCGACGGGCTGGACGTCCTTTCCGAGGGCGACGTCGATTTCGGCGCGAACAAGCCCATCGCCGTCGTCTCGGGGGCGTTCCGGGACTGCGCGGCGTTGCGCCGCCTGTGCGCGGGCCGCGTGATCGACCTCGCCGTACGGACGCCGGAGCAGGCCCTCGCGGAGATCGCCGACCCCGCGCCGACGCTTGCGGGCGTGCAGGGGGAGGGCGTCGCGAATCTCCAGGGCGCGGGGCAGCCGGCGCGGGGCCGCGTGACGGTGCTGGGGCGCCTCGTGGGGGAGCGCGCGGAGATCCGCCTCGACTATGGCCGGGGCCGCCGTTCGGCCCCGATCGCGATCGAGCGCGCGGCGGCGCGCGCGGGGGCGACGCTCGCGACGGCGTGGGCGGCGGGCCGCGTGGAGGAGCTCTCCGCGCGGGCGGACGACCATGCGGAGGAGCTGCTCGCGCTCGGGCGCCGCTACGGCCTCACGAGCCCCGCGACGAGCCTCGTCGTCTTCGAGCGTCTGGAGCAGTGGCTTGAACACGACGTGGAGCCGCCCGTGGCCGCGCAGGACCTGCACGCGCGGTGGGTGAAGCGGCGCCCGAGCGAATTGCAGCGCGCGCAGCGGGAGGAACGCCGGGTGAAGGACTACTTCAGCCGCCTCAAGGCCGAGTGGACGGAGCGTGTGGCGTGGTGGGAGAACCCGATTCCGCCGAGGCCGAAGACCCCGAAAAGTGGGCTGTTCGCGAATTTCTTCGGCGGGGCCCGTGCGGTGGACTCCGCCCCGGCGGATATGGTGGCGGAGTGTTCGATGGCGGCGGATTGCGCCCCGCCCCCGGCTCGGGCGGCGGGGGCTCAGAAGAACGAAACCGCGCCGCGCGGGCGGTCCGTCGCGGCGTCGGTGCAGATGAAGGCCTGGGACCCCGACACGCCCTATCTGCGGGTGATGAAGGACGCGAGGACCGCGCTGGGGGCGAACGGCGCGTTCCTCTACGCCGAGTATCTGGCCCAGCGCAGGGCCTACGCCGCCTCGCCGGCGTTCTACCTCGACTGCGCGGGCTACTTCTTCTCGCTCGGCGAGACGGCTTACGCGGTGCGCATCCTCTCGAACCTCACGGAACTGCGGCTGGAGGACCCGGGGCTGCTGCGGACGTGCGCGTGGCGCCTGAAGGAGGCGGGCGAGTATGACCTCGCGCTGCTGATTCTGCGGAAAGTCGCGAAACTGCGCGCGGAACAGCCGTTTTCGTTCCGCGACCTGGCGATCGTGCTGGAGGAGCGCGGGCGGAAGAACAGAAACGCGGCGGACATCGAGGAGGCGCTTGCGTTCTACCACAAGACCGCGTTCACGCCCTGGAAGGTTGACAGCGGCGTCTGGACGGCCGTGGTGGCGATCGAGGAGCTCAACGCCCTTGCCGCCTGGGTGGAACGGCAGGACTGGACGGGGGCGAAGAGGCCCGTCGTGCCCGAATTCGAGGCCGACTACCGCCGGAATCTCGATACGGACGTGCGCATCGCGATGGAATGGGACGTGGACAACACGGACGTCGATCTGCACGTGCTCGAACCCGACGGCGAAGAGGCCTACTACGGGCATCGCCGCACGTCGTCCGGCGGCTATGTCTCGCACGACGTCACGACGGGGTACGGTCCCGAGGAGTATCTGAAAAAGACGGGTGCGGCGGGCGAGTACAGGGTTCTCGTCAACTACTACGGCAGCCGCCAGCAGACCCTGTTGGGGCCCGCAACCGTAACGGCGACCGTGTTCACCAACTGGGGCCGTGCGAACGAGACGCGCCAGACGCTCTCGCTCCGCCTTGAGAAGGTGAAGGACAAGGTTCCCGTCGGGACCGTCCAGATTCACCCCTAGAGCCTCCGACTTCGATCCTCGACCCGAGTTGTGCCGATGAGCGACTCCGAGTTATGTGGACGACTTGGCCTACCACATAGATTAAACTCCGGGCGGCGGGTTGGCGGATAAGACGGGATTGGTGGAGAGGAATCGTCTAGAAGGGTATGTGGTTTCCCTAGAGGGGAAAGGGGGTTGGTCTAGGTGAGAGCGTGCGTTCGTCTAGGAGGGAACGCGGGGACACCTAGACGACTGCGAATTCTACTGGGCAGTGGATTGGATTCTACTGGGCAGTGGAATAGTTTTTACTGGGCAGTGGAATAAATTCCGCTGGGCAGTGGAATTCAGAGTCGCCTAGGGAGAAGGCGGACCCCGTCGGCTATGGTACGGTGGGATGTCGGCGGGAGGTGGGCCACCTCTCGGTTTTAACTCCGAGCGTTTACAAAGGGGCGGTTCCAACGAACCGTCTGAGGCTACGCGACTCTACAACGACTGCCCATTGACTGCACTTATAAATCGGATTGATGCATTTTGCCGATATATCACGCTGTTTGCCGATATACCTATATATAAAGAATAAGGCTGGCAGGGGTGTCCGCCCCTGCCACCGAATCGACAGACAGCGGGCAAAATAGGGATACTGGATAGAAGGAGGGCTCTCCGAGGGGTACGCCTCTGGTTTATACTTGTCAGGTGGTATCTTTTCTGCTACGATGAGGGAACAAATTTGTGGTTATGTAACATCGGCAAAAGAAAGGGGCGATGGTTTGGAAAAGATAAAAGTAATAAGTGAATTTTCCTATACGATTAAAGTGATAGGTGGGAAGTGGGAGCCACTGATTCTAGAATTCTTGAAAGAGAATGGCGTCCAAAGGTATATGGAGATTTACCGTTATCTTGAAACGGCTCCGAAGAAGACGCTTACAGAGCAGCTTCGGGAGCTAGAAGAGGATGGAATCATTGAACGCAGAATCATAGAAGCTGTTCCGGTGCAAGTCGAGTATCGTGTCACGGATCTTGGAACCACGCTTTATCCCTTGAACAACGCAATGTGTGATTGGGGATATGACAATTTTGACAGGAACAGATATGAGCTTCTTCATCCGATCTGCGATGAGTAAATGACGGTGGATTGGGTTGATTTTGCCGGGTACTTTTATGTGCCTTGGGCACAAAATAGTGCCGTCTTGTGTGTGTTCATGCTTTTGCCTATAATGGGCGCCGCAAATGAAACCATACGAAACGAAGTAATCGCCCCACTAAAAGGAGAAGAGCTATGTTTAGTTTTGATTATTTT
>JBJEWG010000193.1:0-9988 GCA_051884935.1 Kiritimatiellia bacterium | reverse complement strand
TGAGGCGCAGCAGCGACCAGCCCTCGCCGACCGTGTAGAAGGAGTTGTCGCCGCCGACCGCCAGCGCGTGCCCCTCCGGCTCCTGGAACTTCTCCAGCGTCGCCGAGTAGGTCGCGTCGAGGTAGATCTTGGCACCGTAGTCCACGCCGCCGTCCGCCCCCACCGCGTCGCCGCGCACGTAGAGCTGCCCGTCCTCCGGCCAGTCGTTCTCGTACTGGTCGAACTCGAACGGCCACTGCACGCCCATCGCGTCCGTCTCCATCCAGTACACCGAGGCGAGCCAGCGCTCCCCCACCGTCGGCCGCAGCGGGAACACGTCGCCGTGCTTCTTCGAGTAGGAGTGGCTGCCCGCGTGCTGGTAGAGGTAGTCGCCGCGGTTGTCGGTCGAGTCCCCGACGCCCGTCGAGACCCGTGCGACGAGCCCCTTGGTGGCATACCCCTGGCCGTCCGGCTTCAGCGCCACGCCGATCGTGCCCCTGAGCTCCAGGGCCTCGGGCCGCCGCACCTCCACCACCTGCACGGCGAGGATGTTCTCGTAGCTGCCGGTATCGTAGTAGACCATCACGCACTGCCCGGCAAGCTGCCCCGCCGCATACAGCACGTTCGCCTGCGGGTCCACGTAGAGCCCGCTCACGATCTTGTCCTCCGTCACCTGCGAGACGCCCCCCACCACGTTCGTCACGGTGCCGTAGCGCAGGGTGAGCAGCTCGTCGTTGCCCATGAACTTCACGAACTTGCCCGCCAGCGAGATCGTCGGCCCGTTGTACGGCGGGTCCGTCCAGTAGACGCGGCGCGGGCGCCCCGAGTAGTTCATGGCGACGACGTAGGTCATCCGGTTCGTCGTCCCGTCCCTGTAGATCCACTCGAAGCTCTGGTTGCCGCCGCTGACCGCGTAGACGCACGGGTCGAGCTTGTTCGGGTTGAAGAGGAAGCCCAGCTCCCGCCCCGCCTTCTGCTGCTCCAGGTAGTGCGCGTAGGTCGCGTTCCAGTCAACCTCCGCCGGCGCGTCGATCCGGTCCGAGAGATAGTACTCCGGCTTCGCGCGCTCCCAGGTGAAGCCGACCTCCGCCGCCGCCCGCACGAAGCCGCTCTCCCCGGCATGGGTCTTCGCGGACTCGCCGACCTCGGTCGTGTACCCCGCCGTCGCCACGAAGACGGCGTTCGACGCGAGCCAGGCGTTCGCCGTCTCGTTCGTCGTCACGCGAACCGTCGATGGCTGCGGCGACCCCAGCGTGAACGTGGGCCTCTCCGCGGCCCAGAGGCCGCCGCCCGCCACTGCCATGAATAATAGTAGGATTCGTCTCATCTCTCCGCCCTGCCGTCTCTCTTCCACGCCACAAGCCGCGTCCGGGTCCCCCCGGCTCACTTCTTCATGATGAAGCACAGCGCGTAGTACGGCGGACGGTTCTCGTGCTCCCTGCCGTTGCCGGCCGCGGACGTCTTGTAGTGCCCGGAGTCGTAATTGTGCGACTTCCGGCTTTCGGCGTCGTAGCCGTACTCTGTATGGTCCCTCTCCGCGCCGACCGTCAGCTGGTCGTCGCCGAAGAACGTGTGCGTGTGGCTCGGCATCTGTTCGACCGTCAGGACGACCGTGTCTCTGCCGCCCGTGGCCTTGGGCGAATACTTGTCGCCCGCGCCCACGATGAAGCGGTTGCGCAGGTCGGGGGCGCCGTTCCTGCCGTCGCAGAGCACCCAGCCCTGGGGAATGTTCCCGGTGTTGCCGCTCCACATCACGATCACGCCCGCGGGGATCACCGCCGAGACGCCGCCGATCGTGAACGTGGAGGATGCCGGCATCTCAAGCCTGCCGCTGGAGAGGTTGAGCGGCCCCGTCACGTTGACGGATCCCGCCAGCGTCCCGCCGTTCTTCACCGAGAGCTTGTTCACCTCCGCCGTGCCACCGACCGCCGCGTCGCCCGTCACCTCCAGCGCCCCCGAGACCGTCGCCTTGCCCTTGACGGTGAAGTCGCCCTTCGCCGTCCCCACGTCCTGCGCGTAGCTCGCGAGCGGCACCGCGAGAACCTTCTGGCGCGGGCGGATTTCGCCCGAGGAGTCCTTCACCTCAAGCCCGATGTAGAGCGCGCCCGCCGCGTTCTCGGCGATCACCTTGTCGAGCGTGTTCGTCAGCCCCTCCACCTCGCTGCCGGTCGCGTCGCCGAGCTCCACCGTGAAGAGCCCGTCCTCGTCGAGCAGCACCGAGCTGGACCGCCCCCAGAGCGCGGTCTCCGTCGTCGGCCCGTCGTAGAGGCGGAACGTGATCATCTGGTTCTTCTCCGCGAGCGCCGCGCCCGTCGCGTCGCGCAGCACGCCCTGATACGAGAACGAGGCCGCCGTCGCCGCCATCGCCATCACACCCGCCAGACCCGTCATCAGCTTCTTCATCTTGAACTCTCCTTGATTAAATGCACGCTCTTCACTTCTCGACCGTCGCCGCGCTGATGCGCTTCATCACGAACGGCCCCTTCGCCCGGATCACGCTCTCGTGGCGGATGCCGCCGAACTCCCACGTCAGCGTCCCCGTCAGCGTCTCGTCCGGGTTCCAGGCCGTCCCCTGCGTCGGCGTCCACGCGAAGTTCACCGTGTTCGTGATCGAGAACAGCTCGGGCTTGATCGTGCCCACGTAGTTCTCCAGCGCGTCGCCGCTCGGCGAGGGCGTCTTGAAGTCGAACCGCTTCCCGTCGTGCTGCGGATGGTACGCATGCCGCATCGGGTTCACGTTCGAGGTCTCCGAGACGACGAACGGGAACGTCGCCGTCGTCCCGAACGTGCCGCTCCCCGCGGGAATCTTCACCTGGTCCGTCGGCAGGAACGCCGTCGAGACGCGCCGCGGCTCCACCAGCGGCACGTCGCTCGTCTCGGACCCCGCGATCACGTGCAGCGTCCCCTCCGTGTCGCGCCCGTACCAGAACCGCTGCAGCAGCGTCATCTTCCCCGCCCGGTCCACGACCATCGGCAGCCTCACCTTCATCGTCCCCCCCGCCGGCGCCTCGGAGATCGGCGACACCAGCTCCACGCGCTCCTTGTAGTTCGTCACCACGGTCACCTCCCCCGTCGCCTCGTCCACGGCATTGCTGACGACCGGGACGCTGTTCGTCACCCACGCGGACCGCCCGATGCTCGTCACCGTCTCGAACTCCGCCGTCGCGAGCCAGATGCCCTTCGGCCAGGCCGTCTCGCCCGAGGCCCCTCCGTCGCCCGTCGCCTCCACCGGCATCACCACGCGCATCTTCGAGCCGCCATCCTCGTCCGAGACGGAAAGCAGCCCGCCGTAGTACGTCCCCACCGGACCCGTCAGCCGCGTCCGGTCGAGCGCCAGCGCCAGCGTCATCGTCTCGCCCGCCGCGAGGCTCCGGGTGAACGGCGCGCTCGGCGTGAAGTCCGCCCATCTGTTCGTCGCCACCGCCGCCGCCGTCGAGACGTCCTTCACCATCAACCCCGTCGGCACGGGCGGCACGTCCTTGAGATTCGCCGCCGAACCGACCGAAAGCGCCACTTTCACCGTGCGCGCCGCCGCGCCGTCGTTGCGGACCTCAACCGTCGCCTGAACGAGGTTCGTCCCGAAATCGACGCCGCTGACTGGCGAGACGTTCAGCGAACCGCTCCAATCGCTCACTTTCGACGAGTCCGCGAAGATCACCGCCCCCGGCGCGATCCGCTCGGACTTCGCCGCGACCGCATACCTCGGCGCGGCGGGGTCCGTCCCCCAGACCGTCTTGTAGGTCGTGTTGTCCACGTCGATTCCGGCGAGGTAATCGCCAATCGTCGTCGCCTCCGAGGTCGAAAAGCCGATTTGGTTCAAGGTGCCGTCGTCCACGCTCCTGTGCCACGAGATGCGCGGCGCGAAGGGCCGCCCGTAGACGAAGCGGGCCGGCATCGCGTTCGTGGCGAAGCACACGTAGACCGTGTTGGCCGACGGATGCGAGAAGGTCGAGGCCCCCGCGTCCCCGCGGTGCCACACGCGGTAGCCGGCCGTCGCCACGCCTTCGGAGGAGCCCGTCCCCGAATACTGCCGCGTCTTCTGGAACGCCGCTTGGTCATAGGCGCCCACGAAGTCCACCGGCCAGTCCGCGAACAGCTCCGACGCCGACTGCTGCGGCGCCACGGTCAGATAGAACGCATTCCATCCTTTCACCAGCGCGACGGACTGCGCATACTGCACCTCCGCCGCCAACAGGGCCGAGCCCACGATCCCAACGGCCCCGGCCATCAGTAGAAGAAGTTTTCTAGTCATATTCACGCTTTTAATACAAGTATCCGACAACCAGCCGCCAGCACAACACGCCGCGCCGCCGACCATTCGCCGAGGGCGCCGAATCCCGCACTTCGCAGGTAGTATAACAAAAACCCGCCCCCTGCGTCCGATAAATCCATGTTCCCGGCGAAATCTCCACTGACGGGGGTGCCCCGCCAAGATCATCGGCGCCCGCCGCCCCTCTCCTCCCGACACAACGGCCCTCCCCTCCCGACGGAACGGCCCGCCTCGCCCGACACAACGGTCCGCCTCGCCCGACAGAATGAATTCAGTTGCGCAAGAGAATTTATTCAGTTGCGCAACTGAATTTATTTGGTTGCGCAACCAAATTGATTTACTTGCGCAACTGAATGCATCGTGTCGGGCATGAAACGACTCGATGTCCGGCATCAGATGGCGAAATGTCCGGCGTGAGGCGGCCCGGGGTCGGCGTGAGGCGGCTTGAGGCCCCTCGTCGCGGTTCGGTGGCACGGGCGTCAGCCCGTGCGGGGCCGCCCGATTCCCGTGCGGCCCCTCTATACCTTATATATAGGCAAGCCCCGGCTCAGGGGGCGGGTTCATAGCGGCGCACGCGCAGCGTGGCGCCGATCGACTCGGCGATCGCGCGGCAGCGGGCCTGATTCGCGAGGCTCGTCACCGGTTCGCCGACAACCGTCAGGACGACGGACGGCACGACCGAGACGCACGCCTTCGCAAAGCCCAACAGCGCCGCATGGCTGCCGGAACCGAACCTCGGGTGGCAGATGCGGGCATACTCATCCGCGTCCGGCGTGTTGAGGCTGATCGAAACCACGTCCACCAGCCCCCTGAACTCCGCCGCCGTCGGGCGGCCGTGGATGAGGTCGGCGAGGCCGTTCGTGTTGACGCGGATCTTCGTCGCCGGGGCGGTCGCGCGGATGTGCCGCGCAATCGCCAGCAGGTCCTCCAGACGCTCCGTCGGCTCGCCGTACCCGCAGAAGACGACCTCCCCGTACCGCGCCGGGTTCGCGGCGTCCAGCGCCGCAATCGCCTCCGCCACCGTCGGCTCGCGTTCCAGCCAGAGCGAATCGCTCCCCTGCACGCCCGGACCGTTCTTCCGCAGGCAGAACTCGCACGCGCACGGGCACCGGTTCGTGAGATTGACGTACAGACCGTTCTTGATCGGATAGACTATGACCATAGCTCTGAGAGCACCTCCTCAAACGGCAACCCGTCGGTTGTCGGAATCTCCATCTCCTCCGCGACGCGGACCGCCCGCGCCACGAACCCCGCCGCCTTCCGCACCGCCGCCTCCAGCGACAGCCCGTTCACCAGCGCGCCGAGGATCACCGAGGCGAAGACGTCGCCCGTGCCGCTGCGGTCCGGCCCGATCTTCTCCACGTCGATCTTCACGCCCCCGGCCGCGGGCGTGTAGACGTAGTTGACCAGCCGCCCCGCGCGCGGCACGCCGCTCACCACCACGCCCCGCGTGCGGCCCGTGCAGAGCGACACGGCGATCTCTTCGAGCTCGCCGTCGCCCGGCGTGGGGTTGTAGTCGCGCCCCAGGAGCACGCACGCCTCCGTGAGGTTCGGCGTCAGGTAGTCCGCGATCGGCAGCAGCGCGCGCAGCCCCTCCGCCACCGACCGCTTGAAGCCGCTGTAGAGCTTGCCGTAGTCGCCCATCACCGGGTCGATCACCACGCGCGTGCCGTCGCCGCCGAACGCCTTGACGAACCGCCGCACGAAGTCGATCTGCCGCTCCGAGGCCAGATAGCCCGAGGCGATCGCCGAGAAGCGCAGCCCCGTCTCCCGCCAGTCCGCGATGTAGGCGTCCATGCGGTCCGTCATGTCCGCGAAGCTGAACCGCGCGAAGCCGGTGTGGTTCGTGAAGACCGCCGTCGGCACGGGGCAGCACTGCACCTTCATCGCCGCGAGCACCGGAACCGACGCCCCCAGCGAACAGCGCCCGAAGCTCGTGTAGTCGTTGATGACGGCGACTTTCCGCTGCCGGTTGTGGTCCACCGCCATCTCAGCCACGCGCCAGTCGCTCGAAGTCCGCGAAGAACGTGGGGTACGACTTCGCCGCGCAGGCCACGTCGTCGATCTCCACCGCGCCCGCCGCCCGCGTCGCGCCCACGGCGATGGACATCGCGATGCGGTGGTCGGCGAAGGACGTGAACGCGCCCCCCGTGAACGGCCGCCCCGTCCCGTGCACGCGGAAGACGTCCTCGCCGATCTCCGTCCGCACGCCGAACCGCGCCAGCACGTCCGCCATCGCCGCCGTGCGGTCGGACTCCTTGAGCCTCAGCCTTCGCGTGCCGGTGAACACCGTCTCCGCCGCCCGCGCCGCCGCCGCGACCGAGAGGATCGGGAAGCTGTCCGGGCACGCATCCACGTCCAGCGCAACCTCCCCCTCCGCCTTCAGCGCGTCGAGCAGCGCCCCGATCACGCGGTCCGGCTGGGCCGACGTCGCCAGCAGCCCGCGCGCCGCCCCCGGCGGGAACGTCACCGCGTTGCCCAGGTGGACGAGCGTGAGGCCGAACGCGGCCCCCGACCAGTCCGTCTCGATCACCGGCCCCTCCGCCGGCGCGCGGTAGACCTGCCGCCCCGGCACGCGGAACCCCGTCTCCGTCTCCGCCACCGCGATGCCGTAGTCGCGCAGCACGTCGAGCGTCATCTGCACGTAGCCGCGCGAGGCGAGGGGCGTCGTGAGGCGAATCTCCGAGTCGCCCGCCAGAAGCGGCAGGGCGAAGAGCAGCCCGCTCACGAACTGCGAGGAGACGTCGCCCGGCAGACTGAACGTGCCCGCCTTCATCTCCGCGTAGTCCATCTGGGGGCGCGACGCGAGGCGGCCGCGCATCACCCAGCGCACCGTGCGGCCCAACGCCGCCGCCACGGGGCCCAGCAGACGGCGCGTCGTGCCGCTCTCGCCGCAGTCGAGCTCGTTCCCCTTCTCCGCCAGCGCGCGCAGGCACCGCTTCGTCGCCTCCACGTCGTCGCAGTCCTCCGGCGACGGCCCGAGCGACGTGTGCCGCCCCGCAAGGAACTCCGCGATCAGCACGCGGTGCGCGTGGGACTTCGAGGCCGGCACGCGCAGCACGCCGCGCCGCGGCCCCGGTTCGAGATGTGTCATGTGAAGGCCTCCTCGGGCAGCGCGACGGCGTCCTCGTCCTCGTCGCCAAAGCTCAGGTTCGCGCGCTCCACCTCGTCCGCCGGCACGCGCACCACCCGCGTGGCCGCCGTCACGGCGCGGAAGCGGTAGGTCCGCACGAGGTCATGCGGCGAGAGGTGCCCGATCCGGCCCAGCCCGCCCACCGAGGCGTAGGTCAGCAGGGAATGCGTCCGCGCCGCGAGCACGCGCGAGGGCAGGCCGAGCGGACCCATCGCGCAGAGGATGTGCGGGAAGTCCGTGAACGCCGCCGTCTCCTCGAAGAGCCGCGCCACGTCCGCGGCGGTCTTCGGCATGAAGGCGATCTTCGGCACCTCGTCCGTCCCGCCCCGCAGTTCGCGGCACTTCGCCACGACGTCGGCGACGGGCCCCGTGAAGTCGTGCAGCGAGCGAATCACCCGCACCCCCGCCGCACGCGCCAGCGCGGCCAGTTCGGCGGACCGGAAGTCGCTCTCGAAATCGACGAAGGCGAACGAAGGCGCGTCGCGGGGAACGAGGACGGACTCGAAGAACGCGACGCGCGCGGCCTCGGGACCGTCGAAGGCGCCGCCGTCGCTCGTGCGGCGGAAGGTGAGGATCACGGGGACGGGAACGCGCGCGGAGAACTCGGCCGCGCGCGCGCGTTCGGCCGCGTCAAGCAGATCGACGCGCAGCTCCACCATGTCCGTGAAATACCGCTGGGCCTGGTACTGCGCCAGGTCCTCGGCGAGCGTCGAGCCGGTGAGCGTGAGGCAGATGCGCGGATGCGCCGCCTCGTCCGCCAGCACCGCGTCCGCGAACGCATAGGCGGCCATGGCCTCGACCACGGGAACGGCCCGCCGGACGATGCACGGATCGTGGCGGCCCTTCATCGCGAGCACGGCGGGCGTCATCGTCTTCAGGTCGATGGACGGCAGTTCCTTGTAGACGGTCGGCGTCGGGCGCAGCGCCACGCGGAACTCGATCGGCATCCCGCTGGCGCGTCCGCCGAGAATGCCGCCCTGGCGATTCGTCGCCGTCCGCACGCAGCCGCCCTCCACGCAGAAGGCGTCGTTGTATTCGCTCCCCGTCATCCGGGTGCAGGCGAAGCCCGTGCCGAACTCGATCCCCTTCACGCCGGGAATCGCGAAGAGCGCGGCGGCGAGTCCGCTCTCAAGCCCTTCGTAGAGGGCGCCGCCGAGCCCCGCGGGAACGCCGGTGACGGTGCAGACGATCGTGCCGCCCACGGAGTCGCCCGCCGCGCGCGCCGCCTCGATCTCGCGGACCATCCCGTCCGCGTCGGTCGCGCCGTGAACCGACTCCACGCGCGCGGTGACGGCGATGCCCCGCCGCCGCAGGAGCTGAAGGCAGATTCCGCCCACCGCGCAGAGCGGCGCGGTGAGGCGCCCCGAGTTCTTGCCGCCGCCCGTGGGGATGCGCCCCATCTCCACCCACTGCCCGAAGTCGGCGTGGCCGGGGCGCGGGATCGTGCGCTCGGCGCCGTAGTCGCGCGGGCGCATGTCAACGCTCGCGATCTCGCCGCGAACCGTTTCGCCCGTGGTGACGCCGTCGGCGAGGCCCGCCGTGAACACCACGCGGTCCGGCTCCCGGCGCTGGGTCGAGAGCCTGTCGCGCCCGGGGGCGCGGCGTTCCATGAACGCGGCGAGCTCCGTCTCGTCGATGCGGAGGCCGGCGGGGAAGTTCGCGAGCGCGAAGGTCATCCTGCGCGCGTGCGAGGCCCCGCGCACCTCCAGCTTCAGATGCTCGCCGAACGCGCGGGCCTCAGACATTCTCGTCCCCCCGCCGACGGTCCAGCAGCTCCTGCCGCTTCGCCCGTGCGCCCTCCTCGATCTGCCGGCGGACGGACTCGCCGTCGTCCGCGGCGATGGCGTCGCGCAGTTCCCTGAAGCGGGCGAGGAAGCCGTCCAGCACGCCGACGAGCGCGGCGCGGTTCTCGGAGTAGAGGGCGCTCCAGTCGGATGCGTTCTGCGTGGCGATGCGCGTCATGTTCGCGTAGCTCCCCGCGGAAAAGCCGATCGCGTCCTTCACGCGCGGGTCGCGGGCGTAGGTGGTGGCGATCACGTGGCAGAGCTGGCTCGTGAAGCCGATCATCTCGTCGTGGCGCGCCGGCGTGGTGATCACCGTCTCGGCGAATCCGATGGAGGCGAAGTAAGCCGTGAGCGTCTCGATCACCGCCGGGGCGGTGCCCTCGAACGGCGTGAGGATCATCGACGCGCCGACGAAGAGGTCCGGCAGGGAGTTCTCGTAGCCCGCCACCTCGCGCCCGGCCATGGGATGCCCGCCGACGAACGTCCAGCCCGCGCGCGGCACCTCCGCCATCGCGCGCATGATGGACTGCTTCACGCCGCAGATGTCAACCACGAGGGTCCCCGGCCTGAAGGCCGCCGCGTGGTCCCTCACCCAGGGGACGATCGCCTGCGGAGGCAGGCAGACGAGGATGAGGTCGGCCGTCTCGAACCCCGTCGCGTCCCCGTGGTGGAGGATCGTGACCGCGTGCCCCGCCTTCCGCGACGCCTTCTCGAACGAACCGCCGATCAGCCCCCTGCCGATGACGGCGACGTTCATGCGACGACCTCGCGGATCTTGCCGACGCGCGCCATGGTCGCGGCGAACATCTCGGGCGTCTGGCT
>JBJEWG010000192.1:0-10009 GCA_051884935.1 Kiritimatiellia bacterium | reverse complement strand
CGGAGCACGGCATCACCCATCCCCAATAGTTTGGCTTTACATTGCGGCAGTAGGGACAAAAGCCGACGTCGAATCGGCCAACATCGTGGGGTATAACAACGATTCCACGGAACAGGGGAAGTTCGCGATTCTCGCCGCGCAGTTCGAGGACGTCGCGACGGGCAAGATTGATCTCAACAAGATCATGAAGGGCGTTGTCGGTGTCAACTGGGACGAGGACGATGAGTTTATGACCACGGCACCGCAGATCCAGATTCTTGATGCTGATGGAACTGGATATACGACCTACTACTATCTCAATGACGGCTACGTCGATGACAGCACGACGAAGGAGGGTTGGTGTGATGGCGTTGGGAATTTTGTTGATCTTGAGATCACACCCGGCAGTTCGTTCTGGTTCAAGAATCCGGGTGACAATGCGGCTCTGACGATCTCCGGCGCGGTCGGTTCGGATGCCGTTGTCTCCGTAGTGGCCGAACAGAACAAGTTCAAGCTCGTGGGTAATGCCTACCCTGCCGCGCTAGGCCTGAACACGAAGAACTTCACGAGCGACGACATCTTCGGCGTTGACTGGGACGAGAATGATGAATTCTTGACCACGGCACCGCAGATTCAGGTTCTCGATGCCGATGGCACTGGTTATACCACATACTACTACCTCAACGACGGCTACGTTGACGACAGCACGACGAAAAAGGGCTGGTGCGACGGTGTTGGAAATTACCGACCCGACGTGACCGTCCCGACGGGACGCGGGTTCTGGATCAAGAGCCCGATCGGCGACGTGACGCTCGACTTCTCCCTCTAACCGATTTGCGACGCGCGTGGTGCGCGGCGTGAAAACAAAGGAAAACGAAAATGAAGAAGATTATTGCTATGGCCGTGATCGCGCTCTCAGCGGTTGTGGTCCAAGCGGCATCCATTGACTGGAAGGTCACGGGAAGCGCCGCGACCGAGAACTATCAGGTCTACATCGTCTCAGCCATCAGCGCGGACTGGACGGGCGTGGCGGACATCGCCGCCGATGCCACCGCGCTTGGCAACAACACTTCCGGCACAATCGTCAAAAATGGCCGTACTTATGCGCTCGGCCCTGTGCGTGCAAATGGCGATAGTATTACGGTGGAATCTGCATCCTCGCTGTATCTCGTGATCGTCTCCGGCGACGATGCTAAGTCCTATAACTATGTGAACTTTGACCTCTCGGCAAGTGTTTATGAGCCACCTGCAACATCTCCGGGAGCGTTCTCCACGACTGCTGACGCTCTACTCGCCGGCGCGTCTGGCAGTTTCGCGTCGTCGGGTGGCGACATTCCCGAGCCGACAAGCGGCATCCTCCTGCTCCTCGGCGTCGCGGGCCTCGCGCTCCGCCGCAAACAGAAGTAGTCGATGACGCATTGACCATAGACGAAGGCCCGTCCGCATTGCGCGGGCGGGCTTTCCGTCTAAAGGGGGATCAATATGGGATGGAATGAGACAATCGAAGGGAGGCGCGCAGCGGGCTGGAACGGCGGCGGCAGGGTCAATTCCCCAAGCCAGCCGGGATGTCCGCGCCCGCACGGACGATGGCGGGGTGTCGTCGCTGGGCTGATCGTCGTCGGCGGCGCGGCCGTTGTCTGCTGGCTGCTGTTCGATCACCCGGCTCCGTCCAAGTCCCCGCAGGTCGTATCTCAGAAGGAGGATACCGTCAGGGAGGTCCGGCGGGGCACTTTATCTAGGGCGACGCCGGAGCACCTTCCGCCCGTCGTGCCACCCCGTGCCGCCCGAAGTGGTGCTCCCGCGCGCCTGTACAGGGGCGTCGAAGTGGTGGGTTCGAGCGTCTCGACGAACGCGGACGGCTCGGTCGTCGAGCGGCTGAGGCTTGCGGACGGTCGGACGGCGAGGCTCGTGACGGGCCCGAAGCGCGTCTTCGACAGCCCGAGCGATCAGGTCATCGCGATGGCCCTCTCCGCGAAGCCGGGGGAGCCCCTGCCGCCGCTGCCGCTCGACGCGGGGATCGAGGGGGAGTTCCTGAAGTCGCTTGAGAAGCCAATCGAGATCGAAGAGGACGACTCCGAGGAGGTCCAGGAGCTCAAGGCCCGGGTCATGGAGGCGCGGGCCCACATTGCCCGGGAGATTGAATCCGGGAGGAGCTTCCGGCAGGTACTGAACGAGCATCGGCGAGAAATGGAGCGGATCGCCGACTCGCGCCTGATGGCCGTGCGGGAGATACAGAAGGTTCGGTCGGAACAGGGCGAGGAGGCCGCGCGCGAGTTCCGGTCGATGGTCAACGAGTCGATGCGGGCGCGGGGGCTGCCCGAGCTGGAGACGCCCCGTCCGAGGGGGGAGGAGAAAGAGAACTTATGAAGAAGGATATCGCCATCGCGTTCGTGGCGCTCTGCGCCATGTGCGCCGTCGCCGTGGAGATGCAGGGGAGAATTCGCCCCCGGAGGGCTTCGAGGCCGTCCGGCGGCATCGTCGAGAAGGCCCGCGCGGGAAACGCGATCCATGTCGTCAACGCCCAGTCGGTCGTACCGGGCGATGTCGTGGAAAGGATCGCCGGGGAGATTCGCCGCGCGTCGCAGCTGCCCGTGGACGTCCGGGCGGGGACCGTCGGTGACGGCGGGGACCCGATCTCTGCTGCGGCGGTGTGCACGAAGGCCGGAGGCGTGGGAGCCGCCGTCCTCGTCGTCTCGGACGGCAAACTGCCCATGATCGTCTCCTCCCCCGACGGGCGCTGGGCGATCCTGAACGTCGGCCCGATCGCCTCCGACGCGCCACGGGCCGAGGGACGGTTCAGAACCCTGCTGTGGAATGCCGTCGCGTGGGCCATCGGTGCGGGCCGCGGGGGCGACCGCGCGAGCGTTCTCGCGCCGTTCTCCGGCCTCGCAGAGCTCGACGCCGTCTCCGCGCGCGATTCCGGGCCAGTCGACCACAACAGGATGGTCGATGTTGCGGCCGGGCTGGGCATCAAGCTGGTGACCTTCGCCTCGTACCGCACGGCGTGCGCCCAGGGGTGGGCGCCCCTGCCGACGAACGAGGTGCAAAAGGCAATCTGGGACGAGGTACACGCCGTCCCGAAAAACCCCATAAAGGTCGAGTTCGACCCGAAACAGGGACGGTGACGCCTGCGCGCGCGGAGGGGCTCACGACATGGAAATGAAATTAGGACGCATTGCCGTCGTCGCCGTTTGCGCGGAGCAGGGATTCGTGTCCGCCGATCAGGTAGAGCGGGATGATGCGGACATCGCCCAATAGGCCGAGGTTCTCCTCGCTCGTGCGCACGCCGAGGGAGAGCCGCTTCTCGGCCATGAGTATCCGCAGGCTCCTCATCGACCCCCTCACGCCGGACTTGACCTCTATCGGCAGGATGCCGTTTCGGTACTGGACGATGTAGTCGACCTCCGCGTTCGCGTTCTTCGCCTCGCGGTGCCAATAGTGAAGCCCCCTGTCCTCCATGGGATTTCCGGACTTGAGGAGTTCCAGTCCGGCGTGCATTTCTGCGAGTCGTCCGCGGTTGACGAACCTCGCCGGCTTGTCCACCACCCATTCGGCGATGTCGAGGCCGCTTTCGCAGAGATAGAGCCCCGTATCGAGGATCATGAACTTGGCGAGCTTCCTGTTCTCGTCGCCGCCGATGGGGATTCCGTTGGCCATGCACCCCTGGATGCGCAGGGCGATGCGCGCGCGCTCCAGTAGACCCACGCAGGTCTTGGCCTGGGCGCAGGACGTCTCGGACTGAGATCCGGAATAGGAGAACTTCTCGCCCGTCTGTCGGACGATGGACGCAAATGTCGCGCGAATCGTGTCGGGAGACACACGGGTCTTGTACTTGTCGAAGTCGGACTTGAGCGTGGCGAGGATGTCCATCTGCTGCTCCCGGGCTCGGAGGAAGCTCTCTGTCTTCGCGTATTCCGCGACAGCGGCTGGCATCCCGCCGACGATCATGAACTCCTTGAGGCGGCCGAGCATCTTCTCGTGTACCGGTGGCGGGAGCGGCTCGCGGAAGGACGCACGGGAGGCGTAATCCATCGTCACCTCCGCGCCCATCGCGCACATGAATTCGGAGAAGGAGAGCGGATGCATGAACAGGTTTCTGACGCGCCCCACGCCAAAGTCGGATATCTCGCCAAACGCGAATTCAAGAAGAGACCCCGTCGCCACGACATGGAGCGGCTGCACGTCCTCGTAGAAGTACCTGAGCGCGGATATCGCCCTCGGGCACTCCTGTATCTCGTCAAGGAACAGAAGCGTCCTGCCTGGCGTGATGTGGCTTCCCGTATACGCCTCTATGGCGGAAAGTATACGGGACATTTTGAAGTCGCCATCGAAAATCGCTCCGATCTTCCTGTCGGTCTCGAAGTTGATTTCGATGAAATTGTCGAAACGCTCGGCGAGGTGACGCACCGCCGTGGTCTTCCCGATCTGCCGCGCGCCACGGAGAAGGAGCGGCTTGTGGGAGTCGTCCTCGGCCCATTCGGCCAGCGCACGATCTATTCTTCGATCTATGTACATGGTATAACATACCTCCGCGAGGGTGAAACGCCTCAATTCTAGCACATTCCACTCCTCCTGGCAACATGAGCTCGTGAAAATCCAAGGTCATGGAAGACACGAACAAACAAAAAGCAAAGGTTATAAGAGTCGGCAACTCGAAGGAATCCAATGATTCAAAGGCAAAAAGTAGGAAAACATCACGCCTCTCCTACAAAGGGCGGCTACCCGTGGACATCCAACCCGGAGCCGTCGGGGACGGCGGGAACCCGATTGCCGCGGCGGCGGCGCGAGCGAAGGCCAACGGCGTGGGGGCCGAGGGGTGGTTCAGAATCCTACTGTGGAACGCTCGGGGGCGGTGAACCACCGCCCCTGATGGGACGAGAACAACCATCCAATTTCGGGCCGCATGGTGTCGTTTTCCGAATGATCTAGGGTCAGCGTCCCCGCTTCGGGTCGAACTCGATCTTCAGGGGGGTGGCGGGAATCCTGTGCGTCTCGTCCCAGATGACCCGCTGCGCGTCGTTCGTCGGCGTCGGCGCCCACCCCTCGACGCAGGCCTGGCGGTAGGTTGTGCGGTGGACCGGCGCGATGCCGCGCGCGCGGGCCCCGTCGAGAACCGCGTTGAACGGCTCGGGGCCGGGAACCAGGCCGGGCCGCGCGTCGAGGTCCGCCAGCGAGTTCACGGGGCGCATCAGGTCCTGCGCGGACGCCGACGAGTTCCCGCCACCGAAGAGGAGGACGAACGCGCGCCAGAGCTCCTTTCGGACGCGCGCGTCGAGCACGTCGGGCGCGGGAGCGTCCCCCGCCAGGGCGGCGACGTTCACCTGCGCCCAGCCGTTCTCCGGCGCGACCAGCAGCGAGGGCCGGCCGGGGAGGTCGATTACCGAGACGACGGCGCCGGCCCCGCCGGAGGGGCCGGGCGGCGGGAAGGCCCCGGCGTCCCGGGCCTCCGCCCGCGCGACGACGACCGGGATGGAGAGCGTCCGCTCGATCTGCCGCGCCACCAGTTCGAGCGTTCCGCCGGGGACGCGGCCCTGCGCGTCCGCGAACGAGCAGACCCGCCCGGCGCGCTCCCGTTCCACGAAGCCGCCGAAGCGCTCCATCTGCTGCTCGGGCGTGAGGCGCCTACGCCCGCGCCGCCCCTGGGTCTGCCCGGGGACGTGCGGCACCGGCGCCGGCGGCGCCGACGAGTCGGCCAGGACCAGCCCCGCGCACAGAAGCAGCGCGCCCACGATCATCCATCTCGTCATTTCGCATCCTCCTCTTCTGCGTCCTTCGGGGCCCGCGCCGCCTGGCGCGCGCGGCGCTCGAGCATCCGCGCGCGGCGGGCGGCGGCGCGCGCCGCGCGCTCCTCGTCCGTCACGGCGATCGAGAGCCCCCTGATGCCCATCTGCCCGAGCGCGAGGTCGATCTTCCGCTTGTAGGCGGCCGCGCCCTCGACGTCGCCCGCGTCGAGCATCCGCTTCACCTCCAGGGTCGCCTCGTCTCGGATGCGCGCGTTCTCGTCGGCGATCCTCCGGTGCTCGCGCATGATCTGCGCGAAGCCCATCCCCCCGTCCATGAGCGCCTTGATCTCGGCCCGCGCCGCGCGCACGCGCTCCTTGAGCGCCCGCGTCTCCGCGTCGTCCGTCTCCAGGACGACGATCTCCCTCCCGAGCGACTCCAGGAACTCCCGCTCCATTCCGGCCCCCATCGGCAGCGGCGCCATGCCGCGCCCGTCGTCCTGGAGCGCCATGGCGATGACCTGGTCGCTCGCCGTCTCGAACGTCGGCGACGGTAGCGCGCGCGGCGGCGGGAGGGCCGCGCCCGGCGGTGGCGGCTCGGACGCGGAGGAGTCCGCCTTGGCTGCGGTCGGGGCCGCCGCCGGGACAGGCGGGGCCGTCTGCGCGGCGGGCGTCTCCGCGCCGCCGCCCCTCCCGTCGGGCCGGGCCGCCTTCGCGGCCTTGGTCCGGAGAACCTGCGCTGCGGCGCTCCGGTCACCGGGGGCGTCCCCTTCGGAGGAGGAGGCCAGCCCCCGCCACAGCGCGGCCGCGAGGGCCGCAGCCAGCGCGAGCGCCGCGACGCGCCCCCACGGGAGCGCGCGCGGGGAGGGCTTCGGCGCGGCCTCCCGCACGGAGAGGGGGACGATTCCCCGCCCCCGCAGCGCGGAGAGGGCGGCGGCGCGGTCCGCCGCCTCGACCGATCCGGCCCGGAGCGCCCCCGTCGCGTCGCGGTGGGTGTATGTGAATGTCATGCCGTTGCCTCCCCCTCAAGAGAAATCCCGGCCCGTTCGGGCCGGGATTCCCCGTGGCGGACTGGACTTCCAGCCTACTTCTGCTTCCTGCGGAGCGCGAGCGCCGCGCCGCCGACGAGGAGTAGCAGACCCGAGGTCGGCTCAGGGATGTCGCCGCTGGAGCCGCCGCCGACCATCGTGCCGGCCGTGCCAGCCGTGGCAAGCGTGGAGAGGAAGTTACCCGGCGAACCCGCCGGAGGTGTGTACACCATCGACGAGACATCCTCGACGATGTACTTGTAGGCCACGCCGTCGGCCAGCGAATCGCCAGCAAACACAACGGCCATCACACCCGTGACATCACCAATATCAGTAGCAGAAGCGGAGGCCTTCCCCTTTGTCGAGACCGAACCGGATGCCAAAGCCCAGCCCGACAGGGTTTCCGCGCTCGTCCCATCGACCGCGCCCAGAACGGCCAGAACGTCCGACTGCTTGGCAGAGTCAAAGAGGTAGAACGTACCGCTCTTGAAGCCCGACAAGCCCGATGCCGTCCAATCGACAATTGCGGCCTGACTCATCACCGCCACCAGTGCAGCGGCAACCAATACAACGATTTTCTTCATTTTCAGTTTCCTTTTCTTTTATCCCGCCGTGAAACGCTCGCAGCGGAAATCCCTATTTCCTGAAGCCCATCGTGCCTGCGGCTGTCGCCTTGATCCAGAACGCCGCGCCCGCACCCACCTGGTTACCTTCGAGAATGTAGCCATCAATATCCGCCCAGCAGTCGTAGCCAACCGGTTCATCTGCGGCGTCCGTGGCGTCGGAGATGTAATAGTATTTGTTATAGCCAACGCCATTGAACACCTGAATCTCAGATGTGTTCACGAAGTCTGAGTCGAACGTTCCCGGCGCAATACCCGTCGTCGTCACATTGGCGAACGAGAACGCGGCAGGGAAGGGGTTGGCGATGATGGCAAACTGTGAACCGGGGAACGGGACCACGGCATCCGCCTTGGCACTGACTTCGCCCATCACCGAAACCGAACCGCTTGCCGACGACTTGAACCAGAACCCCTTGCCGAGATCCAGCTTGTCCACGTCCTTCAGCTGGTAACCGTCAATATCCGCCCAGCAGGGGTACCCGAGCGGGGCGTCGTCGTCATCCGTGGCGTCGGAGATGTAGTAGTACTTGTCATAGCCGACACCGTTGAACACCTGAATCTCCGGCGTGTCCGCGAAGTCGGACTCGAACGTGCCCGGCTTGATCTCGTCGGAGAGCTTGATGAGGTCGTTCATGTCGATCTTGTCCGAGGCATCGCCCGTCTTGTTGAACTGGACGCCGATCATGTTGAACTTGCCAGCCTCAACCGTCTTCGTCGTGTAGCCGACGATGTTGGCCGATTCGACGTCGGCTTTTGCCCCTACTGCCGCAAAGAGTGCGGCGGCTGCTACGATCATGAGCTTTTTCATTTTCAGTATTCCTTTTTCCGCTCGTCCGATTCCCAGACCGGACAAAGCATGAAGATCAGATTACTGCTGATGACTGGACGAGGCACAGGAAACGAACGATGAAGTGATACCCAGATCACTCACCTTCCTTCTCATGTCCTCGAAGTTCTCCAACATTCATCCTTTCTTCGTTTTGCCTTTGGGCCGCAGGCACACGCATGCCTACAATCTGCCTTATGACGCACGCATTATGGCACAGTAGGGGTGCCCGTGTCAAATCGCGGCGGTGTTGTCAAGAGCGTTCTCTGAGGGAGTAATTTGCGCCCAACCCCTTATTTTATTGGTCGAGATATACTTTTCTCCTCATCTAGGACCCCTGAAAATATTTTTTGGAAGGGTCAAATTCGGCATCCGTGGGCCGCCTCCCGCCCCTCGCGAGCTGTTTGGATATGCATTTCGGCCTTATTTTATTGGGGTAAATGAGGTGTCCGCATAGACGGTGACACAGTTAGAAATTGCAGTCAATCCTGATTGATCATCATTGCCGCATCATCAGATCGCAGTCGGATCAAGCAGGAAATCGTAGATGCTGATGTCCAGGATGCCGCTTTCGTCAAACCATCTCCTCCCGACGTCCTTCCTGACCACCACCTTGCGGAAACTGTCGCCGGTGAGCGAGAACGGCTTGAGTTCTGAAACGCGCTTCTCGTCCGTCGGCATGGCATATGCCGACTGGATGTACACGCGTTCTCCAGAACGGTTCACGACGAAGTCTATCTCGCGGACCTTGCGTACAGTCTTGCCCTTGGCATCCTTTTCGTAAGACATCACAACCCCCACATCGACCGAATACCCGCGCCGCACAAGTTCGTTGTAGATGATGTTCTCCATTATGTGCGTCTCTTCCTGCTGCCTGAAGCCGCACCTTGCATTCCGCAGGCCGACGTCCTCGCAGTAGTACTTCTGCGGATAGTCGAAAGTAGGTATGATTTTCCGCATCGCCTTATCCCCGTGATGACTTTGACCTGCCCATTCCACATGAGTGAAATGAGTTTATCGAGGTAGAACTCCAGCTTTATCTCCTTTTGGCTCTCCATTCTTACATCCTCTTACACAGAAATTTGGAAACAAAATGGTATATTCTGCCCCAATAGTCAACCCAGTATTCCAAACCTCCCGCATTTTACACACAAGTTTGGAATCTGCTGCGCCGAACTATCGTAGGCGCGTCTTGAAAGCTGGCATGAATCCTATGTGGCTCGGTCAAATGGTTGAACCGATCAGCCGGCCTCACTCTACAGCGGAATACGCGGCTGCACGTGAAACAAGCGGGAACGAACGAGAGTTCCGGCGACGCGATCATCGACTCCTAGAGCGTGAAGACGGCGGCGGGCGACGAGGAGTACGAATTGTTCGTCTCATCAGACGAGGCTATGGTCAAGACGAGGCTATGGTCAAGATGTTCCATTCCCCATACTACTAAACGACTGAATATGCTACGTGTGATCTTCCCGTATGCAAATTGCGGTTCGGGGTGCCACCGCTCGGCTGGCAACGTACCGAGAACCGAAGTGACCACCCATGCCGCCAACGATATCTCCCCGGCCTCGGTACGGCGACGACTGGCCCTTGAGGGAGGCCACACCAGCCCCAGTCGACCATCCTCTCTTGCAAGCCTCCGGCCACCTTATGCCGATGGGCGACCCCGAGTTGTGCCGATGAGCCGACCCGAGTTATGCCGATGAGCCGACCTGAGTTATGCCGATGAGCGCCCCCGAGTTATGCCGATGACTCGACCTGTCTCTTCTTGTTTTGTGCGATTTCCTCGGATACCGGGCGATATGTTCCCTTGGACCACAGACCCGACCAGCG
>JBJEWG010000191.1:0-10161 GCA_051884935.1 Kiritimatiellia bacterium | reverse complement strand
GGGGGGGGGGGGCGCGCTGCGGACGTGCGCGGAAAAATGCACGTCCGTAGTCGTTTGGCGCAGAAGTGTGGTACACTATGCGCAAATGATTCAGAAACTTAGAGTCAGCAACTTTCGGTCGATTGGCAGCGTGGTCGTTGACTTCACCTTTGCGGAGGGGAAGGCGCCGAATGACTACGAGCGGATGGAGCGCGTTCCGTTTGTCGAGGATGGAGAGGCGCGTTGTGTGCCGATTGCGGCCATTTTTGGCGCCAATGCGGCGGGCAAGTCGAATATCGTCAGGGCCTTGGTGACGGTCATGCAGTTCATGACCGGGCGGAATGCGCCGGCAGGCCGTTTTGTCCATGATCCGAATCGCCTCCTGAAGTGCGGCAATGATGTCGAGCTTCAGCTGGATTACGTCATACAGGGGGCGGCCTATTCCTATTATGTTCGGTACAATGGGGATGGGTTGAGTCATGAACGATTCGTGTGTGACGGCGAAGAACTCTATCGGGTGGACAATGGCTGCACGATCACGTTCGGCAAATCCCTGAAGATGCCGTCGTTGGAATACAACCCCGAAATGTTTGCCCGTTCGCTCAAAGCGGAATGCACGGACGATCAGGGGCGGTTCATCTACACGTTTGCCTCGCTCATCGCCAAGCGCTTCAAGGGACTGAACGACGCTCTTAAGATTGGGTTGATTGACTTCTCCAAGTCGGTCGTCGTAATGAACACCCAGCCAGTCGTCCTGCCGCAGGTCATTGACGAAATCTGCCTGACGACCGGCCAGGACGCGACATCTGTTCTGCGCGAGATCGTGGACATCATTCGTGAACTGGATATCGACATTCAGTCCGTAGACATCACTGAATACAAGGTTGACCAGGACGACCCGGAGATCAGGAAGGCACAGGATGCGGGAATCGTCATCCAAAAGAAACTGGTCTCCATCAATTCCGTTCATCGGGATATCGACGGCAAGAGCCAGATATTCGATTTCATGAACCAGGAGTCCGATGGAACAATTCGACTGGCGACGATGGTCGGCCGATGCCTGTTGGCGCTCAAGACCAATGGCGTTCTGTGCGTCGATGAGCTTGAACGCTCGCTTCATCCGATTCTGGTGCGCGAACTGCTGAAGCTCTTCCAGATGCGGGACTACAATGGGGGAACCGCGCAGTTGATCTTCACGACGCATCTCGTGCAGTTGCTGGACGATTCAGTGCTTCGTCTCTCCGAGGTGATGATCGTCGATAAGAACCGCCAGCGCGGTACGAAGATCAAACGCCTGATCGAGATGAAGGCCGAAGGCGAGCAGATTCGGAATGTGACGAATTTCCGCAAGCGGTATCTCAGGGGATACTACTCCGGTGTTCCGAAGGTCGCGCTGTAGGGGTTGCAATGACGAGACGGGTCATCGTTGTCTGTGAAGGAAAGAGCGATGTGGCGTATCTGAACGCGCTTCAGCGGTTCATCGAAAACGATATTCCACTTGAACCTGGGTGCGATGCCCCCTTGCTGCGGTTTGTTCCCTATCCCGATCCACTCGGGACGTGCACGGGTGATTTCGACAAGATTCTCCTGGCCTTTCAGGCGGCGCGGCAAGACTTTGAAGAGGATGCAATCGACATTTGGGTCGATGCGGATAAGTATGTGCGCGACGATCCGCTCTATTCCGATCGTGCGCGCACGAACAAAGCGGAGTATCTTAGCCGAGATGTCTGCGTGCCGGTCTTCAGGTTCTCGTATCACAACTTCGAGGACTTCATCGCATTGCATCTGGACGAGGGAGCTTTCGCGTTGTGGAAGCGTGAGGTTCTTCTATCCGCCGTGGCGTGTAGGGCCCCTCACCGTGATGTCCCCATGGCGCGAACCGACTACGCGCCGCGTTTCCAGAAAGTGCTGCCGCATTACTCCAAGCGTCGTATGCCGTTCGATATGTCCTTGACCGCGCTTGCGAACCTGCGGCGGCATGTGCGGGATGTAGATGTTCGGGCGATGGCGGCCCGATTGCAGCCGGGCATCTCATTCGGCGCGTTTCTTCTGGAGATGTTCGACTCTGCGTATCCGGGGCTGATTCCCTAGGGTCAGCCGAAGCGGAGTTCGCGGCGGAGCTGGGAGAGGGTCTTGCCGGTGTGGCGGCGGACGAAACGGGAGAGGACGAGCGACGAGGGCCAGCCCGTGCGGTCCGCGATGGCGCCGAGCGCGACCGAGGGGTCGCGGATGAGCTCCATCGCGTGGGCGAGGCGCACGCTCTGAATCTCCTCCAAGATGGAGTGGCCGGTGGCGGCGCGGAAGCGAATCTCGGCCTGACGGCGGGAGCAGGGGAAGTCCTCCAGCACGCGCTGGGCGGTGAGGCCGCCGGCGGCTTCGCGCTCGATGCGCACGAGGGCCTTCTTCACCTGGGCGTCCGGACGGTGGATCGTGCGCGTGGAGAGGCGGCGCACGAGCTGAATCGGCGGCACCACGCAGAGGCGCGCGGGCAGAAGGGGGTTCTCCACGCGCTCCGCCAGAAGCTCGGCCGCGGCGAAGCCCGTGCGGTGGAAGTCCGGCAGCACGCTTGAAAGGGAGGGAATGGTCGTCTCGCAGATCAGGGGATCGTTGTCCGCGCCGACGAAGGCGAAGTCCTCGGGGACGGCGATGCCCAGCGATGTGGCCGCCGAGAGGGCGATTTCGCAGATGAGGTCGTTCACGCCGAAGACGCCGCAGGGGCGCGGCAGGCGGGTGAGCCATGCCTGAAGGCGGCGCTGGAGGGTTGTGACGTCGTGCTGTTCGTTCGGGCGGGGGCGGAAGACGCGGGCGGCGTGGCCGTGCAGGGCGAGGGCCTCCCGAAAGGCCCTGATCTTGTCCTCGGCCCAGTAGACGGAACGCGACCAGCCGATGACGGCATACGACCTGAAGTCGCGGGCGAGGAGTTCGCGCGCCGCGAGGCGGGCGATCTGGGCCGAGTCGTGGCGGACGACCGAGACGCCCTGACGGACGAGTTCGGGGGAGTTGTCGAGAAAGACGGTCGGGAGGCCGGCGAAGTCGCGGGGGCGCAGCTTCGTGGCCGCGCCGTCCGATTCGACGATGCAGCCGGCGGGGTGCCAGAAGTCGAGGAGGGGCGCAATCGGAACCGCACCGTCGCTGGCGTCGATCGTCTGGATGCGCCAGTCCCGGTTGCGCGCATAGAACTGGATGCCCGCGAACTTGCGGGACCAGCATTCGAGCTTCGTCGTCCGGATCACGAGGATGGTCTGCATGGCAAGCTAGTATACGGGATTTCCCGTCGATTCGCAAAAGGATAATCGGCTGATTCGCAAAAGTATACCGAGTTGTGCGTGATTGTGTTAGAATTCAGCGTGTCACGAATCAATGAAGGAGGTCGTTCCGATGATGAAGGCAAGAGTTCTGCTCGGGTTGGGCCTGGCGGCGGCGGGAGTCGCGTCGGCGCGGACGGTGGCGCTGTGGCCGCTGGAGGTGTTCCCGAACAACGGGGGCATTGACGCGCGCTGCGCCGTCAACCCCGCGAACGACTTCGCCGTGGTCGCCGACAACGCCAAGGCCGAGGCGCAGGGCATGGCGTGGAGCCTGCCGCCGAACCCCGACACGGCGCGGACCGCATGGCGGCCGCTCAACGAGGCGGCCGTGCGGAACGTCCCCGGCGGGGGGATGGATACGGGGCTTCTCTACAACGACCGCGTGGGCGACTGCCTGGCGCGCGAGTGCGCGTTCACCGTGGAGGGGTTCGTGAAGCTCCTCGACCTGCCGGAGAGCAACAAATGGTCGGTCGTGATGACGGCGTTCAACGATAACGGCGGCGATCCCCACCGCTGGGTGCTCTCCTTCCGTCGTCAGCCCAAACACAACTACGCCTGCTCGTGGGTTCTCTACGCGCAGGATGGCGGCGGCGGCGATGTGGATCTGCACGTTTACGATTCGGAGGAAGCGTCCTACGCACTTACGAACACGTGGATGCACGTGGCGTTGACCCACCAGCCGACTGACGACAACAAGGAAGTCTGGAAGCTCTATCTGGATGGTGCCTTGGTAGGGGAGAAGGTGCAGGCCATTCCGATCCGTGCGCGGAATGCCCATCGGTTCTCGCTGGGCGCACGTGAGGGGAATCAACCTAATCCGCTTCCCGCCGTCCTTGACTACTGGCGCATCTCCGATGAGGTGCTGGAGCCGGAGGGGTTTCTCAACGCCGGCGGCGCGGGGACGCAGATCGCCCGGTCGTCCACGGTCTCGTATTGGCCGCTCGACCTGACGCCGAACGGCGGCGTGGACGGACGCGACGCCGTTGGGGATTCGCCGCTCATCGGCGGGAACGGGTTCAACAACATGGGGGCCTTCCGCGAGTCCCGGCTGGGAGCCTCCGAGGACTGCGCGTTCACGGGTAATCCGCCGAATCCCACGGTGACGCTGCCGGGCGGAAACGCCGGCTCCTTGCAGGGATGCGCCACGAGCGCGAGTTTGCAGACCGACGGCGCGATGCTGAATCTCGCCCAGGACTTCACGGTGGAGGGGTGGTTCGCGCCGCGCATCTGCGAGCGTGCGGTGAAGGGGACCAACGCGCAGGCCGTGTGCTATCTCTTCGGCACGCGGCCGGATTATGGGAGAGGCTGGAACCTTGAATACCGCGCTTCCGGCGAGAAGGACGTCTCCTTCGTCATCTACGCGCGGGACCAAAAGAACAACGTCCTTGTTGACAACGCCTGCGTCAGCGGGGACTACGACATGGCGAACTGGTACGAGACGTGGCACCACGTGGCGCTGACCTACGACGCAGACGGGGGTGCCAATGGGTTCGGACGCTGGGAGCTCTTCATCGACGGCGTGCGGACAGGAGGCTGCGACAATGCACGGGTCGCGTCGCCAATCACGGATGGCCGTCCATTCAGCCCGGGTGGACGCGGGAACATCTACGAGCGGAGCTTTCAGGGAAAGATGGACTGCCTGCGCGTCTGCACCGCCGTGCTGGCGCCCGAGCAGTTCATGTGCACGGCGAACGGGACGGCCGCCACGGACATCTACGCGCTGTGGCCGCTCAACGTCTCGCGGGGCGTCGCGCTCAATCTGGAGGACGTCTCCGGGAACGACCGTCACTTCGCGAAACTCGATTCGATGGCTTCGAAGCAGCAGGTGACGGCGGCACCCGGCGACGCGCCGGAGATCTCGAACCCCGATTCGACCCCGGCGTTTCGCGGCAGCCGGACGCACCTGACCGGCAGCACGGGCTTCCGCAAGTTGAGCGGCGACAACCAACACCGGGCCTGTCTCGTGACGGGCAGTTCGCACGTGATGGATGCCGTGAAGGATCGGCAGGGCTTCACGTTGGAGTGCTACTACAAGCGCGATGCCGAAGCCACGCGGGATCAGGAATGTCTCTTCGTTGTCTGTAGCGGGGCGAGCGCCCGCGCGCGGATCTTCCGAAAAGGGGATGGGCTCTACGTCTGGGAGAGCATGTACGCCAATCCGAACCTCGACGACACGCGGATTCCCGGCACCGCCGACGGCGACCTCGTGGCGGGCGTGTGGCACCACCTCGCGGTCGTCCATACGATCGAGAAGGTTGATGGCGTCGATCGGACGGTTTGGCGCGTCTATGTGAATGGCGTGTTGAAGGGAGAGGCGTCGCAGACGGCTCGGGATTTCTTCGATACCAGCGTCAACTTCCTGACCGTCGGCGGACGCTGGTTCGCCGACAACAACAGCGTGAATGGGAATCTGTCGTCCGTGCGTTTGAGCCGTGGCGCGCTCGCCCCGGCGGAATTCCTCTGTGCGACGCCGGCTGAGTCCGTGGTCGCGTTGCCCCAGACGGTCGCCTACTGGCCGATCGACGCATCGGGGAACGGCCTCGCGAACCTTGCGGACGCGGAGAGTCCGCTCGCCGCCGAGGGCACGGCCCAGGCGCAGACGGAGAGTGCGTGCGCCTCGATCCCGAATGTGATGGCGTTGACGAATCTGGTGACGGGTGCGGCGCGGCGGAATCAGGGCAGTTATGCGCTGGGGGAGAGCGGCGCGTTGCTGGCGGAGAGCGTGGGCTTTGCGCTGTCGCTTTGTGTACCATTCACGGTCGAGGGCTGGCTCAAGTACGACGCTTCGGGCGCAGCTGCCGAGCAGGATCTCGTCACCGCCGGCGAGGGCGAGGCAATGGGCGGCGTGCGGATTTGGATTGAACGCGCGGGAGCGGCGCACCGCCTGCGGGTGAAGGCGCGGGGGGCCTGGCCCTGCACGCCGTTCGTCGATGCGGCGTTCGATGTGGACTTGGCGGCGTTCGCGGGCGTGTGGACGCATCTCGCCATTGCCTATGACCCGGAGGACGGCATGGGGAGCTGGAGCCTGTTCGTGGATGGGAAGCCCGTGGGCGGGAAGGTCTGCAACTTCTACTATCCGACCGTGACGGACTACTTCCGCAGTGGTGCGTTCCGAATCGGATCGACGGAGCGTCCGCTTGCGGGGGAGGTCGATATGTGGCGCCTCACGGCGGGCGCGCTGGCCCCCACGGAGCTGTTGTACGCCGCGCCCAGCGGAATGGTCATTTTCGTGCGATGAGTGGAGAGGTGGACGATGAAGTTCGTGTGTATATGCGCGGCGGTGGGCGCGGTTTCGCTGGCGGCGGCGTTTGAGCCGATCCACATTCCGGCGAAGGACTTTGCCGTGGCGTCGGGCACGCCGACGTTGCAGATGTGGAGCCGGGATGCGGCGGTGGTGCCGGTGTGGTCGCTTTCGGGCGGGCAGGTGGGGCAGTCGATCGTGGCGACGACGGCGCCGCTGCCAGAGGCGTGCCGGGGCGTGAAGGTGGAGATTCTCGTGGTGAACAACGAGGACTCGGCGAACGATTCGTTTTCGGATGTCTACCGCGTGGACATTGCCGAACTGGCGCCGGGTGCGCCCGTGAAGACCGTGAACGGGAAGCCGGTGCGGAACCGGCTGGCGGCGAAGCCCTGGACGCCGCGCTGGCTGGAACTTGAATCCTATGTCGTCGTGAAGGGCGGCGCGCCGCTCACCCTGCGCCTCCGGCGCGAACCGGGCGACCGGGCCGACACCTACGAGCGTCCGGCGGGCCTCGTCCAGATGCGCGTGACGCCGCTCCCGGCGCCGCCGCAGGCGTTCGTCGTGGAGAACCGCGCGGGCTACAATTCATGGCCGATGATGCAGAGCGTGGGCGACCGCCTGATCTGCACCTACAGTCGCGGCTCGGGGCACACGATTGACGAGGGGCGCCGCGACGCCTTCGCCCGTACGTCGGTGGACGGCGGGAAGACGTGGACGCCGGAGGTCTGTTTCGCGCGGGACCCGGGCGTGGGCGAGGTGATGATCGGCAAGGGGGTGGATTTCGATGGTGCGGCGCTCTTCTGGGTGCGCTGCATCGGCCAGCCGAAGGCGCACCACGACCTCTACCGCACGCGGGACGGCGTGTCGTTCGAGAAGATCGCCGAGCCGACGCTCGCGCCGTTTCCGATGCAGATCACGGACATTTTCCACGTGGACGGCAAGTTGATGGCGCTTTGGTTCGCCACGCGCTACCGCGACGACGACGCGCAGAGCTGGGGGACGCTCGTGAGCGCGGATGGCGGGCGCACCTGGATGCAGAAGACGGTCGAGACGGTGATGAAGAGGGGCGAACTGCCGACGGAGCCGTGCGTGGTCAATCTGGGGGGCGGTCGCCTCCTCGGGCTGGCGCGGACGGAGGACGGGGGCGATTCGCTCGCGAGCCAGTTCCAGCTGACTTCGCTCGACAACGGTGTTACCTGGAAGAAGACGCGCACGAACATCCGAGATGTGATGGCGTCTTCGCCGTCGCTCATCTACGATGCGCGGACGGGGCTCGTCTACAACTACTACTACGAGCGGGGGCGGCATGTGGTGAAGTGCCGCGTGGCGAAGGCGGCGGACGTCTTCGAGCATCCGTTCGATTGGCCGGCACCGCAGGCGGTGCTGATCGGCGACGAGAAGCGTCCGCACGACGCGGGCAATGTCAATGCGGTCGAGGTGGGCGGGCGGCACTACCTCACGTACTACTCGGGCAGCGACACGGATACGACGGTCTATGTCGCGCCCGGGGTGAGGTAGGGGTCGCCCGACCCACAGGCCGTGCGTCGCCGACAGGAGGGGTCTGGGTCGCGCGACCCCAGGGCCTTGGGTCGGGCGACCCAAGGGCCGTGTGTCGCCCGACGCAAGGGCAGGGATACCAAGAAGCCCGTCTACGTCGCGCCCGGGGTGAGGTAGTATGCTATAATACAGCCCATGGCAGAGGCGCAGAAGACGAAGGTCGGCGACACGGTCGTCGATCTTGCTTATTTCATGGACGACCCGAACTGGGCGGACTTTCTGCCCGACCTCCAGTCGGGCGGGCCGAAGTGCCGTCTGCCGGCGCACGAGGACTGCACGCCGCTTGACGTGGAGCGGGTTGCGCGGCATCTTCAGGCGGGGGGCACGCTGGGGACAATGGAGGGGTATGAGACGCGTCCCGGGCAGCTTGAGATGACGCGCGCCGTGACGCGGGCGTTCAACGCGCGCGAGCATCTGGTCGTGGAGGCGGGGACGGGCGTCGGCAAGTCGCTGGCGTATCTGGTGCCCGCCGTGCAGTGGAGCTTCATCAACGACACGCCGGTGGTGCTCTCGACCGCGACGCGCAACCTTCAGAGCCAGCTCATTTCGAGCGATCTGCCGCGCGCGGCGCGGACGCTGGGGGAGGATGCGCCGAAGTTCCGCGCCACCCTGCTCAAGGGGCGCAGCAACTACCTCTGCCTGCGGATGCTGGGCGAGTATATGCAGGGAGGGTACTGGACGCTCGCGGAGAGCGAGCGGGAGGCGTTCGCCCGGTTGGTCGCGTGGCTGCACCGCACGCCGGACGGTGATTTGGACGACTTCGGCGACGAGGAGCTGCGTCCACGGCTGGCGTGCCCGCCGGAGGACTGCGCGGGGCGGATGTGCCCGTTCCGGCAGAAGTGCTTCGTCGCGAAGGCCCGCGCGCGGGCGCTGCGGGCACACGTGGTGGTGGTGAACCACGCGCTCGTGCTGGCGGAGGCGACGAATCCGGGAAGCGGCATCCTGCCGGCCTACGGGCGACTGGTCTTCGATGAGGCGCACACGCTGGAGGACATCGCGACGGACTTCCTCTCGTTCGAGCTGTCGAAGTCCGCGCTGCAGCAGCTGCTGTGGAAGCTGGCGCGCGCGACGAAGTCCCGCAAGGGCGTGGGGCGGATGCGCGGCGTATTGGGGACGGTCGAGCGGCAGCTGCAGAAGGGGGCGTTCAGCGAGAAGGGCGAGGCGGAGGAGGTCCGCGAACTTCTCACGCGCGCCCATGTGCAAATCAAGTTTGTGCAGACCGAGGGTGACGCGCTCTTCGAGGTGCTGCGGCGTCTGTTCGCGCCGGCGCCAGAAGCCTCGATCATCCGCTTTCGGTGTCTGCCGGGCGAGGTCGAGGGTGTGGCCGGGCGGCGGCAGTATGCGCTTCACGGGCTGTTCACGGACTACACGCCGGCGCAGTGGAACGAGGGGGACCTGGTTGAGGCCGGTGCGCGTTTCGAGGACGCGCTGGCGCGGCTGCAGGTGGTTCTTGTGGATCTCGGGCAGGTGCTGCAGCGGGTCGAGACGGCGGACGGCGTGCCGATGCTCGGGGACGTCGCCGCGCAGGTGCAGGGGCTTGCCGCGTTGTTCACCACGTTCATTCTGGAGAGCAAGTTCGTGCTCAAGGCGAGCGACCCGGTGCGGGTCTACTGGGCGGAGCGGGCGACGGTGACGCGCCGCTTCCGCCAGCAGGAGGAGATTCGCCTCGTCGCGGCGCCGCTTTCCGTGGCGGAGGACATGAAGCGCTGCTTCTACGACGCGAAGGATTCGGTGGTGCTCTGTTCCGCGACGCTCCGCGCGGGGGACAAGTTCGACTACATGGCGCGAAAGCTGGGGGTGACGCTGTTGGAGGCCACGCGCGTGAAGACGCTCGTGGCGGCTTCGCCGTTCGACTACTTTCGTCAGGTGCTGGCCCTCGCGGCGGACTTCCTGCCCGATCCGGCGTCCCGGGCGCGCGAGTATGTGGCGGCGCTGGCGCCGTTTCTGAAGGACCTGTTTTTCTCCACGGCGGGGCGGGGGCTTGTGCTGTTCACCGCGTACGACATGATGCGCGCGGTGGCCGAAGCGGCGCGTCCGCTCTTTGTGGCGGCGGGCATCGAGCTGCTGGTCCAGGGGGAC
>JBJEWG010000190.1:0-1981 GCA_051884935.1 Kiritimatiellia bacterium | reverse complement strand
CTGTCCGCCCAAGGGCCTCCACCCTCGGCGGACACGCGCAGTCTACCATATTCAATCTGGATTGTGCGGAATTTTCAACTCCGGACGCATTGAGTCAATGAAGAGCCGTTGAAGCGCGCGAAGCCTCAGGCGGAGCGTTAGCGGAGCCCTTTGCAAACGCTCGGAGTTTCAAACCGAGAGGGTACCCACCTCCCGCCGACATCCCATCATATCACCACCGACAGGAAACGCACCCACCTATACGATCCAGAGTTCCACTCGGCAGTGGAGGAGATTTTACTGCCGAGTAGAATTCCTTCCACTGCCGAGTAGAATTTATTCCACTGGGCAGTGGAACTTTGAGTCGCCTAGACGATTCCGTGTCCCCTCCTAGGCGACTCCCCCACCCTCTCCTAGGCGAGATCACGTTCTCCCCTAGACGAAACCGCGCGCTCATCGACATGGCATGGTCGGGCGGTCCGATGCGCGACACCCTGCCGTGCATTTTGAAAAGTTGGGCGGACGCATCGTGAAATATGGTACACTATGCCACGTGACACGCGAAACAAAGAATATTCTCGCCTTTACCGCTCCGTTTGCGGCGTGGATTACCTTGCAGACCCTTCTGCCGGCGACTGCGTGGGCCTATGCCCTTCGTTCCGCCGTCACTCTGTTCGCGGCGTTTCCCCTGTTCAATGAGTGGATTTCACACCTCAAACATCAGATATCGGCGCCTATACCTTCCAATTCCAATCCGAATGCGCCATGCGGGATGCGGCTGGGGGGGCAGTTTCTCGTCGGAATCGGTGGCGGGCTGCTTGTTCTCGCGCTTTGGACGCTCCCGGAGTTCAGTGACTTCTACCGCACCTGGTTCGTGTGGCCCCTCGGCTCGCTTCCCGCCGCTTCGTCCGAACCGTCCCCCTACGATCCCGCCGTCTGCGGCTGGCCGCTGACCCTCGCCAAGCTGATTGGCAGCGCCTTCATCATCGCGCCCGTGGAGGAGATATTCTTCCGCTCCTTCCTCTACCGCTGGCTCCAAAACAGCGACTTTCTGTCCGTTCCCCTCTCGCATTTCGACCTTTCCGCCCTTCTGTGGACAATTCTCCTCTTCACGCTGGAACATGACCGCCCGCTCGCCGCCGCCCTCTGCGGACTCGTCTACGGGCTGCTCGCCATCCGGTTCGGACTCTTTTCCGCCATCGTCGCACACGTCACGACGAACCTTCTACTCGCGGTCTACGTGATTGTCTGCGGGCAGTGGGCGTTCTGGTGACGAGGGGCCAATTCCGCGAAATGGACGAACTCGAACCCGATATCCGGACGTTTCAGATTCCACCCGAAGGAATCGACCGCCTCGACACCTGGCTCACGGGGCTCTGCGAAGGCTTCTCCCGCGCCCGCGTGCAGGGGCTCATGAAGGCCGGCCGCGTCACCGTCGCCGGCGCCGTCTGCACCCGCGCGACCGCGACGGTGCAGCCGGGCGACGTCGTCACGCTGGAGATTCCGCCGCCGATCCCCGCCGAACCGCAGCCCGAGGACATCCCGCTTTCGATTCTTTTCGAGGACGACGACCTCCTCGCGCTCGACAAGCCGGCCGGGCTCGTCGTCCATCCCGCCCCGGGGCACCTCACCGGCACGCTCGTCAACGCCCTTCTCCACCACTGCCCCTCACTCAGCGGCATCGGCGGCGTGGCGCGGCCCGGCATCGTCCACCGCCTCGATCAGGACACGTCCGGCGTGATGGTGGTCGCGAAGTCCCAGCGCGCGATGGACACCCTCACCCGGGAGTTCGCCTCCCACGCGAATCTCCGCAAGACCTACCTCGCCCTCGTCCACGGCGTCCCCTCGCCGTCGGCGGGACGCATCGAGAATCTGATCGGGCGCTGTCCCTTCGACCGCAAGAAGATGGCCGTGGTCGAACGCAACGGCAAGATCGCCGTCACCAACTACGCGGTGATCCCCAACGGGACGACGCACCCCCGGCTGACGCTCGTCCAATGCC